>NZ_JBJDMY010000012.1:0-187511 GCF_044900305.1 Agrobacterium sp. NPDC089420 | reverse complement strand
TGGCTGCCACATGTCCGCGGCAGAATTTATCACCGGCCTCTTGATTGCCTTCACGAGCAGATGCTGGATGCAGACCCTGCCGCTGAAATCGGCGCCATCATACAGGCGGAAACGCTTCGCGAACTGCTGGTTCTGCGTGTTCCTGATTATCCGATGGTTGCTGAACCGGAGCGACTTCCCTCCGCGGGTTGAGCGAGGGCGGGAGGCGGCCCAGGCTTCAGCGTCCTCTTGAAGGCGCTGAAGCCTGCGACATGGCCTGATCCGATGGGAAATGTCCGCAAGCCGGCAAAAACCAGACGGAAATCGCCGAGATCCTCTCAGCATTTGCAAACGGGCAAGTTTGGAATCTCGCTTCAAAAAGGCCTCGCTTTTGTAATATGAAATAAATTTCACTACCGAAAATAAAATGCAAAACCCGTTGACGGGCCGCGTTTTTCCCTCTATTTCAAGTGACGTGCAATAAATTACATCGTATAAAATTTATTGCAGACTAAGTCATTGTCCTTGGGAGGGGAATATGTTGGCTTTTCTGAAATCGACCGCTGCCGTGGGTGTTTTAGCCGTGGCCGTGACCGCCGGTGCAGCGTCATCGGCCGCTGCCGCGGGCAAATTCGCCTGCGAGCCGGGTGAGACCTATGTGATGAATGTGATGGTCTCCAGCCATCCCTATTGGGTGCCGGTCTTCGAGGGGTTCAAGCAGGCCGCCAAGGCGCTCGGCTGCGAAGCTGCTTTTACCGGCACGCCGGACTATGACATCACCAAGCAGATCGCATCCTTCGAGCAGGAACTGGTGAAGAAGCCGAAAGGCATCCTGCTGCATCCGATGCAGGCCGATCCCTTCATCGAACCCATCAACAAGGCGATAGCTTCGGGTGTTTCCGTAACGACCTTCGCGGCGGATTCGCCGAAGTCGAAACGCACCGCCTATATCACGTCGGACAATGTCGCCGAGGCGAAATTCGCAGCCGAAGAGATCATCAAGAAGCTTGGCGAAACGGGCGAATATGCCGTTCTGGAAAATCCGGGCCAGAGCAATCACGACCTGCGCGTGACCGCTCTCATCGACTATATGGAGCGCGCCCATCCGCAGATGAAGCTGGTTGGCCGGCAGGCCACCAATCAGGATTCGAACCTTGCCTACCAGGCGGTCGGCGCGTTGCTGCAGGCCAACCCCAATCTCGGTGCATTGTGGATTCCCGAAGCCGGTTCGGCCGAAGGTGCCACGGCCGCTGTCCTTGAGGCGAAGAAGAAGGTGCTTATCCTGCATGCGGATATCACCCCTGCGACCCTGGAACATATCAAGCAGGGCAATATCTACATGTCCATCAATCCCAACCAGGGCGTTCAGGGTTTCATGGGCTTCATGAACACCTTTCTGGGCGCCCATTCGGACCTGATAGACCCGTTCAACGACTATAAGGTCTCCGGCTTCAATCCGATGCAGATACCTTCGATGGACAATGGCTTCGCCGTGATCACCAAGGCCAATGCCGCTTCCTTCGATCTTAACGAATATATGAAGGGACGCTGACGCGCCGCTGTGGAGCCGGCGAGGGTCACGCCTCGCCGGTCCCGAGGGAGAAGCAGGTTCGGGAGGGCGTTATGGGCGAGGTCATCCTCAGCATGACGAATATTCAAAAGGCGTTCGGTCCCGTGCGGGCGTTGCGCAATGCCGCGCTTGAGCTGCGGCGGGGCGAAATCCACGCGCTGGCAGGTGAAAATGGCGCCGGCAAGTCGACGCTGATGCATATTATCGATGGCATTCTGCAGCCGGATGGTGGTGAAATCCTGCTGGATGGCAAGCCGGTTCGCATCGCTTCGCCCAATGTGGCGAACCGGCTCGGCATTGGTTTCGTTCACCAAGAGATTGCACTCTGCCCGGAGATTTCAGTCGCCGAAAACATGTTCATGTCGCAGACCGGTCAAAGCCGTTCCTTGTTCGTGAATTATCGCGATCTGGAGAAACGTGCCGCAGCCATTCTGCGGGAAATCGGCGATATCGATCCTGCCAGCCGCGCCGGCGACCTGTCGATTTCACAGCAGCAGATCGTCGAGATCGCCAAAGCGCTGACGCTCGATTGCCGTATCCTGATCCTCGACGAGCCGACGGCGGCCTTGACCGAAACCGAAGCACAGACGCTTTTCAGGATCATGCACCGGCTGGCGGAACGGGGCATTGCGATCATCTATATCTCGCACCGCATGGCGGAGATTTTCGAACATTGCGACCGCATCACGGTCATGCGCGACGGTTGCCATATCAGGACGGAGAATATTGCCGAGATCTCGCCGGAAGATGTCGTCAACAGCATGGTCGGGCGCGTTCTCGACAAGCTTTACCCGCCGAAACTTTCGGACGATGAAAAGTCGCACGAGGTCATCCTCTCGGTTCGGGGACTGAACGAAGGAAAACGCGTTTTCGATGTCGATTTCGATCTGCGCCGCGGCGAAATCCTTGGTCTTGCCGGCTTGATCGGCGCCGGCCGAAGTGAAATCGCCCGGGCTGTCTGCCGGCTGGAAGGCAAACCGAGCGGCGAGGTCTCGCTGCGCGGCAGGCCGCTAAGGCTCAAGGATTATCGCGACAGCATCCGGGAGGGGCTGGTCTATCTCTCCGAAGACCGCAAGGGCGACGGGCTGTTCCTCAACATGTCGATCGCCGCCAATGTCTCGGCGCTCGATGTCGGCAGGATATCGAACGGCATGGGCTTCATCGAGCGGCGCAAGGAAACGGAGCGCGCCGATGAGTTGGGACGTCGCCTGAAATTGCGGGCGAACAGCGTTGGCGATGCCGTATCGACCTTGAGCGGCGGCAACCAGCAGAAAGTGGCGCTGGCAAAGATGCTGTCGGTGGAACCCGAGGTGATCTTTCTGGATGAACCGACGCGCGGGGTGGATGTGGGCGCAAAGGCCGAAATCCACCGTCAGATCAGGGAGCTGGCGCGCGAAGGGGTTGGGGTCGTGGTCATATCTTCGGAACTGCCGGAATTGATCGGCGTCAGCGACCGGGTGCTGGTGGTGCGCGAAGGCCGCATCACGGGTGAGGTCGAGGGCGACGACATGACGGAGGAAAAGATCATGCAGCTTGCATCGATCACTATTATGCAAAGCCCGGCGGGAGCCTGAGGGAGCGAGAAAATGGCAACATCGGAAACACCTTCAAGCCTTGCCGAAACGGCGGTTCGCCGTGCAGCCTGGTGGGAGCCGGCGCTCAAGGCGCGCGAAACCGGGCTGATCGTCATCATCCTCGCGCTTTTTGCGGTGATGTCCTTCATCTCCCCGTATTTCCTGACCGTGGACAATCTGCGGGCCATGGCCATGGTCTTCGCCATCGAAAGCATCGTCGTGGTCGGCATGACGATACTCTTGATCTCGGGCGGCATCGATCTTTCCGTCGGTTCCGTCACGGCGCTCGCGATGGTGGCGGCCGGCTGGCTGTTCCTGAATGGAGTCGATCCCTGGGTTGCCGCGGGGCTGGCGATCTGCCTCACGACATTGGTCGGTATAGCGATGGGATTTTTGACCACGGTGATCGGCCTGCATCATTTCATCGTATCGCTGGGCGTCATGGTGATAGCCCGCGGCGTCTGCCTGCTGGCGACGGGCGGGCGGCCGCTCGGGCTCTTTTCCCTGCCGCCGGAATTCAAGTTCATCGGCCAGGGTGCACTCGGTGGCATTCCGCTGGTGCTGATCATTTTCGCCGTCGTCGTCGTTTCCTTCGATCTGCTGTTGCGGCGCACGACCGCCTTCCGCAAGGTGTTCTATACCGGCAGCAATCCGAAGGCTGCGGCCTATTCCGGCATTCGCGTCGGCCGCGTCGTTCTCGCCACCACAACGCTGTGTTCGACGCTGGCCGGCGTTGCGGGCGTGATCTATATGGCCCGCTTTGGTTCGGCCCAGCCGAGCTTCGGCATCGGCATGGAACTTAACGTCATTGCGGCGGCGGTCATCGGCGGTGCGAGCCTCTCCGGCGGCTCCGGCACCATTCTGGGCGCAATCCTCGGCGCGATCCTTCTATCGGTCGTTTCGAGCTCGCTTGCCTTGCTTAACGTGTCTGTCTACTGGCAGGACATCATCAGGGGCAGCATATTGCTGGCTGCGGTCCTGTTCGACCACTATCTGGTCAGGCGCCGCCGTTGAGCGCCCTTCGCTCGCCCGAGGATAACTGGAGAAAGACGATCATGCTGGATATCAAGGACGACTTCGATCAACAGAGACAGATGTATTCCGTCCTGGTGCTGCATTTCATCGAGGGCGTGAAGCAGTCGGAGATCGCCGAGCGGCTCAATCTTTCCCATACCAAGGTGAACCGGATGATTGCGGCCGGCCGCAAGGCGGGCATGGTGAAGATCACCATCGCCAGCCCCTATCAGCGGCTGGTTGACCTCGAAAACGAAATCAGCCGCCGTTTCGGCCTTCGGCAGTCGGTGGTGACGCCGACCGTTTCCGACAATCCGGAAACCGTGCTGCAGATGGTCGGCCGGGTGGCCGCCAATCACTTGCTGGAGACGATCCGGGACGGCGACGTGATCGCGATTACCGGCGGCAAGGCGGTGAGCGCGGTGGTCGATAATCTCGAGGCGGAGCGCCGTTTCGATGTGCGGGTGGTGCCGCTGACCGGCGGCGTGCAGGGCAAGCATTATACCGACGTCAATCATCTCGCCACGCAGCTTGCGGAAAAGCTCGGCGGCAGCGCCTCGCTCTTGCATGCGCCGCTATTTGCCGAGGACGAGGAGCAGCGCGATCTTCTGATGAATGTCGCGTCAATCCGCGAAGTCTTCGATCTGGCGCGACAGGCGCAGGTGGCGCTGGTCGGCATCGGTTCCGTGGAAGCACCGGGTTCCGGTTATTACGATCTTCTGCCGGATGCCGCCCGTGGCGGGCAGGCGCTGGTGGATGCCGGTATTGCCGGCGAATTTCTCGCCCATCTCACCATGGCGGACGGGCAGTTGGCGCGGATCGATCTCAACTCACGGGTCGTGGCGCTGGATCCCGGGCAGCTTGCCCGGTGCCCGAACATCATTGGTGTGGCGGCTGGCGCCATTAAGGCCGGGCCGGTGGCGGCCACGCTTGCGGGCCGCTATCTGACGTCGCTCGTCGTGGATGAGGCGATCGCTGGTCATTTACTGGATCAAGAGGGAGGGGAAACGTCGTGACGGACAACGCAATATTGACCCGGACGATTGGCGGCAGCGGTATCGGCGCATCGGCCGTGGGGCTCGGCACCTGGGCGATCGGCGGCTGGATGTGGGGTGGTACGGATGAGCGGCAATCCATCGCCGCCATTGAGGCCTCCATCGATGCCGGTATTTCCCTGATCGATACCGCGCCGGCCTACGGCATGGGACTTGCGGAAACCATCGTCGGCAAGGCGATTGCGGGCCGGCGTGACAAGGTGGTGCTGGTCACCAAATGCGGTCTCGTCTGGCACGGGAATGAGGGGACTTATTTCTTTGATCAGGGTGGCAAGCCCGTTCACCGTTATCTCGGCGCCGCTTCGATCCGGCATGAGGTCGAAGAGAGCCTGAAGCGGCTCGGAACCGATTATATCGACCACTACGTCACCCATTGGCAGGATGCCACGACGCCGATTGCCGAGACAGTGGATGCCCTGCTGCGGTTGAAGGAGGAGGGCAAGATACGCTCGATCGGGGCAAGCAATGTCTCGCCGGGCGATCTTGCGGCCTATATCGCCACCGGCGCTCTCGATGCCATCCAGGAAGAATATTCCATGGCGAAGCGGGATATCGAGACAACGCTGCTGCCGCCCTGTCGGAAGAATTCCGTCTCGGTTCTCAGCTATTCGTCGCTGGCGCTCGGTCTCCTGTCAGGCAAGGTCGGGCCGGAACGCGTATTTGCGGAAGACGATCAGCGCCACGGCAATCCCCGTTTCAGCCAGGCGAACCGCCAGAAGATCGCGCGGTTGATGGGCGTGCTGGAACCCGTGGCGGCCGCCCACGAGGCGTCTGTCGCGCAGGTGGTAATCGCCTGGACGATTGCCCAGCCGGGCATAACATTTTCGCTATGCGGCGCGCGCGATCCGGTTCAGGCGGTGGAAAACGCCGCTGCGGCGCGTCTGCGCCTCACGGAGAGTGAACTGGCCCTCATCAGCGCCGGCGTTGCCGAGCATCTTGTCGGGCTGGATAGCTGAACCATGTAGCTGAGACGGGATTTCAGGCGAACAGCGCATAATTTTCGCTTCCCGTCTCTCACGTCGCTTTAAACGATCAACACCATTGGGACGCTGGTCATTAGCCAGCGAACGGTATTCCTATGCCCAGTTTTCGCGAGGACGCTCTTCGTCGCATCCGTCAGGACGGTAATTTCGATGCCGTCGTCATCGGCGGCGGCATCAACGGCATCGCTGCCTATCGCGATCTCGCCTTGCAAGGCTTGAGGGTGCTGCTGGTCGAACGTAACGATTTCTCCTCCGGCTGCAGTGCGGCACCTTCGCGCATGATTCATGGCGGTCTGCGTTATCTCGAAAATGGCGAATTCGGCCTCGTGGCGGAATCGCTGCGGGAACGCGATGCGCTCCTGACGCTCGCGCCGCATATGGTACATCCACTGCCGACGACGATCCCGATTTTTTCGGTGTTCAGCGGCATGTTCAACGCGGCGGCCACATTTTTCGGCTCCGGCGGCAAGCCGGCGAGCCGGGGGGCGCTCGCCATCAAGGCGGGTCTCATGCTTTATGATTTTGTTACCCGGAAGAACCGTATTCTGCCCCGCCATGAGTTTCGCAGCGCCGGCAGGACGCGGCGGCGCTGGCCGGCTCTGACACCGGCGATCCGATATTCGGCCACCTACTACGATGCTTGGATAAGCCAGCCCGAACGGCTTGCGCTGGAACTCCTGATCGATACCGCAGCCGATGCGCCGCAAAGCATTGCGCTCAATTACGCGGAGCTTATCCGCACCGGCGATGAATATCGTCTCCGGCCGGAAGAAGCGGATGAGATGCTGCCGATCCGGCCACGCGTCATCGTTAATGCCACGGGGGCCTGGATTGACGAAACGATCGGCGCGCTTGCCGCCGCCCCGGCTGCGGAAAAGCAAAAGCCGACCGTGTCGGGCACCAAGGGATCCCATCTCATCATCGCCAATGACGCCCTCCTCCAGGCGCTGAACGGCCACATGATTTTTTTTGAAAATGCAGATAACCGCGTCTGTATCCTCTTTCCCTATCTCGGCCGGGTTCTCGCGGGGTCAACCGATATCAAGGTGGATCGTCCCGAGCGGGTGCGGTGCGAGCCGGAGGAGCGGGACTACATTCTGGACGCCATCCGTCAGGTCTTCCCGGAAATCGCTGTCGACCATGCAGACATCGTGTTCAGTTTCAGCGGCATACGCCCGCTGCCGCGCAGCGATGCCGCTTTTACCGGGAGGATTTCCCGCAGTCATTTTGTTCACCGCGTTGCCGGCGATCCGCCCCAGCTTTGCATGATCGGCGGCAAGTGGACGACTTTCAGGGCTTTTGGCGAGCAGGTGAGCGACGCGGTTCTGTCCTTTCTCGGGCGCAAGCGGCTGGCCAGCACGATGAACCGTCCCATTGGCGGCGGCAGGAATTTTCCTGCCGGTGCCGGACGCCTACCAGCCCTGCTGTTGGAGCAATTTGCAATAGGCCGGCAGCGGGCGGAGCATCTGGCTTTGGTCTATGGCTCGCGCGCCTTCGAATTGATGGGCTTTTGCCGGGGGCGTCCGGATGACGCGCCGCTTTGCGAAAATCTGCCGGTCACGGCTGCGGAGGTGATCTGGCTGATCCGCTCCGAACATGTCCGGCACCTGACCGATCTGATCCTGCGGCGCACGACGCTCGCCATTACCGGTGTCGTCAATGCCGATCTGGTCGACGCCATCCTCGATGTCGCGGCGCGCGAGCTTGGCTGGTCATCAACCCGGGCGGCGGCGGAACGGCAGCGGCTCATCCATGAGCTTGAAACTTTTTACGGGGTTACCCCGGCAATGCTTCAACACAGATGCAAGGAGAATGCATGATGATGCGGATATCGAAAAAGACGCGCATGAATCGGCTCTTCCGCGATGGCGGATGCCTGGACGTAGCCATCGATCACGGGGTTTGCAACGAGCCGAGTTTCCTGGTCGGGCTGGAGGATATGCCGCAGACCGTCGAAAAGCTGGTGGAGGCGGGTCCCGATGCCATCCAGATGGTCTACGGGCAGGCGGACCTGCTGCAGCAAAGGCCGGAGCGCGACAAGCCGGCTCTCGTCATGCGCATCGATATGGGCAATCCCTATAATTCCACCCGTCACAGAACCATGTGGTCGCAGCTTCAGAATTATCACGATCCGATCATAGGCGCGCTGGAGATGGATGCCGCCTGTGTCGTCGTCAACCTGTTCATGCTGCCGGACGAGCCGGAACTGTTCCGCCAATGTGTCGAGAACATCAGCCGGGTGCGGGCCGATTGCCATCGCTTCGGCATGCCGCTGATGATCGAGCCGCTGGTGATGCTGCCCAACGACGTGCGCGGCGGCTATCAGGTGGATGGCGATGCCGAAAAGATTGTCACGCTGGTGCGGCTTGCCTCGGAAATGGGAGCCGATATCATCAAGGCCGATCCCACCAGCAACCCCGGGGATTTCCACCGGGTGATCGAGGCGGCGCGCTGCCCGGTGCTGGTGCGGGGCGGGGGACGTGAGGATCTGCGCAATGTGCTGGCAAAATCGGCGGCTTTGATGGCCGAGGGCGCGAACGGGATGGTTTATGGTCGCAATATCTATCAGCATGACAATCCCAAGGCCGTTGTCTCGGCCTTGATGGCCATCATCCATCAGGGTGCGAGCGGCGAAGAAGCATGGGACGTCTATCATCGTGGCTGAGAAAAATCACATATTGGGTCTCGACGTCGGCAACACGGTCATCAAGGCCGTCTTGTTCGACATTGCGGGCCGGCAGGTCGCGCAACACGCCATCGATGGTCATTCGACATTTCCCGAGCCCGGTTATGTCGAGCGCGATCTTGAGGAATTGTGGCGAAACGGCTGCGAAGCGATCCGGGCGCTCCTGGCAAAATCGTCGGTCGACCCCCGCAGCATCGCGGCGGTGGGCTGCGCCGGCCACGGCAACGGCCTTTACCTCCTGGACAAGAAACAGCAGCCGCTCATCGGCATCCAGTCGCTCGACAGCCGCGCCGCCGCTATCGCCGCCGAACTGGATCGGCAAAGTGGCGCTTTGTTGCAGGCGCGCTGTCTGCAGCGGCCATGGCCCGCACAGACGCCCAGCCTTCTGGCGTGGGTGAAGCGGCACAGGCCGGACATCTATGCGCAGACCGGCACCGTGCTGTTCTGCAAGGATTTCGTCAATTTTCGCCTGACAGGCTGCCTCGCCAATGACATTTCCGACCTCAGCGGCGCCGGGCTGCTTGCCTTGCCGGAGGTGCGCCTCGACCGCGAACTTCTGTCACTCTACGGTCTTGCCGATGCGCTTGCGTTCTTTCCCCGTTTCGTGGAATCGGCGGATATTGTCGGCCATGTGACGCGTGAGGCTTCGGGCCTGACGGGACTGTCTGAAGGTACGCCCGTGATCGGCGGTTTTTTTGATGTCGTATCCAGCGCCATGGGTTCGGGTGTCATCCATGCGGGGGAAGCGTCCATCATTGCCGGCACCTGGAGCATCAACCAGGTTTTCGCCGACAAACCGGTCATCAGCTCCGATGTCTTCATGGTCACGACATTCGGCCGTGACCGCTATGTCAATATCGAGTCCAGCGCCACCTCCGCCGCCAATCTTGAGTGGTACGTACATCGTATTCGCGCCGACCACGGCGATCATGCCTTCGAGCGTTGCAACGAGCTGGTCGGTTCCGTCACGCCGCGCGCCGACGATCCATTCTTTCATCCGTTCATCTTCGGCTCGCGGCTGGGCGCGGAATTCCGCGGCGGGTTTTACGGCCTCGCCGGCTGGCATGGCGAAGGCCATATGTTGAGAGCCCTGTTCGAGGGCGTCTGCTTCGAACACCGTCGCCATATCGGTGTGCTGCGCAAGGCGGGTCTGCCGGTTGAAAGCGCCGTCATGTCCGGTGGCGGTTCCCGCAGCCAGCACTGGCCGCAGATCATGGCGGATGTGCTGGAAATTCCCTTGCGGGTGGCTGAGGCCCGTGAGACCGGCGCCCTTGGCGCGGCGATCGGCGCGGCCGTGGCGATCAATCTCTATCCGGATTATGAAGAGGCGGTCGCGGCGATGACACGTGTGGCCAGGGCCTACCGGCCGGAGGCTAGTCGAATTCCGCGCTACCGGCGACGCTACGGGATTTACGGGCAGCTGACCGAACAATTGCGCGGCTTCTGGAGCGACCTGCATTTGCAGGAGGAAACGTAGTTCCCGCCCGTGCCTTCGTGGTGCGCGATCAGGCGCGCCACGGGGCAAGGCCCGCAGGGAAATGGAAGATGGACTTTATCGGCAAATTGAGCATCTTATTCCTGCAAGCAGTAATGGGATAATCAGTAGCAGATGGATATAAGGCGCCTGAAATCGTTTATCACGATTGTCGACATGGGTAGCATAACGAGGGCGGCCGATGTGCTGCATATCGCCCAACCGGCGCTCAGCCAGCAGCTGGCAAGCATTGAGGAGCATTTTCGCCAGAAACTGCTGACCCGAAGCCAGCAGGGCGTCGTCATGACCGATGCCGGCCGGGTTGTCTACAGGCATGCCCAGGTCATTTTGCGGCAGATGGAACAGGCGCAGGCGGAGGCGCTGGAAGCGGGCGCGGTGCTTTCCGGCAAGGTGTCGGTGGGCCTTGCGCCCTTCAGCAGCGCCGCCACCCTTTCGCTGCGCCTTATGGAGGAAACCAAGCGGCTTCATCCCGGCATTCTGTTGCACATCACGGAAAGCGTCAGCCAGCCCTACAGCCAGATGATCATGAACGGTCGCCTGGAAATGGGCCTGATTCACGGCACGGGGCCAATCCGGGGCGTCAAGTTCACGCCGTTATTGCGTGAGGAATTCGTGCTGGTCGTGCATCGCAGCTTCGGCGTGGAACCGGGCGATGCGCCGATCACGGTCGCCGATCTGGCATATCTGCCATTCCTCCTGCCGCCGACCTATAATTTCGTGCGTCGCGCCATCAATCTCGCCTTTACCCGCAGCCGCAAGGATCTGATCGTGATGGCGGAGCTGGAATCGGTCAGGACCATCGCGCGCGGTGTGGATGCCGGGCTTGGCGCGACGATAACACCCAAGGCCATCGCCAACCGTATCGTGGCGGAGTCCAATGAGGACATCGTCGTCAGGCAGATCGCCAGTCCGATGATCGAGGAAACGCTGTCCTTCTGCGTATCGGACAATACACCGCTCTCCGAGCCTGCGCTTGCCGTGAAGGAAATATTGCTGCAACTGGCGGAGACCCTGAAATAAAGGGGCGCCGGCTTGTGATCACGCGTCGGTCTGTTCTCCGGTCCGGCGCGTGAAAAAGACTAAAGCATTGCTTCCTTGCGGCAGTTCACCAGCAATTCGGCCACCGAAAGGTTGTTCGGCAGGCGAAGCAGGGTTTCCACCATTTCGGCGAGATCCTCGGGCTGGGTCATGTCCTCGCGGCTGACTTCCGTTTCGCCCACGGTCATATCGGTTGCGATATAGCCGGGGCAGAGGGCGGTGGCGCGCACGCCGCTGTCCCATAATTCCTGGCGGATACCGTGGGTAAGGGCGACGACGGCAAATTTCGTCATGGCATAACCGACATTCGAACCGACGCGGCGTCCTGCCAAGGAGGCAACGTTGATGACCCTGCCCTGTCCGGTTTTTACGAGGTGGGGAATGGCGGCGCGGGTGACCCTGAGCGGACCCTTGACGTTGATGCGCCACATCTGGTCGAGGCTTTCCTCGCCCGCATCCATCACCCGGACCTTGGGGTTGATGCCGGCGCAATTCACCAGCCCGTCGATCCGGCCATATCTGCCGGCGACGGCCCCAACCCAGGCCTCGGCCGATCCCGCCTCTTCCGCATCGTAGCGATCAGCCGAGAGCCGGTCCTTCACCGCAACAGCGGCCGGATTCCGTGCCCCTGCCGCGACGGTGAAACCGGCTTCGTGAAGCCTTGTGGCGATCGCAAGGCCAAGGCCCCGCGATGCACCGGAAACCATAATGACACGGCCACTTCCTCCCAGCATGCTGTTCTCCCTATTTCATTCCGTTGCAGAATTCGGCGATGCGGGTGCAACCTTCGGCAAGGTTTTCCATGCTGGTGGCATAAGACAGCCGGAAGAAGGGGCTGAGGCCATAGGCCGCGCCCTGCACCGTCGCAACGTGATGTTCGGCGAGCAGCGCCATGACGAAATCGGTATCGTTCTCGATCTTCGTGCCGCCCTTCGTGGTCTTGCCGATCAGCGCCGCAATGTTCGGGAAGATATAGAAGGCGCCTTCGGGCTTGTGGCAGCGGAGACCCTCGATTTCCGAAAGCTTGCCGAGCACGAAATCGCGGCGCGTCTTGTAGACATCGGCGCGCTCCTTCAAAAGATCCTGCGGACCGTCGAGAACCGCGACGGCGGCCGCCTGCACGATGGTCGCCACCCCGCCGCTGTTCTGGGTATTGACGTTGCTGATGGCCTTGATGAGATCCTTCGGGCCACCGCAGAAACCGAGGCGCCAGCCGGTCATCGCATAGGCCTTCGAGGCGCCGTTGACGGTCAGGACGCGGTCATAGAGGCGTGGCTCGACTTCGGCGATGGTGCAGAATTCGAAGTCGTCATAGATCAGGTGCTCATACATGTCGTCGGTCATGATCCAGACATGCGGATGCCGCAGCATGACTTCGGCGATTTCCTTCATTTCCGCGCGGGAGCAGGCGGCGCCTGTGGGATTGTTGGGGAAGTTGAAAAGCAGCCATTTGGTTTTCGGGGTGATGGCGGCTTCGAGATCTTCGGCGCGCAGGCGGAAACCGTTATTTTCGGGGCAGACCACCGGCACCGGCACGGCGCCCGCGAACTTGACGATATCGGCATAGCTGATCCACGACGGTGCCGGGATGACGACCTCGTCACCCGGGTCACAGGTGGCCATGATGGCGTTGAAGATGATCTGCTTGCCGCCGCCCGCCACCAGAATCTGGCTCGGATCGTAGTCGAGATTATTGTCGCGCTTGAACTTCCGCTGGATCGCGGCCCGCAGAGCGGATGTTCCATCGGCCGGCGGATATTTCGTATCGCCGGCAAGGGCCGCCGCATGCGCCGCCTCGACCGCGTGGGCGGGGGTCGGGAAATCCGGCTCGCCGGATGACAGGCTGATGACCTTGATACCCTGGGCTGCGAGGTCGCGGGCTTTCTGGGTCATGGCGAGCGACGCTGACACGGTGACGTTGTTAAGGCGTTGGGCGATAGTGGGCATGGATCATTTCCGGTTGTGACGGTGAAGGCAGGCATCGTCGCGACGCCCGTGCATGCAAAGAGGTTACGGGAATTTTCCGCCATTTCCCCAATACGACTTCGATGTGAGGTCATACGGGATTTTGATGCATCGCCGCCAAAATGGGGCAGGCAGTCCATATGCGTATGCGATGACCTCAGAGGAATAAAATATTATGCAGCCCGTCGGCTTAGCCCCTAAGCTCGGCGTAAGAACAAGGGAACGACGCGTCATTCACTGTTGCCCAAAGAGGTAACCGGCGCGAACAAGCAGACACATGCGACAGGTGCCGGCAAAAGACCGGATGCCGCGACAGGGAGCACACCCAGCAAATTCTAGTCCTTGGGCCGGAACGATGATGTCGTTCGGCTCAATACGATGCCTCGTGCCGTATTCAACGCGACGGGAGTATAGATGTCGGATATTGCGATCATGGAACCACATGCCCCGCCACGCCGTGGAGTCTCCGGCTGGAAAGCCCTCGAGCGCCGGCTGTTTTCGCCCGGCATCCTCATCCTGCCGCTCCTGATCTTTCTCACGATCTTTTTCTTCTGGCCGGCCGTCCGGCTGATGACCTTCAGCGTCATGACGCAGAATTCGCAAGGGTTGATCGGAGCCCCCTTCACGCTTGCCCATTATATCCGGTTCTTCGAGGTCGATCTTTACCAGAAGGTACTCTGGGCGACGATCCGCATCAGCCTCATCACCTCGGTTCTTGCGGCGATCCTGGCCTATCCGGTTGCGACCGTTCTCGTGCGCGGCAATATCGTCACGACCCGCATCATCACGCTGATCGTCATCGCACCGCTGGCCGTCAGCGTCGTGGTGCGCGCCTATGGCTGGCAGCTCATTCTCGGCAATGGTCCGACCGGCCTTCTGAATTATGTGCTGATGAATCTCGGCATCATCGACAGTCCGCTGACGCTGCTGTTCTCGGACGCCGCCGTCATTATCGGCTCCCTGCACATCTTCTTCCCGATGATGGTGCTGCCGCTGTCGTCCGCGCTTGGAAAGATCGATCCCAATCTGCAGCAGGCCGCGCGCACGCTCGGCGCGCCGGCATGGAAAGTGTTCCTGCGGATCACCTTTCCGCTCAGCCTTCCCGGCCTGGTCGCGGGTTTCACGCTGGTTTTTTCGCTCGCTTCCGCATCCTATGTCATTCCCGCTTTGATCGGCGGTCCCGGCTCGCAGATGCTCGGCAACATGGTCGAACAGCAGGTTCTCGCGGTCTATGACTGGCCGTTCGGCGCCACCATCGCCACCATCCTCGTCTTCATCGTCATTCTGATCAACGCCGTCTCGATGCGGCTGCTCGGCGGGCGTCGTATCAAGGCAAGCGCGTCATGAACAACAAGCTGACAGGCACGTCCGCCATCGTCCTTTATGCGATCACCGCCGCCATGATGGTGTTCATCCTGGCTCCCATCGTCCTCGTCGTCGCCATCTCGTTTTCCGACAGCTACTTCGTCACCTTCCCGCCGCAGGGCTTCACCTTCCGCTGGTATGCGGCGGTGATGCAGAACGAGGAATTCACCGCCGGCCTCACCTTCAGCGCGGCGCTGGCGGTGGCGACCACCATCCTTTCGCTGGCGCTCGGCGTTCCCGCCGCCTTTGCGCTCTCCCGTGGAAAGTTCATCGGCCGTTCGCTGATGAAGGGATTGCTGCTTTCGCCGCTGATCTTTCCCGTGCTGGTGACCGGTCTTGCGCTGCTGCAGCTCTTTTCCGGCTATGGCTGGATGGATACCAAGGTTAAGCTTCTGATCGCCCATACCGTCGTGACGTCGCCCTATGTGATCCGCACGGTGCTGACCAGCCTCCAGCTCGTCAATGTCAGCCTTGAGGAAGCGGCGCGCACGCTTGGTGCCACCCGCTGGAAAACCTTCACGCGGGTAATCTTTCCGCAGATTGCGCCCGGCGTCGCCTCCGGCTCGATCTTCTGCTTCATGGTTTCTTTCGACAATTATCCTGTTTCGATGTGGCTGGCCGATTCCGCGAACCTGCCCGTGCCCATCGTTCTCTATCGCCAGATCGGCACGGTCTTCGATCCTTCGGTCGCGACCATGTCCACCATCATCATCCTTCTGGCGGTGACCGTCGTGCTCGTCCTCGACAGGCTGGTGGGTCTGCGCCGGGCAATGGCTATGTAAATCAACAACAAGAGGGGTACCGGAAATGACAGACAAGACCATCATCATGAAACGGCGCAGTTTCCTGACAGTCACCGCAGGCGCGCTCGCCACACCCTATTTCTACACCGCGGCTTCCGCACAGGACCGCACCATGTATGTCGGCGTCTATAATTCGGCGCAGGGCGGGCTGATCAAGAAGGAAGTGATCCCGGCCTTCGAAGAGGAATATAAGTGCCGGGTGCTGACGACCGAAGGTGCGACGCTCGCCAATATCGCGACGCTGCGCGCCACCCGCGAAAATCCGCAATATAGCGTCATGTCGATGGATGATGTCGGCGTTCCCCAGGCCAAGGAGGAAGGCCTGATCGAGCAATTGCCGATGGGCGAAATCCCCAATCTCAAGAATGTCTATTCCCGTTATCTATTCGAAGACAATTTCGGCGTCGGTTTTGCGATTTCGATTGCCGGCCTGTTCTATAATCCGACGACGGGCAAGCCATTCGAAAGCTACGAACAGATGTTCGACAAGAAATATGCCCGCCGTATGCTTCTGAATACGCCCAAGAACACCCAGAGCGTTTTGATGCTGATGGTGGCGGCCGCACTTGCGACCGGCAAGCCGCTGAAGGAAGCGCAATATGAGACTGATGCAGGCTGGGCGAAACTTGCCGAGCTGAAGCCGAACGTCCTGTCGATCTATGACGCGGAAGCGCAGACGATGATGGTGGCGCAGGGCCAGGCGGATTTCGGCGGCATCGAATATTCCAAAGCCGTTTACCCGCACACCAGAAAAGGCGTGCCGCTGGACATGACCTTCCCGAAGGAGGGCGCATTCACCGGCATCAATTCCATCGCACTGGTGAAAGGCGGGCCGCATCGCGATCTTGCGCTTGCCTATATCAACCGCATCCTCGATCCCGGCGTGCAGAAAATGCTTTCGGAAGCGACGCTGAGCGCCCCTTCTGTCAAGGGCATCGAGTTCAGCGAAGAGACGGCGAAGTTCCTTGCCTATCCGGAAGCGAAGATGGAATCGCTGAACCTCTTCACGCCGGACTGGAAATACATCATTCCGCGTCGCGCGCAGTGGCTCGAAAAATACAACCAGACCTTTAACGGCTGAGGAATAGAGATGAAATCCGTCGAAGTCCGCCTGGAAAGACTGACCAAGCACTACAGTGGTCAGGTCGTTGCCGTCGATGATGTTTCGCTTACTGTCAAGGCAGGGGAGATTCTCGCGCTTCTCGGTCCGAGCGGATGTGGGAAAACCACCTGCCTGCGTATGATTGCGGGGCTTGTCGATCCCACCTCCGGTGAAATCGTGGTCGGCGGCAAGCCGACCACGCGCACCCCGGTTCACCGCCGCAATGTCGGCATGCTTTTCCAGAACTACGCCCTGTTTCCCCATATGACGGTTGCCGAAAACGTCGCCTTCGGCCTTGAGATGCGGGGTATTTCCAAGGCCGACCGGGAAGGGCGTGTGAGGCAGGCGCTCGATCTCGTTCAGCTGCACGCCTTCGGTGACCGGCTGCCGGTGCAGCTTTCCGGCGGCCAGCAGCAGCGGGTGGCGCTGGCGCGGGCGCTGGTAATCGAGCCTTCGATGCTGCTTCTCGACGAGCCGCTCGGCGCGCTCGACAAGGGCCTGAGGGAAAGCATGCAGGTCGAAATCCGCAGCCTGCAGCAGCGGCTTGGCCTCACCACCATCATGGTGACCCATGACCAGGACGAGGCATTGACCATGGCGGACCAGATTGCCGTGATGCGGGATGGCAATCTCGAGCAGATCGCTCCGGCCGGTGAAATTTACCAGAAGCCACTGACACGCTTCGTCGCGGGTTTCATCGGCGCCTCGAACTTCTTCGAGGCGACGGTGGAGGAACGTCGGGGCCGCTCCGCGCGGCTGGTGACCGGTTCCGGCGTTCGGCTCGATGTGGATGACATGGGTGCGGTCCAGGGCGGCAAGGTTGTCGTTACGGTCCGTCCCGAGGCCGTTTCGGTCTCACCGCTTACGGTGGGCGCAGATGAAAACGCCAGCAATTCCACTACAGCGCGGGTCGAGCAGGTCGTCTATCGCGGTTTCATGCTGCATTATTATCTGCGGCTGGACAATGGTGAGCCGATGATCGCCTACCGGCAGACCCAGACGGAAGGTTTCACCAATGCTGTCAGCGCCGCCGGTGACCGGGTGAGACTGAGCTGGACGAGCGACAGCAATCACGTGATCCAGCTGAATTGACGCTTCCGCAGCCGGGTCGCTCAGGCGGCCCGGCTGGCGACGGATCGAAATCCGTGTGTATTCCATAGCCGGCAAAATTTCGGCACCGCGCTCCTGATGTGGAGTGCGGTGCCGTGCTTTTTTGTTTCAGGATATGACAGCGCGCCCCGCTTCAGGCGACCACTTCACGTGCCGGCACGACGCTGCCGCCACAGGCTTCCACTTCGCTGCGCACCGTGCGGGCAAGCTCCAGCGAGCCGGGTGTGTCGCTGTGAACGAGGATCGATCTGGCGCGAACGGCGATGATCTCGCCCTCGATCGTCGTGACGGTACCCTTCTCGAGAAACTGACGCACCCGCGCGCGCACTTTCGCCTCTTCCTTGATGACGGAATTGGGCAGTTTGCGCGGCACGAGCTGGCCCTTCACATCATAGGCGCGGTCGGCGAGGAAAAGGTTCAGCACTTTCAGACCGCAATCCAGCGCGGCCTTTTCGATCAGCATGTCCGGCATCGAAAAGACGATGAGATCGGGATCGACCGCCTTGATCTTTCTCATGATCCGTTCGGCGAGCGCCGCATCGCGGTTGATCATGTTGCCCATGGCGGCATGGAAGCTGATATGGGAGAGCGCGACATCCTGCGCCTTCGCAATCGCCGAGAGCGCGCCGAGCTGGTAGAGAACCTGCTGTTCCATCTCTTCCGCATCGACGGGAATTTCGCGGCGGCCGAAGCCGAGACGGTCGGCAAGGCCCGGATGGGCGCCGACGCCGACGCCGTTCTGTTTGGCCAGACGCACCATGCGCGCCATCATTTCCGGGTCGCCGGCATGGAAGCCGCAGGCAATATTCGCCGAAGAGACGACTTCCATAAGCTTCTCGTCGTCGCAGACCTTATAGACGCCGAAACCTTCGCCCATATCGGAATTAACATCGATCTTCATGGTCCTCTCCT
The DNA here is from genome assembly GCF_044900305.1 of Agrobacterium sp. NPDC089420. Classification (NCBI taxonomy): domain Bacteria; kingdom Pseudomonadati; phylum Pseudomonadota; class Alphaproteobacteria; order Hyphomicrobiales; family Rhizobiaceae; genus Agrobacterium; species Agrobacterium sp. NPDC089420. Next base: position 168,860 of record NZ_JBJDMY010000012.1, on the reverse strand, counting down.
TGTTCTTCCGGATTATCGTTTTGTCAGCGTGCCGAGTGCGGCGGTAACCAGCGGCAGGGTTTTGCGGATATCCGCAAAATAGGCGTCGATTGCCCGTTCGACCTCCAACGCTTCCTGAACTGTCGCCTGTACGAAGCGGATGCGGCTGCCGATGCGGGCCTGGCCGAGCCGCCATAGATCGCTATCGATGATGCCGGCCATCTTGGGATAACCGCCGGCCGTGTTGGCGTCGCTCATCTGGATGATCGGCTCGCCGCTTGGCGGCACCTGAACGACACCCGGGATGACGCCGTAGGAGCGTAGTTCCACCGGGGCCGAGAGCGTCAGCGGCGTTCCGGCCAGCCGGTAACCGGTGCGGTCGCTCTGCGAGGTGATTTTCCAGGGCTCAGACCAGAAACGTTCCGCACCTTCGCCGAAAAGATCGTGCTCGGCGGCCGGAATGGCCCTCAGCAGCAATTCACCATCGCCGGTTACGGGAAATATGTCGGGCATCGCTTCGGCAAGCGGTATGACGCCGAGACCGCTTGCCGGAGGTGGCGGAACCTCCGATGGCAAAACGGGCAGCCTGTCGTCCGTGGCGAGATGACGGCCTTCATGGCCGCCGAACGAGCCGCGAAGCGAGGTGCTGCGCGATCCCATCACCACCGGAACATCGATGCCGCCCTGAAGGCAGAGATAGGCCCGCGCATTTTTCTTGGGCGTCGAAAGCTCGAGGGTTTGACCCTTCTCGGCCCGCACACACCAGTAGGGCGGCAGATCCGCGCCATCGAGCCGTGCAGTGCAATCCGCACCGGTAACCGCGAAGGTCAGCGCCTCTTCGAATTCGATGCGGAAAGGAAAGGTCTGGATTTCAATCGCGGCTGCATCTTCGCGGTTGCCGACGAGAATATTGCCGACCCTGAGTGCAATCGGGTCCATCGCGCCGGTGGCGGTGATGCCGATATTGCGATAACCCGCGCGGCCGAGATCCTGCACGGTGTTCAGCGGTCCGCAGGCAAGAATATGGATCATAGTTCGATCCTTTCGGGAAGGAAGCGAACCCGGTCGCCGGGAGCAAGCACCGCCGGCTGTTCGGCTGTGGCGTCAAACATCGTGATTTCGGTGAAACCCAGCGAGTTCCAGCCATTCGGCCCGGTCAGAACCGAGATACCGGACTGCATGCCGCCGATCGTCACCATGCCCTTCAGCATGCGAAGCGACGGGACTTTCTTGCGCGGCATGAAGATGCGCGGATCTAGACCGCCGAGATAACCGAAGCCGGGCGCGCTGCCGACGGCAAAAACCGTATAGGTCCTCTCAAAATGAAGGCGCACGACTTCCCTATCCGGCAGGCCGGAATAATCGCAGATTGCGGCAAGGTCGATGGCGTGTTCGCCGCCATAGGTGGTCGGCACCTCGATGGTCTTGCCGAGAAGATCGAGTTCCGCCGTTCTTTGCCAGATGTCGAGAAGCTCGTCCTGCAGGCGCCCGGCATCTTCCGGCGTGCTGTGCAGCACGATCAGCAGGTTGGTCATGCCGGGTATCAGTTCCAGCACCTCGGGGCGGTCCTTGAGCGCGCGCGTCAGCGCCCAGATGCGCCGCTGGGCGGGCAGGTCCAGCTCGCCGGGCGCTTCGATCAGGAAGGTCTTGTTGCCGATCATCGAGATTTTCGGCAGGTCCAGATGGGCGGGGGTGAGGTGGGGCGTTTTCAGCGGGAGGTTGCTCATCGACGTCACCATCATGTTTCGGTCTTGAGAAGGGTGGAGCCATAGCCGACCAGCGCGCCGGCTTCCGCCACGATTTCGCCGACGGTGCCGGCTTTTTCGGCGATGACCGGAACGATCACGAGCCCTGCCGCCACGAAGGCGACGACCTCGCCTTTTGTTACGGATTGTCCTGTCTGAACCGCCCGGTCGGGGTGCTGCGGATGGGCGGGTATAAAGATGCCGGCCATCGGTGCGCGGGCGAGAATATCCCCTGCCTTTACCGGCACTTTGGCCGTTTCAATGGGCCGCCGTGCGGCAGCGGCCTGGCCACCCGCCATGGCAACGATCTTCAACGACCCATCGGGGGTCTCTATCTCGATGGCGGAGACGTTGTTGCGCGCAAGGTGAGCGGCAAGATCGGCAATCGTGCCGGGCTCGCTGTAGCGGGATATGGAAACAGGCTGTCGTTTCACTTTGCACTCCGCGCTGCAAGCCAATGTTCGAGGTAATGAATATCCGTGCCGCCCTCGGAGAAGGCCGGGTCCTGCAATATGTCCCGGTGCAGCGGCAGGTTGGTGGAAACGCCGTCGATGCGCATTTCGCCAAGCGCGCGCCGCATGCGCAGGATCGCCTGTTCGCGGGTCGGCGCATGGACGATGAGCTTGGCGATCAGCGAATCGTAATGGGCGGAAACCCGATAACCTGCCGTCACATGGGTATCGACGCGCACACCCGGGCCGCCCGGCAGGTGAAGAGCCGTGATCAGGCCGGGGCAGGGAATGAAGCTGTACGGGTCTTCGGCATTGATGCGGCACTCGATCGAATGGCCTTGGCAGACGATGACCTCCTGCGAAATCTCGAGCGGATGGCCGAGGGCGACGAGAAGCTGCTGGCGCACCAGATCCACGCCGGAGGTCATTTCCGTGACCGGATGTTCGACCTGCAGGCGGGTATTCATCTCGATGAAGTAGAACTCGCCGTTTTCATAGAGAAACTCGAAGGTGCCGACGCCGCGATAACCGATCTGGCGGCAGGCCTCGACGCAGCGATTGCCGACAAAGGCCGCGACATCGGGCGGGATGCCGATGGCCGGGCCTTCTTCGACGACCTTCTGATGCCGGCGCTGCATGGAGCAGTCGCGCAGACCCACCCAGACGCCGCCGCCCCGACCATCGCAGAGAACCTGAATTTCGACGTGGCGCGGATGTTCGAGGAATTTCTCGATGTAAAGTTCCGGCTTGCCGAAGGCCCGGCTTGCCTCTTCACGCGTGACGAGTACGGCATCCTGAAGGGCGGAAGCCTCGCGCACGACGCGCATGCCGCGCCCGCCGCCGCCGCCGGCCGCCTTGACGATGACGGGATAACCGATTTCGGCGGCGATTTTCGCAATTTCCACGGCATCATCCGGCAGGGCGGAATCGGGGCCGGGCACACAGGGCACGCCGGCCGCCATCATCGCCCGTTTCGCCGCGATCTTGTCTCCCATGGTGCGGATGGCGTCGGCGCGCGGGCCGATGAAGACCGCTCCCGCGGCCTCCACGGCTTCTGAAAAAGACGCTCTTTCGGACAGAAAACCGTAACCGGGATGAACCGCGCCGGCGCCGGTCAGCTCCAGCGCGAGCAATATGGCCGGCGCGTTGAGATAGCTCTGGCCGGGAGAGGCCGGCCCGATGCAGATGGCGGTATCGGCCGCCTTCAGGTAGTCGGCGTCCTTATCGGCTTCCGAATAGACCATGACGGTCTTCAGACCGAGTTCACGGCAGGCACGCTGCACCCTGAGTGCGATCTCGCCGCGATTGGCGATCAGGACGCTGTCGAATGCTCTCGGTCCGGCCGCTGCCAGTGGAAGTGACGCATCCATCATTCGAACTCCAGCACCGGCTGACCGAGTTCGACATCCTCGCCATCATTGGCAATAAATCTGGCGATCCTGCCGCTTCGTTCGGCTCTCACGGTGTTGAACACTTTCATCGCTTCGATGATGAAGAGTTCCTGCCCTTCCTCGACCTCGTCGCCGGCCTCTGCGAAGGGGGCCGCACCCGGGCTCGGAGCGCGATGGAAAAGACCGAATGACGGTGCTGGGACGATGCCGGATGGCGCCGGCGCCTGTTCTTCGGCGCGGGGGGGCTTGGATGCGGTTTCCGTCAGCGGAACGGCGTGAGGCTGCGATGACGGAGAGTTTGACGAAACGGTGTTGTTGTCGCGAATGATCCGGACCGTGGTTCCCTCTTGGCTCACGGTCAATTCGGATACGCGCGAAGAGCCGACAAACTCGATCAGTTTCTTGATCTTTTCCAGATCCATATTGCTTTCCAACGTCTTTTTTGTCCCCAAGGCGGCGGGCAAGCGGAGCGGAATTCGCACCCTGTCCATCAGCAATTGCTACCATGGAGGCGGGATTGATGGGGTCAGACGAAGTTCCTATGGACACGGGTTTGCGGTTTGATATCCCGCCGCCGCGTGGTGAAACGGTTCGAAGACGTCCGAAGGAACGAACCATGGATTCCCGCAAAGGCATTCTCCTCAAAATCTCCGCAGCGCTCGCTCTGGTGCTGATGGGCGCCTGCATCAGCGGCCTCAAGGGAGAAATACCCATCGGGCAGGTGGTCTTCTTCAGATCGGCGGTGGCCATGCTGCCGCTCTGCCTGTGGATGGCGGCGCAGGGCGGTTTTAAAAGACAGGTGGCCACACGTCATATTGGCGGCCATCTGGTGCGGAGTTTTTCCGGCACCGGCGGCATGGTCTTCAGCTATCTGGCGCTCGCCTATATTCCGCTGGCCGATGCGACGGCCATCAGCTACGCGACGCCGCTCTTCACCGTCATTCTGGCGGTCCTTCTTCTCAAGGAAATCGTCAGGATCTATCGCTGGACGGCGGTGGTTGTCGGGCTCTGTGGCATCGTGCTGATCCTGTCGCCGCATTTTTCCTTCGATGTTTCGGATGTCGCCTCCGGTTCCGGCGTCGCCATGCTCGGCGGCCTGTTCGGTCTGGCGGCTGCGTTTTTCTCCGCCATATCGATGATCCAGATCCGGCATCTGACGCAGACGGAAAATACCGGCGCGATCATCTTCTATTTTACATTGCTTACAACGGTCATTGGTTTCGCGAGCATCGGCCTGGGCTGGACAATGCCGACCGCGTGGCAATGGAGCCTGCTGATCGGCACCGGTCTCATCGGCGGAACTGCGCAGATATTGGTGACGCTCAGCCTGCGATATGCGGAGGCCTCACTGCTCGCGCCCTTCGATTACACCACGATGATCTGGGCGCTGCTGATCGGTTACGCCTTCATGGATCAGATTCCGGCCCTGACGACCCTTCTCGGAGCCTCGATCGTGGTCGCCGCCGGCCTGTTCACCCTGTGGCGGGAAAGGCGGCTGCACAAGAAGCGCGTCACCGATGAGCTTACTTTGTCAGCTCCCTGACGGCCTGTTTCGCCAGCCGGTTTTCGCGCCACATGGCAAACAGCCCGGCGGCGATGACCGTCAGTGCACCGACGATGGTGGCGCCCGTCGGCACTTCAGCCATGAAGAGATAACCGAGGGCAATCGCCCAGATCATCGTGGTGTAATCGAAGGGCGCGAGCAGCGAGGCCTGGGCATGGCGCAGGCTGAGTGTCATGGCGATCTGGCCGATGCCGCCGGCAAGGCCGCCGCCGGCGAGCAGCATGAACTGGTTGAAATCCGGCATTTTCCATCCAAATCCAAGCGTGGCGAAACCGGCAACAACACCCGTCAACGTATAGATGAGCACGATGCGCGACGGCCTTTCGATGCTGTTCAGGTGACGGACTGCGATGGAGGAAAAGGCGGCGCACAGCGCGCCGGTCAGCGCCAGTGCGGTTCCGATCATGGCAATGCTGTCTATTTGGACGGGACCTGACGTCGTGTCGAAGACCAAGTTCGGCGAGAGTGTCATGAAGACGCCGATGAAACCGGTCAGCACGGCGGACCAGCGATATAGCCGCACTTTTTCGCCAAGCAGCAGCGCCGCCAGCATGATGGTGAAAAGCGGTGTCGTGTAGCTCAGCACCGTCACATTCACCAGCGGCAGATAGGCGAGCGCCAGAAAGCCGAAGAACATGCCGCCCAGCCCGGCCGAGCTTCCGGCAAGCAGGCGGCCCATATTCTGCCTGGCCGGCACGGTTATCGGCTCGGATGAGGCGATGAACCATAAAAAAAGCGGGATAAGGGCAAAAAATCCCCGGCAGAAGACGACTTCGCCGACGGGTATCGCCCCGTCCAAACCCTTCACGCAGGCGGACATGACTGTGAATGCCAGCATGGCCGCCAACTTGAGCAAAATACCTGTTTTAGGATCCATCCCGCTCCCCATCGCAGCCAAGACCGTGTCATGGGGAAGACATTGAGAAAAGCCTTAGCCGGCTGTCATAAGAATCTTGTCTTACCCCATCACTCCTTTGAAGACCGGCAGAACCACCGCACGACGCTTTTGCCCTAGGCCATCGCGGCGGTTTGATGTCATCATCGCATCTCGAACCGGCGGGAGGTTTAGGCAGACATGTTGGATTTGCGCAGGTTGCGATATCTGGTCGCGATTGCCGATTGCGGCTCCATGTCGGCGGCGGCGCGACAATTGGGTATAGCCCAGCCGGCGCTCAGCCACCACATCACTGAACTGGAACGGCTGGTGGGTTTTCCCGTGCTGCACAGGCTGGCGCGCGGCGTGAAGGCGACGGAAAAGGGTGAAGTTCTGCTTTCCCATGCACGGGAGATCACTGAGAAGGTGCGGCAGGCGGAGGCGGAAATCCGCGCCATGGCCTATCTGGATGAGCGGGTGATCCGGCTGAGCCTCATCCCCTCCTGGGCGACCGCTTTTGCGCCGAGCATCATCAGCGAGGTCGTCGCCTCGATGCCGAAGGTCTCGCTGCGGCTGATAGAGGCGCGCAACGACGAATCGCTGCGTCTAATCCGTCTCGGCAAGGTGGATATGGCCGTTGCGCTGGTGGGGACTGGGGAGGGGGCCGACGATCTTATCGTCAAGGAGAGCCTGTTTGCGGTGTCTTCCCGACCCATCGACCGGTCGATGCCGCTTGAGGTTGTGGCAGGGCTCAACCTGATCCTGCCGCCAAAGGACAATCCGCTGCGCGTATCGATCGACGAAGCCGCCGTCCGCGCCGGCATCACACTCAACGTGACAATGGAGATCGACGGACAGGACACGATCAAACGCGCCGTCAGCGCCGGTATCGGTGCGACGATCCTGTCATGGAATTCGGTGCAGCAGGAACAGGAAGCCGGCCAGCTTCAGGCCGCCCATATCACCGATCCCGTCATTTATCGCTCCATCCATCTGCTGAAGGGCAGGGAGGTGGATGAGCGAACGTTCAGGCTCTTCCGCGACCTGTTGCGGGCCGTCGCAAGACGAGAGCCGGCGGCATCCAACCCATAAACAATATGTATGGGTAAATTGAAAACTCGGTATTTGTATTGTTGATGGCTTCTTCCTAGCCTCCCCGGTGAAAGCGTATCGGGGAGGAAAAGATATGCGTTTGAAGACATCTCTGTTTGGCATGCTGGCAGCGGCGGGAATGCTGGCTGCGGGAGGGGCGGCGGCGGAATATCCGGAGCGGCCGGTGACGCTCGTCATCGGTTATCCGGCCGGTGGCGGCACCGATATCCAGTCTCGGGCGCTGGTGCCCTATCTCGAAAAATATCTCGGCACATCCGTCGTGGTGGAAAACCGCGAAGGCGCCGGCGGGCTGATCGGCGCGACCTACATCGCCAATGCCAAGCCTGACGGCTACACCATCGGCGCGTTGAATTTCCCGTCGATGTATTCGCCGATCGTCCAGGGCAATGCCAGTTATAAGGAAGATGCATTCACGCCGCTCGCCAACCAGATCGGCGGCGATCTGGCGCTGACGGTCAACAAGGTGTCGCCGATCAAGACCGCCAGGGAATTCGTGGAGGCGGCCAAGGCGAACCCGGTCGTCGTCGGCGTGACCGGCATCGGCCATCCGAGCCAGATCACCGCCTTGCTGTTCGAAGAGGCGGCGGGTGTGAAGCTCAATTTCGTTCCCTTCAATGGCGGCGGCCCGGCAAGGCTCGCCATGCTGGGCAACCACGTCACGCTCGGTTTCATGAATCTCAACGAAGTCTTTGCCGATCATCGCTCGGGCGCGCTTCGTGTACTGGCCACATCAGGTGCCGAGCGTTCGCCGCTCTCGCCAGACGTACCGACGTTCAAGGAAGCCGGCTATGATGTTCAGTTCAGCCTGCTTGCGGGTTTTGGCGCGCCGAAAGGCCTGCCTGCGGATGTCGAAGCCAAACTGGTCGAGGCCTTCCAGAAGGCCTTGAAAGATCCGGATTATCTTGCCGATGCGAAAAAGCGCGAACTGACGACATTGCCGTTGACCCAGGCCGAATTTGCCGAGGCGCTCAAGAAGGGCAACGCCAATCTGGCCGAGCTCTGGAAAAGCAAGCCCTGGACAAAATAAGCGGCCGGTAACGGTCGCTTCTCTCACCCTAACCCAAATGCCGCTCGGGCCTGTGTCTGGCCCGGCATGCCCCACTGTTGAAAGGAATCCGGCCAATGGCCCATGTCATCCGCAATTTCCAGCGCCCCTCCAGGGCCGATATCGAGGCGATCGGCAAGTTCAGCCCCGCCACCATTCACGAGGCGCAGGGCAAGCTCGGCGCGCTCGATTATCGTATCAAGCCGATCAAGCCCGGCCTGAAAATCTGCGGCCCGGCAATTACCGCGAAATGCCACATCGGCGACAATCTGATGATTTTCGAAGCCATCAATCTGGCAAAGCCCGGCGATGTACTGGTCATCGATGGCGGCGACAATCCCAATCAGGGCGGCTTTGGTGATGTGCTGGCCGCCGCCTGCATCGGCAAGGGCATCGTCGGTTTCGTGGTCAGCGCCGCCGTGCGTGACGGCAAGGGGCTGCGCGAGATCGGTTTCCCGGTATTCTCGCTCGGGCTTTGCATGAAGGGCACCTCCAAGGACACGCTCGGCACCATCAATCATCCGGTCGTGGTGGGCGGTGAACTGATCAGCCCCGGTGATATCGTCTGCGGCGACGATGACGGCGTCGTCGTGGTTCGTGAGAAGGATATCGCCAAACTCGTCAAGGCCTGCCAGGAGCGCGACGACCACGAGAACCACATGATGGACCTGCACCGCCAGGGCAAGATGGATATCGAGGATCGTTACGACATGATGCGCTCGAAGGGATGCGTCTGGGCCGATTGAGCCAGCAATTCGGCAATCTGAATACGCCGTGTCGGGAGGCGCGGCGTATTCCGCAATGAGGAGGGGAGATAATCATGGCCGGACACGGCTCGAAATTGACGGCGAATATTCTGTCCGGGGCCTTTTTTCTGCTGGCCGCCGCCGGGCTTTATTACGGCGCGCGACCGCTGAGCATGGGCACCAATTTCCAGCCCGGCCCGGGTTACATGCCGACGGTCATTGCGGCATTGATGTTCGTGCTCGGCATCGCGCTGCTTTTGCAGGATTTGCTGGGAAACACACCGTCCGAAGCCTGGGTGGCGCCGAAAATGCGCCCGTTCTTGGCGGTGGCTGGCATTGCCGGATTTGCGCTGCTGATCGAGCCATTGGGCTTCATCGCCGCGGCTTTCGTGCTGATCGTGCTCGCCTGCATCGCCTATGGCAGGATCCGGCCGGTTGAGGTGCTGCTGCTTTCAGCGGTGCTCATCCTTGCCTGTATCCTCATTTTCGTTGTGGGTCTCGGACAGAGGATACCGCTGCTGCCATGACCGATCTTCTTTCCAATATCGTCCTCGGTTTCGGTGTGGCCGCCACGCCGGTAAACCTCTTTTATTGCCTGCTGGGTGTCACGCTCGGCACGATGATCGGCATCCTGCCGGGCATCGGCCCTTCCGCCACCGTGGCGCTGCTTCTGCCCATCACCTATACGATGCCGGATACGGCCGCACTGATCATGCTGGCGGGCATTTTCTATGGTGCGCAATATGGCGGTTCGACCACGGCGATCCTCGTCAATCTGCCGGGCGAATCCTCTTCCGTCGTCACCTGCATCGATGGTTATGCCATGGCCCGCCAGGGAAGGGCGGGTGTGGCGCTGGCCACGGCGGCGCTCGGGTCGTTTTTTGCCGGCACGGTGGCGACTGTCCTGATCGTTGTTGTCGCAAAGCCGCTTTCCGCCGTGGCACTGGCCTTCGGTCCGGCCGATTATTTCAGTCTGGTGATCTTCGGGCTTCTGTTTGCCGTGTTCCTGTCAAGCGGATCGCCGGTCAAGGCGGTCGGCATGGTCGCCTTCGGTATCGCGCTCAGCCTCGTCGGTATCGATCCGACATCCGGGGAGCAGCGTTTCACCTTCGGCATGGCCGAACTGTTCGACGGCATCGACTTCGTGGTGCTGGCCATCGGGCTTCTCGGCGTCAGCGAAATTCTCTTCAACCTGCAGCAGGGCGTGGAGCGTGATGCGGGTGCGGCAAAGACCGGATCGCTGATGCCCACGAAAGAAGATTTCAAGCAGGCCTTTCCGGCCGTGCTGCGCGGCACCGCGCTCGGCTCTTTCCTTGGCGTGCTGCCCGGTGGCGGTGCGATCATGAGTTCTTTCGCCAGCTATGCTTTGGAGCGCAAGATCGCCAAGGATCCGTCCCGTTTCGGCAAGGGCGCGATCGAAGGGCTGGCGGGGCCGGAAAGCGCCAATAATGCCGGCGCGCAGACCTCGTTCATTCCGCTTCTGACGCTCGGCATTCCCGCCAATGGCCTGATGGCGCTGATGGTCGGTGCAATGATGATCCAGGGCATTACGCCCGGCCCGGAGGTCATGCAGTCGCGGCCCGATCTTTTCTGGGGGCTGATCGCCAGCATGTGGGTGGGCAATCTTCTGCTCCTGGTGCTCAACCTGCCGCTAATCGGCATCTGGGTCCGTCTTCTCGGCATTCCCTACCGCTTTTTGTGCCCCGCCATCCTGATGTTCTGCGCCATCGGCGCTTACGGGCTCTCCTATAGCGTCGTGGATGTTCTGTTTTGCGCGATCTTCGGCATTGTCGGGTTCTTCCTGCGCAAGATCGGTTGCGAGCCGGCACCGCTGGTGCTGGGCTTCGTCCTCGGTCCGCTTCTGGAACAGAACATGCGCCTCGGACTGCTGATTTCGCAGGGCAATTTTTCGACATTCGTCACCCATCCGATCAGCGCCACCCTGCTCGCCTTGTCCGGCATGGTCGTCATCATGATGGCGATGCCGGCGATCATGCGCCGCCGCGAGGTGGTATTTCAGGGTGACGACGACTGACAATCAATCGAGCCGGCGCGGCCGGCCAAACAAAGGTGAAACAATGCATATTCTGATAATCGGCGCGGCCGGAATGATCGGCCGCAAATTGACCCAACGTCTTGCTTCTGACGGAACGCTTGGCGGCGAGAAGATCACCGAAATGACGCTGACGGATGTTTTCGAGCCGATTGCACCGAAGGGCTTCGGCGGCGCAGTGACCATCGAGCGCAGCGATCTGTCGAATGCCGGCGTGGCCGAAAAGCTGGTCGCAAAACGGCCGGATGTGATCTTCAACCTCGCCGCTGTGGTTTCGGGCGAGGCGGAGGCCGATTTCGAGAAAGGTTATCGAATCAATCTCGATGGCGGGCGTTCGCTGTTCGAAGCCATTCGTCTGGAACATCAAAAGGACGGATACCGGCCGCGCGTGGTCTTCTGCTCGTCGCTTGCCGTGTTCGGTTCGCCATTCCCCAAGGTCATCGGCGACGAGTTCCTGACCGCGCCACTGACCAGCTACGGCGCGCAGAAGGCGATCGTGGAACTGTTGCTTGCGGACTATAGCCGTCGTGGTTTCTTCGATGGCGTCAGCATCCGTCTGCCCACCATCTGCATCCGCCCCGGCAAGCCGAATGCGGCGGCTTCCGGCTTCTTTTCCAATATCCTGCGCGAACCGCTGGTGGGCCAGGAAGCGGTGCTGCCGGTTGCCGATACCGTGCGCCACTGGTTCGCCAGCCCACGCTCGGCCGTCGCCTTCCTGCTGCGCGCCGCGACCGTCGATCTCTCCGGGCTTGGCGTCCGCCGTAATCTCATCATGCCGGGGCTTTCGGCCACGGTGGCTGACGAGATCGAGGCACTGCGCGCCTTTGCCGGGGAAAAGGCGGTGGCGCTTATCAAGCGCGTTCCCGACGAGCGGATCATCCGGATCGTCGACGGCTGGGCCGAAGATTACGATCCACAGCTCGCACTGTCGCTTGGCTTCAGGGCGGAAACGTCCTTCGCCAAAATCATTCAGGCGCATGTGGAAGATGAGTTGGAGGGAAAAGCAGCATGACTGATGGAAAGATCGCGCTCGTTACGGGCGGAGGAACAGGGGTCGGCAAGGCGATTGCCAGAGCACTTCTGGAGGATGGTTACAATGTCGCGATCACCGGGCGGCGGCGGGAGGTTCTTGATGCTGCTGTTGCCGAATGGCGCGAACATGCAGACCGTGTTCTGGCCGTCGCGGCCGATGTTTCCGTTCCGGCCAATGTCGAACGGCTGTTTGCGGGCGTCATCGAGCGTTTCGGCCGTCTCGATCTTCTGGTGAACAATGCCGGCATGTCGGCGCCGGCGGTCCACATCGAAGATGTGCCGTTCGAAACCTGGAATGCGGTGGTCGGGGCCAATCTCACGGGCGCTTTCCTCTGCACCCAGGCGGCGTTTCGCCAGATGAAGGCGCAGTCGCCGCAGGGCGGGCGCATCATCAATAATGGCTCGATTTCGGCCACCACGCCGCGACCGCGATCCGCGCCCTATACCGCGACCAAACACGCGATCACCGGGCTTACGAAATCGTCCGCGCTGGATGGCCGGCCGTTCAACATTGCCTGCGGGCAGATCGATATCGGCAATGCCAGTACCGAGATGACGCGGGCCATGGCGACCGGCGTGCTGCAGGCCGATGGTAGCACGGCCGTCGAACCGACCATCGATGCCGGCATCGTCGCCAAGGCCGTCGTGCATATGGCCTCGCTGCCGCTGGAAGCAAATGTGCTGACCATGACCGTGATGGCAAGCGGCATGCCTTTCGTCGGTCGCGGGTAAGGAGTGCGCATGAAGCCCGATCTTCTGCAAACCTACCCGCTTCAGCCGCAGATCGAAGCCGAACTGCAAAAGCGCTTCCGGGTCCATCGCTGGCATGAAATATCCGACAAGCAGGCATTTCTGCAGGCCGAGGCGACGTCGATAAAGGCCGTCGTTACCGGCGGTCACATCGGGGTCGCGCCTGACCTTGCCGCCTGCCTGCCCGCTCTTGAAATCGTCGCCATCAACGGTGTCGGCTTTGACAAGGTTGATCTCGATCAGGCCCGCGCACGCGGCTTCCGGGTGACGAATACGCCGGATGTTCTGACCGAGGACGTGGCCGACTTGGCGATCGGTCTCTCCGTCATGCTGCTGCGCCAGCTCGTGCGCGCCGATCATCACGTTCGGTCGGGGGAGTGGAAAAAAGCCGAGATGCCGCTCGGGAACAAGGCCTCGCGGCGGCGTTACGGCATTTACGGACTTGGCCGCATCGGTCGCGCCATCGCGGCGCGGCTGGAGGCTTTTAATGCGGAAATCTCCTATTTCAGCCGGCAGAAACAGGATGTGGCCTATGAATATCATCCCACAGCCGTGTCGCTCGCGCGCGCCTGCGACGTCCTGATCGTCGCGGCGGCGGCCACGCCGGAGACAAGACACGCCATCAACCGTGAGGTGCTGGAGGCGCTCGGGCCGGACGGGGTTCTGGTCAATATCGCCAGAGGGTCGCTCGTCGATGAAAAGGCCCTGGTCGATATTCTCATCGCGGGTGGGTTGAAGGGGGCGGCACTCGATGTTTTCGAGAACGAACCGCATGTTCCCGAGGCGCTGATCGGCATGCGTAACGTGGTTCTTGCGCCCCATATCGGCGCTGCGACCCAGGAGACGCGGCTGGAAATGGGCGCTCTGGTTCTTGCCAATCTGGACGCGCATTTTGCCGGGAAGGATTTGCCGACGCCGGTTGTCTAGACGCTTATGCCGGTTCCGGCGGCGGCGGCAGCGATGGTCCGTTTCTCCGGCCGGACGGTGCGCTGCCGAAACTGTCGTCCGTATTCGCCATCCATACAAGTTGCTTATTACTCCAAAAAAAATCGGTCTTAGGCAAGCGATGAAAGCTTCACTAATGTTTGCTCAACGATAGGGGACAAACATGCCATTCTCAGACTACAAGACCGCACTCGTAACCGGCGCATCTTCCGGAATTGGCGCCGCCGTTGTCGAGCGCCTTTGCCGTGAGGGGCTGGAAGTGCATGCGGTTGCCAGAAGCGCGGATGCCCTGAACCAGCTGGCGAAACGCACGGGCTGCTTCGCCCATGCCATCGATGTGACGGACCGGCCGGCGCTCGCGAAACTGACCAGCGAGGTTGCATTCGATGTCCTCGTGAACAATGCCGGCGTCGACCGCCCGAAGAAATTTCTGGAAGCCGATGAGAGCGATATCGATCTGCTGATCGACGTCAACCTGCGTGCCGTGCTGCATCTGTGCCGCATGGTGGTGCCGGGCATGGTGTCGCGCGATCGCGGCCATGTCATCAACATTTCCTCCATCGCCGGCAACTACAATTTCGGCGGCAACTCCACCTATCATGCCAGCAAGGCCGGCGTGGCGATGCTGTCCAACCAGCTGCGCATCGATGCCTTCGGCAAACGTGTGCGGGTGACGGAAATCTGCCCCGGCCGCGTCGCAACCGACATTTTCAACCATGTTCACGGCGACGATCCGAGCATTCGCGAACGTTTCATTGACGGTTTCGAGCTGCCGCAGGCATCCGATATCGCCGATGCGATCGCCTTTGCCATTGCCGCACCCGTGGCCATGAATATTGGCCACATGGAAATTACCCCGACGCTTCAGGTCATGGGCGGGCTGCAGACGGCCAAGCCCCAGACGGTTGAAAATCGGCCGGCTGAAAATAAGGCGATGGCGGGTGGAGCCGGAGGAAAAGTCGCGTGAGCGGTTTTGACCTCTGGGCAATTCTGAACAATGCGGACTACGTCTCGATGCTTTTGCATGGCATCCAGATGACGTTCATCATCTATGCCGGTTCGTGGCTTCTGGCCATGTCGCTCGCCATTGTGCTGCTTGCCATCCGCCTGTCGCCTTTCCGCTTCGGTGATCCGCTGGTGGCGGCCTATGTCTCCTATCACCGCAACGTGCCGACCCTCGTACAGCTGATGCTCTGGTATTTCGGCGTGTTCACGCTGTTGCCGGGCGGGCTGGCCAGCTGGCTTTCCAGCCACAATGCCGAGGCGATCTTCGCCATTATCGGCCTCGGCCTCTGTCAGGCCGCCTATTTCAGCGAGGATCTGCGTTCCGGCGTTCGCTCCATCAATCCCGGCCAGATGGAGGCCGCACGTGCGCTCGGGCATAGTTATGTCTCGGCCATGCGTTTCGTCATCATGCCGCAGGGCGTCCGCAACGCGCTGCCACCGCTGATCAACCACAGCACCTCGTTGTTCAAGAACAGCAGTCTCGGTGTTCTGATCGGCGCACCGGAACTGACCCATGCGGTCAAGGAAGTCGAGAATCTGAGCTTCCGGACGTTCGAGGTCTATCTGGTCGCCACCGTGCTTTACCTGTTCTTCTCGCTGCTGATCATGGGTCTCGGAGCCTATATTTCCATGCGCGCCGATCCTCTGCGGAGGGCGCGGGCATGATCCACGACATGATCGCAATCATACAGGATTATTGGCTGCTGCTCCTGATCGGCCAATATCCCAACGGCCCGCTCGGCGGCCTTGCCAACACGCTCATCCTGTCGGCGCTCAGCATCGCGCTCGCCTTTCCCGTCAGCATCCTGATGGCGCTGGCGCGGCTGTCGAAATGGCGGGTCTTGCGTTGGCCAGTCACCGCCGTGGTGTATTTCACCCGCGGCGTGCCGCTTCTGATGCTCATCCTCTGGAGCTATTTTCTCGTTCCGCTCTGGACCGGCGCCGATGTGCCGAGTTTCGTGACGATGCTGACCACGCTCGTCATCTATCAGGGCGCTTTCATGAGCGAAGTCGTCCGCGCCGGCATCGTATCGCTGGGCACGGGGCAGATGGATGCGGCACGCGCGCTCGGCCACGGTTATTTCGGCGCGATGCGTTACATCATCCTGCCGCAGGCGCTCTACAACATGATCCCGAGCCTCATTTCGACCTTCGTGTCCACCATCAAGGATACGACGCTCGGTTATGTCATCAATGTGCCGGACCTGACCTTCGCGGCAAACCAGGTGAACAACCAGCTTTTGACCCAGCCCTTCCAGGTCTTCCTCATTCTGGCGCTGGTTTATTACGTCATCTGCTGGTCGCTCACCCATGTCGCCAATCTTGTCGAGCGGCGCATCGCCCGCCGGCGGGCCGGCCCGCGTGGCAAGCTTGCCGCTGACACGGCGCCGGCCCCCGCCAATATCGTTACGGAGCAGCTATGACCGCGCCAGTTTCCGCCACTCAGGACTACACCATCACGCTTTCGCAGGTCTGCAAAAGCTATGGCGATTATCAGGTGCTCAAGGATGTCAATGAAAACGTCACCCGTGGCGAAGTCGTTGTCATCTGCGGGCCGTCGGGCTCCGGCAAGTCCACTCTCATCCGCACGATCAACCGCCTTGAGGAGATCAGCAGCGGTGCAATCATGCTGGATGGCAGGAACATCCATGCCCAGATGCGCGCAAAGGAGCTAAATGCGCTGCGCAGCCGGGTGGGTTTCGTCTTCCAGAGCTTCAACCTCTTTCCGCATCTTTCGGTGGTCGAGAATGTCTCCATGTCGCCGATCCGGGTGAAGGGCGTCGCTCCGGCCGTCGCCCATGACAAGGCGCTGAAGCTTCTTGATCGCGTCGGCCTTGCCGACAAGGCCGGTTCCTATCCCGCCCAGCTTTCCGGCGGCCAGCAGCAGCGCGTCGCCATCGCGCGGGCGCTCGCCATGGAGCCGCCCGTCATGCTGTTCGACGAGCCGACCTCAGCGCTTGATCCGGAAATGGTCGGCGAGGTGCTCGCGGTCATGAAGAGCCTCGCCGCTGAAGGCATGACCATGCTCTGCGTCACCCATGAAATGGGCTTTGCCCGTGAAGTGGCCGACCGCATCTGGTTCATCGATGCCGGGCGCATTCTCGAAACGGCAAAACCCGACGAGTTTTTCAAAAATCCGCAACATCCGCGTGCCCAGCGGTTTCTCGCCGATCTCAGGCACTAGGACCAAACCTCTATAATAACAGGGAGAACTGAAATGAACTGGAAGTGCATTACTCTTACCGCCGCAATCGCCACCGCGGCTGCAGTCCTGCCGGCCAAGGCCGACCAGCTCGACACGATCATGGCGAACAAGACGCTGCGTTGCGCGACATTCGCAGACGTACCGCCATTTGCCTCGCCGGACCCGAAGACGCGCGAAATGGCCGGCTTTGACGTTGATCTGTGCGGCGCCATCGCCAAGGAACTCGGCGTCAAGGCCGAGATCAAGCCGGTGTCGGTCGAAGCCCGCGTTCCCGAAGTCAAGCTCGGCCGCGTCGATCTCTCGGTTGCCAACCTTGCCTATACCCAGAGCCGCGCCGAACAGATCCAGTTCAGCGATCCCTATTACCTGGCGAAGGAAATGCTGATCGTTCCGGTCGACGACCCCGGCACCAAGAAGTCCGATTTCGTCGGCCAGCGCATCGCGTCCAGCAAGGGCTCGACGTCGGAACTCTCCGTCAAGCTCAACAAGTCCGAGCCGCTGACCTTCCAGGACACGGCGTCCGCCTATCTCGCCGTGCAGCAGGGCAAGGCGCGCGGCATCGTCGGCAACACCATGACGATGACCAAGTTCGTTAACGAATCCAAGACCAAGGGCAAGCCGATGCGGATGATCGAAGAGCCGATGCTCTTCCAGCCTATCGGCATCGGCATGGCCAAGGACAATCCGGCACTGACCGCGAAGATCAACGAGATTCTCCGCAAGCTCGATACGGATGGCGAGATCAATCGCATCTGGGACAAGTGGCTTGGCCCGAACACCGAATACAAGATGACGCGCACCGACAAGGTCGTGCCTCTGTCCGAACTGAAGTTCGATCCGATCCCCTGAGCTTCGGCTCAGCCTCGGCCATCATTTCATCCATTCAACACCATCATCGGTCGGCGAGACGTTCTCGCCGACGGTTTCAACGTGGGAGGTTTTCATGATCCACATTAAAGATATCGCACAGCGCCCCACCCAGGCGGATGTCGACGCCCTTGCCAAATTCTCTCCTGCCACGATCCATGAGGCGCAGGGACGCCGCGGCGCATTGTCATCCCGGCTGAAGCCGGTCGATTATCGCATGAAGCT
The DNA here is from genome assembly GCF_044900305.1 of Agrobacterium sp. NPDC089420. Lineage (NCBI taxonomy): Bacteria > Pseudomonadati > Pseudomonadota > Alphaproteobacteria > Hyphomicrobiales > Rhizobiaceae > Agrobacterium > Agrobacterium sp. NPDC089420. The sequence goes on along the minus strand of NZ_JBJDMY010000012.1, from coordinate 150,868 downwards.
CTGCGGCCCGGCCTTCACGGTCAAATGCGCGCCGCGCGACAACATCATGCTGCAGCTTGCCATCAACTATGCCAAGCCGGGCGACATCATCGTCGTTTCCGCCGGCGAATATGAAGAAGCGGGTTCCTTCGGCGACGTGCTCGCCAATGCCTGCCTCGCAAAGGGCATCGGCGGTCTGGTGACCGATACCGGCGTGCGCGACACGCTGCAGCTGCGAGACCTCGGCTTTCCGGTCTTTTCGCTCAGCGTCTGCATCAAGGGCACGGTCAAGGAGACCATTGCCGCGGTCAACGATCAGGTGATCGTCGGCGGCGAGATCATCAATCCGGGCGATATCATTGTCGGTGATGCCGACGGTCTCGTCGTCGTCAGACGTGATGAAGCGCAGGAAGCAGCCAGGCTTTCGCAGGCCCGCGAAGATGCCGAGGCGGGTTACATCGAAGCCTACAAGCAGGGCAAGTCGGTGATCGAGGTCAGCAAACTCGAGCCGGTTCTGAAAGCCAAGGGCCTCGTGGTCGATATCTGAGAAATCCGGGGCAACGGCCTGGCGGCAACAGCCGTCAGGCCAGGCCCCAATCGGAGGAGCGAATATGAAAGCAGTTGTCATCCACGCGGCCAAGGATTTGCGGATCGAGGAACGGCCGGCCGAACAGCCCGGTCCCGGGCAGGTCGAGGTCGCCATCGAGGCGGGTGGCATCTGCGGCTCCGACCTGCATTATTACAATCATGGCGGCTTCGGCACCGTGCGTGTGCGTGAGCCGATGATCCTCGGCCATGAGGTAGCCGGCACCATCAAGGCGTTGGGGGAGGGTGTCGCCGGTCTCGCCGTCGGCGACCGCGTTGCCGTATCGCCGAGCCGGCCCTGCAAGCATTGCGAATTCTGCCTGAAAGGCCAGCAGAACCAGTGCCTGAACATGCGTTTTTATGGCTCCGCCATGCCCATGCCGCATATTCAGGGCGCATTCCGCCAGCGCCTCGTTGCCGAGGCCTACCAGTGCCACAAGGTGCGGGATGGTGTCTCCATCCATGAAGCGGCCATGGCCGAACCTTTTGCGGTCACGCTGCATGGCGTCAACCGCGCCGGCGCCTTGACCGACAAGCGGGTTCTGGTCACCGGCTGCGGGCCGATCGGTGCGCTTGCCATCATCGCCGCCCGCGCCCATGGCGCCCGGGAAATCGTCGCGACCGATGTCATGGATGCGGTTCTGCGAAAGGCGCTCGCTATCGGCGCCGATCGTGTCATCAATGTCGCCAGCGACCCGGATGCGTTATCAGCCTATTCGGCGAACAAGGGCTATTTCGATGTGCAATTCGAAGCCTCCGGAAACGAAAGGGCAGTCCGGTCAGGTCTCGAAGCGCTGAAACCGCGCTCCACCGTGGTTCAGCTCGGTCTCGGCGGCGATGTTTCCATTCCGCAGAACATGGTGGTGGCGAAGGAAATCGAGATGAAGGGCACCTTTCGGTTCCATGAGGAATTCGGCCTGGCCGTCGATTTCATCAACCAGCGTCGCGTTGACCTTAAACCCCTGCTCACCGGTACTTTCCCTTTGGAGGAGGCGGTCACGGCATTTGAAGCCGCAGGCGACAGAAGCAGGTCTATGAAGGTTCAACTCGCGTTTTGATCGGGCGGCGGGGAATAAAGGCGTAGCTGGTCCTGCGCCCGTTTGGATCACATCTCACCGCGGGGCCAGATGAATGCCGGCAAGCGTGCAGCGCACCGAACCTCCAGCTTTTTCGACGGTCGGTATGTCGAGTATGACTGGAACGGCGCTTTCGCGGATCGTGTCTTTCTGCTGTGCCGTCAGCGAGGCATAGGCAGTGGTCGAAAGGGCAAGGATGCGGCCGTCCCGTCCCTGCAGTTCCAGCGCGTTGCCGGCGAAGCGGCGGATCTGGGCATTGGTGAGCGCGATGATCCGCCGTCCCGAGCGCTCAAGCCGGGCGACGACTTCCGTGCGCCGGCGTTCGTTTGCAAGCATGTCGAGGCCGATCATGGCGTAATCCGTGCCGATGCACATCAGGACATTGGTGTGGTAGATCGGCACACCCGCCTCGTCGCGGGCGTCGAATACCATCGGCTCGAAATTGAAATGGGTCGAGAAGCGCTCGAGCGCGATCGGATCAGTGCGATCGGAGCGCACGGCATAAGCGACGCGGTCGATATGATCGAGCACCATGGCGCCGGTGCCTTCCAGAAAAAGCCCGTCCGGTTCGAGGCCGGAATAATCGATGATGTCCTGAACGCGATAGCGGCTCTTCAACATCTCGATGACATCCTGACGACGTTCCCGCCTGCGGCTTTCGGCCTTCATCGGGTAGATGGCGACATGGCCGCCGGCATGGGTGGAAAACCAGTTGTTGGGAAAGACGGAATCGGGTGTTTTCGTGCCTTCGTCTTCAAAGAGATGCACCGTCACGCCATGGCTCTCCAGCGTCTGCGCCGCACGGGTAATTTCCGCATGGGCGATGGCGCTGAGGTCCTCGCCGCTGTCGGGCGTCGCCTGAAAGCGGTTGTCGGCGGCGGTTTCGGTATTGATGGTGAAATGGTGCGGCCGCACCATGACGACGGCGGCCGGAGCCTGAACGGAATAGGTTCTTTTCATCCTTGTCCTCCTCAGGCCCGGGCGCGTTGCAGCATGCCGAAGAGATCACGCGGGTCATCCGGATCGGCAATGATGTCGATGTCCTGACAGAAGCTCGAGCCTTCGAGTTTGCCGCGCACGTAACGCAGGGCGGAAAAATCCTCTATGGCGAAACCGACGCTGTCAAACAGGGTGATCTGGCGTGTGTCCCGCCGGCCTTCGGCTTCGCCGGTGATGACTTTCCACAGCTCCGTCACCGGATAATCCGCGTCCATCTGCTGGATTTCACCCTCGATACGTGTCTGCGGCGGATATTCGACGAAGGTGTCGGCGCGCAGCAGAATATCCCGATGCAGCTCCGTCTTGCCGGGGCAGTCACCGCCTATGGCGTTGATGTGCACGCCGGCGCCGACCATATTGTCGGTCAGAATGGTGGCATATTGTTTGTCGGCGGTGCAGGTGGTGATGATACCGGCCCCTTCAATTGCGGCCTGGGCCGATTTGCACGGGACCACCGTCAGCCCACTTTCCTTCAGATTGGTGGCTGTCTTTTCCGTCGCGCGGGGATCGATATCGTAAAGGTGCACCTCTTCGATGCCGAGCACCGCTTTCATCGCCAGTGCCTGAAATTCCGCCTGCGCTCCGTTGCCGATCATCGCCATGACTTTGACGCCCTTCGGAGCGAGATACCGGGCGGCCATTGCCGAGGTGGCGGCGGTGCGCAGCGCCGTCAACAGGGTCATTTCCGTCAAGAGCACGGGGTAACCGGTGGAGACGGCCGCGAGCAGACCGAAGGCGGTGACCGTCTGAAGCCCTTCCGCCATGTTTTTCGGATGGCCGTTCACATATTTGAAGCCGTAGATCTCTCCGTCGGAGGTCGGCATCAGCTCAATGACGCCTTCGCGCGAATGCGAGGCGACACGCGGTGTCTTGTCGAAACATGGCCACCGGCGAAAATCCGCCTCGATGGTGTCGGTGAGTTCAACGAGCATCTGCTCTATACCGATATGATGCACCAGCCGCATCATGTTCTCGACGCTGACGAAAGGGATAAGGGCTTTTGGTGACGGGGACAGGGGCATGGGTCGACTCCTCACTTGCAAGAGCGAAGATACCGTCTGCGTCTGCTCAACCGAAATCGCAGAAGCTTGTTGTTTCTGACGTCATTTTGAACAATATGTTCAGTCCAACTATCAATTTCGTCAGTTTTCATGAGCATCGCAAAATACATACCGGATGAACTCGACCGGCAGATCATCGCTCATCTCAGGGTCGATGGCCGGGCGTCGCTTGCCAAGCTTTCCGATGCGCTGGGTGTCGCGCGCGGCACGGTGCAGAACCGGCTGGACCGGCTGACGGAAACCGGCACGCTGCTAGGTTTTACCGTGCGGATGCGGGAGGATTATGATGACCGTGCCGTGCATGCGGTGATGATGATCGAGGTCATGGGCAAATCGACAACGCAGGTCATTCGCAAGCTGCGTGGCATTGCCGAGATTTCCTCGCTCCACACCACCAACGGCAACTGGGATCTGGTGGCCAATATCCGTGCCGGCAGCCTCTCGGATTTTGATCGGGTGCTGCGCGAGGTGCGTATGATAGACGGTGTCTCGAACAGCGAAACCAGTCTTCTGCTGAGCAGCGTCTAGGCGCAGCCATCGGTTTGGCTGCGCGGTTCCGGTGACATCAGGCGTTCAGCGGCCGCACGAAGCGCTGTTCCAGAACCTCGCTTCCCCATTGACTGCCGGGACGCTGTTCGACGCAGGCAAAACCATGGGTCTCATAAAGGTGCCGGGCGGCCGTGAGGCCGTTGAATGTCCATAGATGGGTTTCGGCAAAGGCATTTTCATCGGCGAAGGCCAGAGCGGTCGCAAGCAGCCTGCGGCCCACACCGCTACCGCGCACACCGTCATCGACGATGAACCAGCGCAGATGCGCGATGTCTGATCCCAGGTCCTCGCCGTCGATGGCGACGGAGCCGATGATTTCCTGTCCGCGCATCGCGACCCAAATGGCGTTTTTCGGGTTTTCAAGCCGGTTGCAAAAGGTGGCGAGGCCTTCGGCCACAACGGATTCGAAACGCTGGCCGAAGCCGGATGTCCGGGCGTAATAAAGCGCATGCATCTGCGTGATACGGGCGATGATGCCGGGCCGGTAACCTTCGATGATTGGAATGGCAGGCATTGTCGCATCCACCCGGTCTCCCAGCGCGTCGGCGTAAAGACGAAGCCCGTCCAGAATGGTGTGGCCATCCGCCGGGGCAAGCCGCGAAAGGGCGTCCGAGACCTGCCGGTTGGCAAAGGCATGAATGGCTCTGACCCGCTCTCGTCCCCGTTCGGCGAGATGAAGCCGTTTGATACGGTTATCCTCCGGGTCCGTCTCCTCCAGAATATCTCCTGAGAGAACCAATTTGCGCAGCATGCGGCTGACACTTGATTTTTCAAGGCGCAGAAGCTTCGCCAGATCGCGTGCCGTTACGCCCGGACATGTCTCGACCTCGATCAGGGCATGAACGGCGGAAGGCGGCAGATCGGTGCCGGCAAAATCCCCGCCCATAAAACCGAGTTCGCGGACAAGCCGACGTGAGGTGGAGCGGATGTGATGGATGGGCATGAATTGTTCGGACATATCAAATCCATTATGGTTGCATTGTGCAACCATAATCACAGTCGACGTGTCCTGCCAAGTTTGGATTTCCTTAAAGTGCTGGATTTCTCCGCGAAATCGGGCAAGCTCCGCTTCAGCAACGCCGAGATGGCTTGGTTGAACGACCGCCATTAAGAAAGACCGTCCTCAAAGCCGTTTCCACAGAAGTCTTCGGAGAGGTTTTGACATTTAATTACCCGGCTATGGAGCCGATATGCCCGATACGCCTCGCTTCTTCCGTTATGCCGTCATGGCCGCAATGTTGCCCGTCGCCGTCCTCGGTATTGTGGGAACACCTAATGAATATCGCGCCATCGGTATCGAGGCTGTCGATTGCGACGGGCCAATATCGGTGCTGATCGCTGCCGTTCCGGCGCTTCTCGCTTATGCCATTATCGGCTGGCTGTTCCTGTCCGGCGTCAAGCGCCAACGCTCCCTGGTATCAGGCGGCATCTGCGTGCTGATATCTCTGGCGCTTATCTGGAACATCGGCCTGGCGCTTCACGAACATTGGCGAAATGCGGTGGAAATGGCCTGTGCTTCCAGCGGAAAGCTGTGATCCCGCGCTGATATCCGGGATACGGCGCTAGTCACGGAACCGCAGGTTTCGTCGCGTCAGTTGCTCGACAGTCGTGCAGCCCATCAGCTTCATGCCGCGTTCGATTTCGATGCGCATCAGTTCCAGCGCCCTTTCGACCCCGGGTTGGCCGGCGGCAGCGAGCGGGAAAAGGTAATAACGACCGAGCCCCACGGCCTTTGCTCCGAGGGACAGGGCTTTCAGAACATGGGTGCCGCGCTGCACGCCGCCATCCATCATCACGTCAATCCGGTCGCCGACCGCGTCGACGATTTCGGACAGCTGGTCGAAAGCACTGCGGGAGCCATCCAGCTGGCGACCGCCATGATTGGAGAGCACGATGCCGCTGCAGCCGATCTCCACGGCGCGGCGGGCGTCATCCACCGACATGACGCCCTTGAGGCAGAACGGCCCGCCCCATTCGCGCACCATCTCAGCCACATCGTCCCAATTCATCGAGGGATCGAGCATTTCGGTGAAATAGCGGCTGATGGACAGCGCACCGCCATCCATTTTGATGTGGCCGTCGAGTTGTGGCAGGCTGAAGCGCTCATGCGTCAGATAGTTGATGCCCCAGGCCGGTTTGATGGCAAATTGCGCGATGCCGGAGAGATTGAGCTTGAAGGGAATGGCAAAGCCGGTGCGCTTGTCGCGCTCGCGGTTTCCGCCCGTAATGCTGTCCACCGTCAGCATCATCGTCTCGACGCCGGCGCTTTTGGCGCGCGCCATCATATCGCGATTGAGGCCACGATCCTTGTGAAAATAAAACTGATAGACCTGCGGACCGCCGCTGATCCTGCGCGCTTCCTCAAGGCTCGTGGTGCCGAGCGAGGAGACGCCGAACATCGTGCCGAATTTTCCCGCCGCTGCCGCCACCGCCCGCTCTCCCTGATGGTGGAAGAGGCGTTGAAGCGCCGTCGGGGAGCAATAGACCGGCATGGAGAGCTTTTGGCCCATGACGGTCACCGACATATCTACGTCGGATACGCCGCGCAGCACATCCGGAACGAGATCGCAATTTTCAAAGGCGGCCGTATTTCGCCGATACGTCACTTCGTCGTCGGCAGCGCCGTCTATGTAGTTGAAGATCGGCCCGGGAAGACGCTGCTTGGCCATGCGGCGAAAATCGTGAAAATTATAGCAGTCTTTGAGTTGCATCTGTCGCTCGACCGGTCCGGTTTGAAGGCTCCAAAAGAATGTCGGAAACCTATACCGGGGATTTGGGCCGGGCAATCGTATCGCCGACGATTTCCGCAGGCTCGAAGCGGTGAACACCGCGGGGTCGGAACGGCAGGAACTGTTCCGCTCCGAGAAGTTTCGCGGCAAGCCAGAGGACCGACATCCACATTTCCGTGCCCTGCAGCCCGGCCGGATGCCCCTCGGCGAAGGCAAATCCCCTGCCCTTTTGCCATCGCCCCTCGTTGCGGCGCAGAATTTCGCGGGCGATCTCCTTTGCTTCGTTTCGCCGGTGATCCGTCTGTTTCAGGCACAGAAGCAAAGGATGGATCGTATCGAGCAGGTTGCAGGCGTTAAATTCCGCGCCATGAAAGCCGCGATAGGCGTGATAATTGGCGATGATGGAGTCGATTGCCGCCTCTGGATAGGGCAAGGGCAGACCAAACTGGGCGTAGGAGCCGCGCGTGAGACGGTAAAAGCCATTGACCGGTTGCAGCAGGCCCTGTGCGGCCGTCGGTTCACCCCAAAGCCCGGTGGTGCCTTTGGCATTCATCGTGAGCCAGCCGAAGAGAACGGCAAGATTGTCACCCGATGTGAAATAGCGCCTGTTGAAATAAAGCGCAGTGGCGAGGGCGTCGATGGTGGCGCCGCAATGCCACGCACGGCTTTGCCACGGCAGTTCTTCCAGCAGACGGGTCAGTTCCCCGGCGCGCATGTGCTCGACAAAGGTGATGGCGTGTTTCGGGGCGGCGCCAAAACATTCGAGCGCATATCCGATAGCGAGAATATTGTAGAGGATGCCGGGATCGTGCTCCGGCGGCGCATCCGCAGCAGGCTTTTCGGCGGCGAAAAACAGTCCCGTTTGCGCATCCTGCATAGCCTGCAGGCCGGTCACGGTCCTTTCGGCGTCGAAGGCAGTTCTTTCCTGCCCGAAGGCTGCGGCGATTTCGATAGCGTCGCACAGATGTCTGGCGCTTCCAACGACTTGCCCGGATGCATCGGCTGAATGATAGGCGCCTTCTGTCTCATAGGCACGAATGGCTGCCAGCCAGTCGCCGGCGATTTCCCCGCCGAGCTTCCGCAGCACGGGTTCTATTTCCGGGAGGCTTGACGCAGCCGTTTTCTCTCCGCGATATCGCAGGACCCGGGCCGGAATGCCGCCGGCAATGGCCATGGCGGGAATATCCTTCGCCACCACCGCGCCGGCCGCGATAATCGCCCCGCGTCCAATCTTCACGCCATCCAGAACCACCGCATTGGCGCCGATCCAGACATCGTCGCCGATCTCTATGCCAAGCGAAGTCAGCGGCTGGCGATAGATGGGGGTTTCGGTGTCGTCAAAACCGTGGTTGAAGCCGACGATGCTGACGTGGGAAGCGATGCGCACCCCGTTGCCGATGGTCACCTTGCCGGAAAGACAGGCATAGGGATTGATCGAAACATTTTCGCCAAGCCCGATATCGCCGCGCACGATTGCGTAGCCGGCAATCCAGGACTGTGCGCCCATCAGCAGCCTGTCCGTATGCACCTCTGCCCTGGCGGCAATGTAAACGCCTTGCCCGAAAACGGCGTTGGCAGAGCGTTCAAGGCCGCGCAAGCGTGCCTGATGATCGAGACTGTTTATATCCTCCTGGTTCCGCTCCCAGGTCAGGACGTTCAGTCGGTCATGCCTCTGGGAAACAGTCGAGGGTTCGTCCGTCGTCATGGTCGGCCCGTGTGGTTTTCATCGAGCGCAAAGGCTGGAACACGTCGTCCTTCACGCCTGAACGCCTCTTCGAGCCCGGCGAGATCGGGAGCGTCCGGCGCGGTTGCCAATGCCGTTTCCGCGACCTTGCCGGCAGGTAGCGCCATGGAGGCCGCCATCAGCAACGTTTCGCCGGACGGAACGGTGCCGCGCAATTGCGGAATGAGGGTTCTGGCGTGGATGAGGTTGGTGTTGGCGATGGCCTGATGGCACAATCCCTCCCGACGAATTCCGGCCGAAAGATCGACAATAATGCTTGTGTCGCTTTGCCCGTAACACACGGCGCGGCCTTCTTCCGCCCGGGTTCGGTCGCGGTTGAAGTCGGCGCGTTCTATGGCGAAACCACCTTCGGACGTTTGCAGAGGCCGCGGGGTCCGGATGCGGTGCAGCCTGATATGCCAGGGATTTTGCGGCACGAGCCAGGTCTCGATCTCCACATCCGGCCATGGTCGCCAACGGGAATAGAGGCAGTCTTTGACGATCAATGCCTCTTCCATCGTCTCGCGAGTGCGGAAATGCACGCCATCGTCGGAGAGACCCAGCATGCCGTCGAAACTTGCCGCGGCGAAGTGCCGGTCATCCGCCTCGACATTGAAGGCATAACGGGTGGAATAGACGAATTTCGAATATTTCTCCTGCGCGCCGCGCATCCTGTCATGCTGCTGCCCGGAGGATAAGACGACGACATTGCCCGGCGTATGAAAGGCCACCATGCCGGGTTCCGGCAATGGTATCGGCTCGGGAAATTGCTGCGGCTCCGCCTCCGGCGCCATCCAGAAAGGATGGTCGGCCGGCAGCGCCAGCGGCAGGAAAAATTTGAGTGCCCAATAGGGGGAGCAGGGAGAATTGTAGCTCTCGCTCATCAGCAGGTTCGGATAGCCATATCCGACGGACAGAACGCCGTCGCGATCGGCGATGGGCCGCTTCGACCACCAGCGGATATGGCGCATATAATAACCCTTGACCTCCGGCCACGGCAGCGCCTCCAGACCGGAAAAGGCAAGAGCGCCCCAGAAGCCGCCCGCCGCAAAACGATAGGTCTGGCTGCGCCCGAAGGCGAGCGAGGCCCCGTCCGGCCCGAACCAGTGACGCATGTCGCGGGCGAAAATGCGCGAGCGTTCGATGAACCGCGCTTTGCGTGCGCCGTCGCCTTTCGCCAGTACCGTGTAGATCAGGCCGTAAAAATGCATGGCGAAGGGGATATAATGATCGACGCGTCGCACCGGCCCGTCGCGATACCAGCCGTTGCCGATATCGAAAGCCTCAAGCTCGTCGAGATAGGTCTGGGTCTTGGCGCGGTCGAATTCCACACCCACCCGCTCCAGCCCGAGATCGATCAGGACGCGGAAGAATTTCCAGTTATTGTCGACAAATTCCCGGTCGCGCGCGGCCAGGAGATAAGCGGCGATAATCCGCCTGTCGGCGTCGGCAAGCGGCTCCCATATGTGTTCGGGAACCATGGCAAGTGCAAATCCTATGGCCGCCAGCTCGACCAGCCGCTGGTGCCGGTCGGCGGTATCACCCCAATATTCCGGGTGGGCAGGATTGGTGCCGTTGGCCAGCCCGCGCCGGTAGAGATCCCAGTGCGGAAAGTCATACCCCCCGGCGGCAAGCGGGACGATGCCCCATAAGGGCCGGGCAAAACCCTCCAGTTCCGCCGCGGGAAAATCGAAGATTGCCCCCGTTGCCCCAAGCCGGACGCGTGCGCCGCCGGCTGAAAAACAGGCAAGCAGCGGGTTGAAAAGGTCGATCACCGCCTTTGCGAGATCGTCCCGCCTGCGAAGCGGGTTGTGAAAGAGCGGGTTGGCCGCGGTGCTGTCGTCAGGCACGATTATCAATTTCCGGTCATGATCAGATCAAAGGGCCGCGGGCTCATCGCCCGCGGCCCATGGCAATTATTTGATGGCCTTGACGCCGTCATTCATGTCCTTGATGCCGTCATCAATGGCGATATTGTCGGTCATCAATGCGTCATGCACCCGGTTCAGGACCACTTCGATCTTGGCCGCATTCGGGTTGACCGCCATTTCCAGATAGGCCTTGCCCGCCTGCAGGGCGTCCTTGCTGGCCTGATCCTGCGGGAAGCCCGGCAGCGCGGCGATCTTCTCGGCCACGTCATCGGTTCTGAGCGCCGGGAAGGTGCCGGTAGAGGCGATGATGGCGGCGCCCTCGGCTCCGGTCACGAAATGGATGAAATCCAGCGCCGCGTCCTTGTGGCCGGAATTGGCGTTGACCGACAGTCCGGAAATCTGCGCGGCCGTCGCACCCGCGGCAACGCCGTCAGGATGCGGGAATTTCACGATGCCCCAATTGACGCTTTTCGACTCGCCCGATTTCACCTTGGCGATCTGGGTGCCCACGAACCATGTGCCCATCGGCAGCATGCCGATCGTTCCGTTGAAGAACAGAGCCGAATAATGGGTGTTGGATGTCTTCAGCGAGGCATAGGACGGTATTGCACCGCTCTTCTGCAGGGCAAGCGCGCGCTCGTACCAGGGTTTCAGGAATTCGTAATTCCCATCCACCAGCGTGTGCTTGCCATCCTGAATGCCGGGCAGCTGCACCGTCGAGCGCCAGGTGTGCAACAGCGCGCCGTAGATGCGGTTGGCGCCCATGCCGCCCTTCAGCTTGCCGGCGATTTCATCGAATTGCGCCCAGCTCATGTCATTGGTGGGGTAGGGCACGCCCGCCTTGTCGAAAATATCCTTGTTGTAATAGACCACCCAGAAATCCGAGCGGAACGGCAGTGCGTAGATTTTGCCGTCGACGGTCAGTTCCTCGATAAGGCCGCCATAAGGAGCCGTTTCGATCTTCTGGTCCTTGATGAAGCCGCTAAGGTCGGTGATATTGCCGGCACGCACCAGATTGGCGTAGCCGGGCACGTCCTTGATGGTGACGATATCGATATCCTTGGAGCCGCCGGTCAGCTGCGTGGATATCATCTGTGTATAGTCCTGCGATCCGAGGTCGACCGCTTCGAACTTCACGTTCGGATGTTTACTCTGATAGGCATCCATCAGCGGTTTGTAATAGGCGACCTTGTCGAGATCCCAAAGAGCCCATTTCAAGGTGACAGGCGCATCGCCCGCAGCGTATGCCGTTCCTCCCATGCCCATGGCAATGCCGAGACCGGCGGTTGCGAGAGCAAATGCACGTCTTGTTGTCTTAAACTCCATAGCCCATTTCTCCTTCCCTGACTGATGTCGTTCGATCCTTGGTCTTCCTTAAAGGCCGCTCCCCGCCGGTTCCGGCAACCGCCGACGCTTTTCCGCAGCGACGTTTCTTGCCGCGAAACACAGTGCGAACATGCCGAGCGAAAAATTCATGGTTGCCGGCATGAAGACCGACACGGGGTAAAACAGGATATGCGCGATCCAGAGCGCCGCGACGAAACCGAGTGCCGCCAGCATGGGCAGCGGCTTGGCGAGCGCAAAGAACGCCGCCTGCCGCAGCGTTTCCCAAAGCGACAGATCCTGTCTCGCCAGGAGAACGGTGGCATAGGCGCTGAGGAGGATCAGGAACAGCGTCACCGCCAGACTGATCGCAAACGGCAGGCTGTAGACGAGTTGAAGCCGGGCAGCCCCGGCATAGCTGGTGGTCGCATAGATACCGGCGGCGACCAGCAGCCCGCTCACAGCCGCGAGCGCGGTGCCGCGTGCCGCGAACCTTTTGAACGCCTCGAGGAAATCGCGCAGCAGATAGGTATTTTCGTCCCTTGCGAAGGAAACGCAGACGCGGGCCATGGCCAGCATCGCCGCCGGCATCGTCACCACCGGCAGGCTGGCGATGATGAAGAGAAGATTGAGCTTCACCATCTCCCACCATTCACGCCTAAGGATATCGAGGAACAGGGCAAGGCCGGTCAGCGGCGGGGCGTTCTTGTCGATCCCGGCTCCTTCCTTTGTCCATAATCCTTCCAGCCACTGCATCGCGTTTCTCCTGGCCGCCTCAATAAAGGATCGATTGTTCGGTGGCGGGATCGAAAAGCTGTGCATTCGTCAGATCGGCCACCAGCTCGACGGGGTCGCCGATCTTCGCCCTGAAACGCGGTGAAACGCGTGCGACGAGGTTTTTACCGCCGGAGACGAGATTGAGATGCACTTCTGATCCCATCGGTTCCGCCAGTTCCACCGTCGCCCTGAAGGGCGCGACATTGGTGGCATCGATGTCCGCCGGCGCGAATTCGTGGAAATTTTCCGGGCGGATGCCCAGAACAATGTCCTTTCCCTCGTAGGCGAGCAGGCGTCCGGCATCGATATCCGCCGGAAGAGGCAGGGGAGTGCCGTCGAAGAGGGCGGTGAAACGGTCGCCACTACGGCGCAGCGTTACGGGAAGCATGTTCATCTGCGGTGCGCCGATGAAGCCCGCGACGAACATGTTGATCGGCCGGTCATAGAGATTTTGCGGCGTATCCACCTGCTGGATATGGCCGTCCTTCATCACCACGATGCGGTCCGCCATGGTCATGGCCTCCACCTGATCATGGGTGACGTAAATGAAGGTGGCGTCCAGCCGCTTGTGCAGCTTGGAAATTTCCGACCGCATCGTGCCGCGCAGCTTGGCATCCAGATTGGAAAGCGGCTCATCGAGCAGGAAGACCTCCGGATTGCGCACCATGGCCCGGCCGAGGGCCACACGCTGGCGCTGGCCGCCGGACAGCGCCTTCGGCTTGCGGTTCAAGAGATGGGTGATGTCGAGAATTTTCGCCGCATCCTTGACCTTGGTGTCGATGAGATCGCGCGGGGCCTTTCTGAGTTCGAGGCCGAAGGCCATGTTCTTATAGACCGTCATATGCGGATAAAGCGCATAATTCTGGAACACCATGGCGATGTCGCGATCCTTGGAGGGCACGTCATTCATCACGTCCTCGCCGATGCGCAATTCGCCGCCGGAAATTTCCTCCAGCCCGGCGATCATCCGAAGCGTCGTGGATTTTCCGCATCCGGAAGGGCCGACCAGAATGATGAACTCCTTGTCGGCAATATCCAGATCGATGTCGTGAACGACCTTGAGCGCGCCGAAGGTCTTGTTGAGTTTTTTCAGGGAAATGCTTGCCATCTGTGCCTCGCGCTCACCAATAGGAAGACCAGTTGCGCGAAAGCCGGATCAGCGCTTCCAGATAATAATAATCGCCCCAGGAGACGCATTCGTCGACGCCTTCGCCCCGGCAGGTATTGTGCGGCGTCTTCTTGGAATAGGTTCCGTGCAGAAGCTGGCCGTTGGAGATCGCGGGATCGCGAACCGAATAGATATCGGCCAGACTTTTCACCATGCGCCGTGCCAGGTCGCGATATTCTTCGGCTTTTTCCGACGTCTCCAGCTCCGCCATTTCCAGAAGGCCGCAGGCGACGATGGCCGCCGCCGAGCTGTCGCGCGGTTCGCCGTCGCCATCCGCAAAAATCAGGTCCCAATAGGGCACGAGATCATCGGGCAGGCGTTTGAGATAAAAGGCGAGAAGGCGCTCGAAGGTGTCGCGATAGGCGGGCAGGCGCTCGTAGCGATAGGAAATGGCCATGCCGGCAATACCCCAGGCCTGCCCGCGCGCCCAGTAGCTCTCGTCGCTGTAACCCTGCTTCGTCACGCCGCGCACCGGTGCACCGGTCTCCGGGTCCATGTAAAATGTATGATAGGTGGAATCATCCGGCCGGACGGAATGGGCAAGCGTGGTGCGGGCATGGGCAAGTGCCACTGTGCGGTAGTCTTCCCGGCCCGTTTCGCGGCTTGCCCAATAAAGCAGCGGCAGGTTCAAAAGGCAGTCGATGATGTAGCGATATTCGTTGGGATTATCCCTGCGGCCCCAGGCCTGGATGAATTGCCCGACCGGCTGGAACCGTTCCATCAGCTGGTCTGCGGCCATCAGCGCCGCGCGTCTGCCATCCTCATCCCCCACCAGTTTCCATGCAGCGATGCAGGAGGGTGAATAGAGAAAGCCCATATCGTGATGGTCGGTCTCGATGCGGTTTTCGATACGGTGCAGGAAACTCTGTACCTGGATTTGCGCCGCATGCTGAAAGGTCCTGTCGCCGGTATGCTCGAAGGCAAGCCATATCTGGCCCGGCCAGAAACCGGCGGTCCATTGGTCGTTGGCGACTGGGGGGTAAAAATTCTTCACGCTTGAATGGTTCTGCGCCGCATAGGTAAATTGCGGCAGGTTGCGCCTGACCTGTGCGACGGCCACGGCCAGCGCCGCATCGATTTCGGCGTCTGTGATCGGGGTTGGAACGGACGTGATCAGATCGAGCATGAAATCAACCCTTGAGGCCGGTGGAGGCGACGCCTTCGACGAAGAAGCGCTGCAATGCCAGGAAAACGACGAGAACCGGAATGAGCGCCACCACCGAAGCGGCCATGATCAGCCCGTATTCCGCCGAATATTGTGAAATGAACATGCGAAGGCCGATCTGGATGGTTTTCAGTTCTGTCTTGGTGAGATAGATCATCGGACCCATGAAGTCGTTCCAGGTCGTGACGAAGGTAAAGATCGTCAGGGTGGAGAGCGCCGGCTTGGAGAGCGGCAGCATGATCTTCGCCCAGATCTGGTATTCGTTCATGCCGTCGATGCGCGCCGCCTCGCAAAGCTCGTTCGGGATCGACATGTAGAACTGCCGCATCAGGAAAACGCCGAAGGCGGTGAAGGCCTGCAGGAAAATCAGCGCGAGATGGGTGTTGTTCAGCCCGAATTCGCGCATCAGCAGGAATTGCGGCACCATATAGACCTGCCAGGGCATGGCGATGGTGGCGATATAGCCGAGGAACAGCATGTTCTTGTAGGGAAAATGCAGCTTGGCGAAGGCATAGGCCGCAAAGCTCGACGTCAGCAATTGCAGCAGGGTGACGATGATCGTCAGCTTCGACGTATTGTAGATGAACAGCGCCAGCGGGATTTTCGTCCAGATTTCCACGTAGTTCTCCCAGCGCGGCTGCGAGGGGACCCACTCGATCGGAAAGGCGAAAACGTCGCGGCTGAGTTTCAGCGACGCCGACAGCATCCATGCGAAGGGCAGAAGCATGACGATGGTGACGACGATGACCGTCAGATAGATGCCGATCGTGGCGGCGGGGATTTTCCGGCCCATGATGCGCATGGATCAATCCTCCCGCTGCCGTTTGAACTGGACGATGGTGACCATCAGAACCAGGAAGAACAGGACAAGCGCGATCATGCTGGAATAACCGAGGTCCCAGGAAATGAAGGCCTCATTGTAGATGTGGTAGACCAGAACCAGCGTCGAGGTGCCCGGGCCGCCCTGCGTGATCATGTAGACCTGATCGAAAACCTTGAAGGACTGGATCGTCAGCATGACGGTGACGAAGAAGGTCGTCGGCGCAAGCTGCGGCAGGGTGACGTGGATGAATTTCTGCCAGGCATTGGCGCCATCCAGCCCCGCCGCTTCATAAAGCTCCGAATTGATCCCCTGCAAACCGGCGAGATAGATGACCATGTAATATCCCATGCTCTTCCACACGCCGAAGAGGATGACCGTGACCATGGCCCAGTGCCGATCTGCCGCCCATCCCGGCATGTCGGCGGGATCAAGGCCGAGCGTATAGAGCAGCATGTTGACCGGACCCATTTCCGGATTGAAAATCATGTTCCAGACGACGGCCACGGCCACCAGCGATGCCACATAGGGAAAGAACATGGCCGTGCGGAAGAAATTGCGGCCGCGGATTTTCTGGTTGAGCAGGATCGCAAGCCCGAGCGCGCAGGCGAGCGTGGCCGGAACCGATGCGACGGTATAGATCACCGTGTTCCAGAAGGCCGCGATGAAGGCCTTGTCTTCGAACAGCCGCCAGAAATTATCGAGACCGGCAAAGCGCATCGCGTTGGAGCCGTCCCAATGCATGAAGGCCAAAGCGAAGGCAAAGAGGATCGGTCCAAGCGTGAAAATCGCAAAGCCCAAAAAATTGGGCGCAATGAAGGAATAGGCGACGAGTGCGTTTTCGATCCTGCGCCGCCGTTTGGAGACGATGCGGACCTTTTTTCTGCGATACGGAGCCGCCTGCTTGTCGGACATGGTCGCGGTTGCGATTGCCACAGCATATCTCCCATTGCTGCCGTTTCACCGCTTGATCGGTGTCGGCTGCCTGCATTTTCCATTGCGGCCTGGATCCTCGCCCCGCCGCCTCCCGCGCTCTGGATAACACAATATCGATATTGGTCAAACAACTTTACATAAAGTCAGACAAATTTTCTGGTTTTTCAAAAATACGTATGATAGGACGCCCGTATCGGATTGCGGAACGCGCGGGAGGTTTGAGGGCGTGTTTGTCGAAATGATGCGGCTCCTGCCTGAACGGCTCGGCGATTTCGGGGCGGAACTGACGGCGGAAAAAATTCGCTCCTCAGCGCCGGCGGCGGTTCGCGGCAGTCTCGTCGAGGCGGCGGAGCAGGCGCTTGGCGAACCCTGGTCGGTCATTCTCGCGGGCGATTACCGGGAATATGGCCGGAGCGGCAATCGTGACCGTTTCGAAGGTCTTTATTTTTCCCGCCGGCTGAAGCTCAACGCGCTGATCCTTGGTGAATGCGCGCAGGGGCGTGGCCGCTTCCTCGATGCCATCATCGATGGTCTCTGGTTGATATGTGAGGAGAGCGGCTGGCAATTGCCCGCCCATAATTCCCATATTCGCGGCGGCCCGCGCGATCCTCTTCCCGATCCGCACGACCCGGTGATCGACCTGTTCGCCGCGGAAACGGGTGCCAGTCTTGCTTTGGGTCTGCATCTGCTTGGCCCGGAACTGAAGGCGACAAATGCGCCTGTCGTTTCCCGCGTCCGGACCGAGATCGATTGGCGTATCACGCGGCCCTATCTGGCGCGGCATTTCTGGTGGATGGGGAATGGTGACGAGCAGATGAACAACTGGACGGCCTGGATCACCCAGAATGTCCTCCTTTCCACCCTGCTATTGCCCACCGATCAGCCGACGCGGCGCTCAGTCGTGGAAAGGGCGCTCAAAAGTCTCGACGCGTTTCAGAAGGATTATGCGGAGGACGGCGCCTGCGAAGAAGGCGTCCTTTATTACGGCCATGCGGCACTTTGCCTGTTCGGAGCGATGAGCATTCTCGATACCGTCGCTCCCGGCTCCATGGCGCCGCTTTTCCAGACACCGAAACTGCGCAACATGGCCGAATTCATCCTCAACATGCATGTGGCGGGAGAGAGTTTTTTCAACTTCGCCGATGCGCCGGCGAAGGTCGAGACATCCGGCGTCCGGGAATATCTGTTCGGTAAAGCCGTTTCTTCGCTGCCGCTTCAGGCTTTTGCCGTGGCTTGCTGGAACCGCTCAACGGATAAGTTGATGCGGAAGGAGTGGAACCTCTGGTATCGCCTCCAGGCGGTTCTCGCCGTTCAGGACCTGTCTGCGGTCGTCCCGACCGAGCCGGCCAGGACGGACATCGTCTATGCCGGCATCGGGCTGGCGATTGCCCGCGACGGGGTTTTCGATCTTGCCGTGAAGGCGGGCAATAATGGCGAGAGCCACAACCACAATGATGTCGGCAGTTTCACGCTCTACAAGAATGGACGTCCCTTCATCATCGATGTGGGGGTGGAAACCTACACGGCAAAAACCTTTTCGCCGCAGCGCTACGACATCTGGACGATGCAGTCGGCCTTTCACAATCTGCCGACCTTCGGCGGCGTGATGCAGGCCGCCGGGGCCGGGTTTGCGGCACGGGATTTTGCGGCGGCGTTCTCGGAAAAACAGGCGGAAATTGCTTTCGACATAGCGGGGGCCTATCCAGCCGAAGCGGGTGTGGAACATTACCGCCGCCGCGTCCGGTTGCTGCGCGGCAGCCATGTCGAGATCACCGATGATTATCAGGGCGAGAGAAGCGCGGTTCTGTCGCTGATGGTTGCCGAAAAGCCCGCCGTCACGCCGGGAAGCCTGATCTTTCCAGGCCTCGGAGAGGTGGCCTGCGAAGGCGCAGGAGAGCCTGCCATCGAGACCATTCCCATCGACGACATCAGGCTTCGCCAGTCCTTGCCGTCGATGATCTATCGCATTCTCATTCCCATCAAAGCCAAACGTCTGTGCCTGACGATCAGCTAAGGAAATGCCGATGAAGCTTACACTCAAGGTCGTCAATGCGGCCGGTGCTATTCTGGCGGAGGCCGGGGCGGAGGACGAGGTATTCCTCGTCTACCGTGCCGAATATTGCGAAGGCGACAGGCTCGTCGTCGAAGCGTCGCAGCCCGGTCATATCTGGCTCGGCCTCGATGCCGGCATGCCGCCGACGCTGGTTTTTTTACAGACGGCCGAATTTGTCCTGCCGGTTCCTTTCGCAGCGAAGCGCAAATCCTATCCGCCGCAGGCTTTCAGCGGCAACATTCATCGGATTGCGGCGCGTTGTGCGCTTGTGGGCGAGATCGGCGTTCGCCGGAACCTGGCCCTGAACCCGTTCGACGATCACGAGAACACCTCGCTGTTTCCGCATGTCCACGCCAGTACCGAAACGCGCGGGGAGGCGGCATTTGCGGCCCGCAATGTCATCGATGGCGAAAAGGTCAGCGCCGGCCATGGCTTCTGGCCCTATACCAGCTGGGGCATCAATCGCGACCCCGAAGCCTCGTTGACGCTTGTTTTCGGCCGCGCTGTCCTGATTGACCAGCTGACATTTTATCTGAGGGCCGATTTTCCCCACGACGCCTGGTGGGAAGAGGCGAGCGTCACGTTTTCCGATGGCGAGAGCGTGCGTTTCACACTGCAGAAAACCGGCGCCGCCCAGACGTTTCCGGTCGCGCCGCGCCGGGTGGAATGGATCCGCCTGCATGACCTGAAAAAAGCGGATGATCCTTCGCCTTTTCCCGCATTGACGCAAATCGAGGTCTGGGGCGCGGATCTGCGCGAAGCATCGTAGATTTCGGACCGCCGGGTCCCTTGGCCGCAAACCGCGATGCAGCTTTATCGGAAATGCCCTAGCTGTGCGAAATGCCGCGAAGGTCACGCATCATGTCGCGATAGCGGTTCTGGCTGCCGCGCAGATGTGCCTGCATGGCCAGTTTGGCGTCCTGTTCATTCCTGTCCGATATGGCGATGACGATCGCCTCGTGTTCCTTGTGGATCAGCCGCCGATAGGCCGTCTGGTCGTTTTCCCGGCTTTCGGATACCACGCGGGATTGCGGGATCACGGCCTGGCCGTGCAGCTCGAGGAACTGTGTGAAGAGGGGATTGTTGGTGGCCGCCGCAATGGCCAGATGCAGCGCCAGATCGGCCTCGCGAATGGAGCGGTTTTCGTCGATACATTTGAGAAGCCGGGCGTGACAGTCGAAAATGGCTTCCTCCTGCGATGGTGACCGGCGAAGGGCGGCCAGCCCCGCGGCCTCGATTTCGAGCGGCGTTCTGATTTCCAGAACCTCCAGATCGGACGACAGCCGGGCGCGATCGATACCGGGCGTGGGTGACGCCTCCTTTTCACGCTTCAGCACGAAAATGCCCGCACCCTGGCGAACCTCCACCAACCCGTCGCAGCGTAGCGCCGTGACCGCCTCGCGCACGACCGTGCGGCTGACGCCGTGGGTTTCGGTCATTTCGATCTCGCTGGGCAAGCGGTCGCCAGGGCCATATTGCCCGGAGGCAATCGCATGTCTAAGGCTCAGGCTGACTTTGCTGACCAGAGAACCGGAAGATTTGCTGCGCTGTTTTTGCTGTTCAGCCACGGGGATCACCATGCATTAAAATCGGGCCAGGCGCGGAGCCTGCAAAATATGTATGATGAATTTTATAAAAACTCAATGATCATACCAATTTTACCAGATATTCATGCAAAAGGGGGGGTATCCGCCGTTGAAAATGTTTCCAAACGGCGGACGGACGCTAGGCGGGACCGCCAAGCTGCTGCGTGGACACCGCATGCAAGGCTTTGCCGCTATCGAAAAACCGCTCGATATTGCCGATCGTCGTGTCCGCAATGTTCTTGAGGGCTTCCTGCGTGAAGAAGCCCTGATGACCGGTCACCAGAACATTCGGGAAGGTCAACAGCCGCGCGAAGACATCGTCGCGCAATACGTCATTGGAAAGATCCTCAAAAAACAGATCGGCCTCCTCCTCATAGACGTCGATGCCGAGAGAGCCGATCGTGCCGTCCTTAAGCCCGGTGATGGCAGCCCGGGTGTCGATGATGGCGCCGCGGCTGGTATTGACGAGCATCACGCCCCTCTTGAGAAGGGGCAACGTCTCATTGCGGATGAGATGCCTGGTCTCTGGCGTGAGCGGGCACATCAGTGCGAGAATGTCCGATGTCTGCAACAGTTCCTCCCGCGTGACATAGGCCATGCCGAGCGCCTCGCAATCGGGATTGGGACGAAGATCATGGCCGATGAGGCGGCAGCCGAAACCGGTTGCGATACGCGCAAAAATCGCCCCTATCTTGCCCGTGCCGACAATACCGACCGTCTTGCCATGGAGATCGAAGCCAAGCAGGCCATCAAGGGCGAAATTGCCTTCGCGGACGCGGTTATAGGCGCGGTGGATCTTGCGGTTGAGCGACAGGATGAGCGCCATGGTATGTTCGGCAACCGCGTAAGGGGAATAGGCTGGCACGCGCGCGATGGTCAGGCCCAGCTTTTCCGCACTCGCGAGATCGACCTGATTGAAGCCGGCGCAGCGCAGGGCGACCAGCCGTATTCCCGTTTCCGCCAGTTTTTCGAGCACCGGCCGTGACAGGTCGTCGTTGACGAAAGCGCAGACGACATCTGCGCCCTTCGCCAAAGCAACTGTTTCAAGCGACAGACGCGCTTCGCAATAATGCATCCGCATGCCGGGCCTGGCCGCTCCGTCAAGAAACTGCCTGTCATAGGGCTTGGCGCTGTAGACCACGATCCGCATCTGCTTCTCCCGTGTTCGAAAGCAAAGCTGCCGTTGAGGGGACGATCTGTCCGGCAGCGCGTCTCAGCTGCGAAGGCCCGGCGCCTCCTGCCCGGTGCTTTCGACATATTCGGTATATCCGCCGCCATATTGATGGATGCCATCCGGCGTCAGTTCCAGCACCCGGTTCGAAAGGGCGGCGAGGAAATGGCGGTCGTGGGAAACGAACAGCATCGTGCCTTCATACTCCGACAGCGCCTTGATCAGCATTTCCTTGGTGTCGAGATCGAGATGGTTGGTCGGCTCGTCGAGCACCAGGAAATTCGGCGGATCGAACAGCATGGCCGCCATGACGAGACGGGCCTTTTCACCGCCGGAAAGAACGCGGCAGCGTTTTTCCACATCGTCGCCCGAAAAGCCGAAACAGCCGGCAAGCGCACGCAGCGGCGCCTGTCCGGCCTTGGGAAAGCGTTCCTCCAGCCATTCCAGAATAGTGCTGTCGCCATCCAGAACATCCATGGCGTGCTGGGCGAAATAACCGAGCTTGACACTGGCGCCGAGGGTGACATTGCCGGAATCCGGCTCCGCCGTGCCCGTCACAAGTTTCAACAGTGTCGATTTTCCGGCGCCGTTGACGCCCATGATGCACCAGCGCTCCTTGCGTCGCACCATGAAATCGAGGTCGCCATAGATCGTGCGGCTGCCATAGGCTTTGTTCACCTTTTTTAGAGCGACGACATCCTCGCCCGAGCGGGGAGCGGGGGCAAATTCGAAAGCAACCGTCTGACGCCGTTTTGGCGGCTCGACGCGGTCGATCTTCTCGAGTTTCTTCACGCGACTCTGCACCTGCGAGGCGTGCGAAGCGCGGGCCTTGAAGCGTTCGATGAACTTGATTTCCTTGGCGAGCATGGCCTGCTGGCGTTCGAATTGCGCCTGCTGCTGCTTTTCGTTCTGCGCGCGCTGCTGTTCGTAAAAGCCGTAGTCGCCGGAATAGGTGGTAAGATTGCCGGCATCGATTTCGATGATCTTGGTGACGATGCGGTTCATGAATTCGCGGTCATGCGAGGTCATCAGCAGCGCGCCGTCATAATTCTTGAGGAAATCCTCAAGCCAGATCAGGCTCTCAAGATCCAGATGGTTCGACGGTTCGTCAAGCAACATCACATCCGGGCGCATCAGAAGAATGCGGGCGAGCGCCACGCGCATCTTCCAGCCGCCGGACAGTTTTGAAACGTCGCCGTCCATCATCTCCTGGCTGAAACTCAACCCGTCCAGCACCTCACGGGCGCGGCCTTCCAGCGCATAGCCATCCAGCTCCTCGTAACGCGCCTGCACCTCGCCGTAACGTTCGATGATGGCGTCCATTTCGTCCATCCGGTCGGGATCGGACATGGCGGCTTCGAGTTCGCGGAGTTCCGCCGCCACTTCGCTGACCGGGCCTGCGCCCTCCATGACTTCGGCCACGGCGGAGCGTCCGGACATTTCACCGACATCCTGATCGAAGTAACCGACCGTCATGCCTTTCTCGACCACCACCTGGCCCTCATCGGGCTGGTCCTCGCCGGTTATCATCCGGAACAGCGTGGTCTTTCCGGCGCCGTTCGGGCCGACAAGGCCGATCTTCTCACCGCGATTGAGCGCGGCGGAAGCCTCGATATAGAGAATGCGGTGGCTGTTAGACTTGCTGATATTTTCGATGCGGATCATGACAGGGCCTGTGAATGGGAGCGGCCCTCCTATGCCATGGGCTGCCGCCGCTGTCACCTGCCATGCAGGTCTTGTCAGCCATGCGCAACGGGAGGAGATCGCCCCGGGGCATTTGCCCCGCAAGCGCGATGGTTTTGCAGCTGGCGCCTGCCGGATTTTCGTCAGTTGGTGAGCGTGGCTATGCTGCCGGCCGCCTTGCGGGCGATTTCGCCGAAGGCGGTGACGATCTGCTCCATGTTTTCGGGGGCGTAATAATTGTCCAGGCTCGATGCGCAATATTGGAGCAGCGACTTGCCCTTGTCCGGCGCCATGAAGGCGACGCTGAAAATCTTGATCCCGTCCTTTTTGGCGGTCTCGCAGGTTGTGCGCACTGCCTGGTCGATGCTGGAACTCCACGAGGCACTGTTCCCCGTCATTTCCCCGTCCGTCATGAGGACGATGTAGCGCTCGAAGGATTCGTTTTCCTGCGTCTTGTGCGCTTTGGCTTCGTCGGTATTTGCTTTTTTAAGGGCGGTATATGCTGCATTCAGGCTGCTGCGGGCATCCGTGCCGCCGGTGGGGAATTCCGGGATCTGTTTGTCGACATAACTGACGACGCCACTTGTACCCCAGCTGACGGCCTGGGCCGCATAGGTCTCGTGTGTGTAGACCGACGCGCCTGTTCTAACGAGTTGGGAACCGCCACTGGCGGTATAGGTCGGATCGGACTTGTTCAACGTCGCGACAAGAAAACTGACCGCGGTTTTCAGGGAGGTCGCCTTGTTGACGTAGCAGGGCGATGTCTTGGCCAGGTTGGGATATTTGCTCCAATTGTCGGAGGTGTAATTCTGGCACGACGTTTTTTTGGTATCCACCGTATCCGTCTTGAAAGACATCGATCCCGAGCGGTCGAGCACCAGATACATGGAGATCGGCGCGCCCTTGTTGACAGTGCTTTTGGCGGTGCCGGTCGCTGAAACGTCGAGCGTCTTGGCTCCAAAGAAGCCGATCAGGGGGTTGAGTTTCAGCTGATGATTGATCGTGGTCTCGACCGTGTAGGTCTTGCCCCGCGCATCCTCGGTCGATGAGATATTGGTCGGAGAATTCTTCTCCAGTTGCTCTTTCTCTTCAGCGGTCAGGTTCTTTTCCATCTGCGCCGCAATGAAGGCCTTGGCGATTTCCTTGATTTGCGCGTCGGTCAATTCGCCTTTTTTCAGCCGCGCCTCGGTGGCCGCGGCCAGGGCTGCGGAATCGGCCGTGTTCTGCAGATCGGCCTTGACCTGCATCACATTCGCCAGCTCCATGCCGGCCCCGGCGACACCCAGCAGTATCGGCAGCAATATGGCCGTCATGATGCCG
Organism: Agrobacterium sp. NPDC089420; assembly: GCF_044900305.1. Lineage (NCBI taxonomy): Bacteria > Pseudomonadati > Pseudomonadota > Alphaproteobacteria > Hyphomicrobiales > Rhizobiaceae > Agrobacterium > Agrobacterium sp. NPDC089420. The sequence goes on along the minus strand of NZ_JBJDMY010000012.1, from coordinate 126,294 downwards.
AAATTGCCGCTCGCATCGGCAAGGAAACGGCGTGTGAGTTTGCGGTCTGCGGAGGCGGTCATGATGGCTTCACCGATTAGAATATTCGACTAATCACAGGAAACCCACAAAGGATGTAAAATCCGCTAACACCAAGATTATAATTTTATCAATCGTCCAAATTGGTGCAGTTTTTCAAGTATTTTCAAGAATTAATGACCTGGAGAGTGAAAACAATACACCTTGTGCCACTATTGGGCGGGTATGACGTCGACGGCCTGTTTTATCTGCTGGTTGCCGTAGCTCTTCAGGACCCCGATCACCGGTGCGACATCCGAATAATCGCGGCCGTAACCGACGACGATGTGATCGCTTCCCGCGACGATATCATTGGTGGGATCGAGCTCCAGATAACCGGTAGCCTCGCCGCACCAGATGCGGACCCAGGCATGCATCGCATCGGCGCCCTCCAGCCGTTCCTTGCCGGGCGGGGGAATGGTGCGCAGGAACCCGCTGACATAACCGGCGGGGATGCCGAGGCTGCGCAACGCCATGATCATGATATGCGAAAAGTCCTGGCACACGCCGCGCTTCAGCTTAAAGGCCTCCGATGGTGTCGTATCCACCGTCGTCGCCTCGCCGTCATAGGTAAAATCCGCGTGGATGCGTTTGCACATCGCCAGCGCGATTTCGCGAATGGTCATTCCCGGCTTCAGCAACGCCCTGGCATAGGCGGATATCGTCGCGTCCATTCCGATCCTCGGGCTTGTGCCGATGAAATGGTGCGGCGACTGGTAATCGAGCGACCAGACATCGGCAAGCTCGTGCGGCAGGCGGGAAAGTTCGGGGGAAAAATCCGCCGTCAGGGCCGGGGCTTCCACCATCACGCGCGCCTGCATGCGAATGTCCAGTTTCTCATGCGGTGCGCGCAGATGCACGGAGGTGGCGGATTGATGGAAGAAATCGTCGAAGACGGCGCGTTCTTCCGGTGCGGGAGACACATCGATCGAACCGGCGACAAGCCGCTGCCGGCCCGGAATGGACAGGGGCATGATGCGGATGATGTGGCGTGCGCCATGGGCCGGCGTATCGTAAGTGTAACCCATATGCAGGGAAAGGTCGTAAAGCATAGGATTATCCGAGATAGGTCCGGGCCAGAACATCGGAGAGATGTTCCATGTCGGTTTCGAGCTGGCGATAGATAGCACCGTTCATGTTTTCGGGTGTCATGACGGCAAGCCCGGAATGCAGGCGCATCGTCTCGCGGAAAAAGGGCGACATCTGGCCGTTCACGAAGGCATTGGGAAGCTGTTCGACCTCGGTGCGGATTTCATTCAGCTGAAACAGGATCGAGCGCGGATTGAGCGGGTCGAGCGCCAGAAGATCGGTCACGGTCAGACCGGCTGTGTTGACGTTGTAGCGGCGGCGATGGGTCATGACGCTGTCGCCGATTTCAAGCAGCATGTCATAGGAACCATCCGGCGCATCCGGCCCGGTCATGTGACCGAGAAGCCGCGTCATATGCAGGCCGCGCTCGAGATAACGGCCGATCGACAGGAACCGCCAGCCGGTGAAGCGGTACATGTTTTCGTGCACGAGACCGGCAAAGCCGGCAAGCTTGCGCAGCAGGATCGTCATGGCATGGGTGGCGTCGTCGCCGGGAGCGACTTTCGCGTGGAAACGGCGGGCGGTCTTGGCAAGATCGTTCAGCGCCAGCCAGCCATCGGGTGAAAAGCGGTCGCGGATATTGCTGGCGGAATAAAGCGCGCTGTTGATGTTGGTGAGCAGGCTTTCCGGTACGGCATCGTTCATCTCCACATCCAGCGCCTCAAGGTAGCGCGTTACATGGGCAAGCAGGGGCTGGCGCGGATCGGCTGACTCGGCATACCGTCCGTGCCAGGCGCGCAGGATGCGCAGGGCGCCTTCCGAACGTTCGATATAGCGCCCGAGCCAGAAGAGATTGTCGGCTGCGCGGCTCGGCAGGCTGCCCGGCATGTTGCGGGTAAAGCTCTCTTCCGCCGGCAGAAGCGTGGTGCGCTCCACCGGCCTGTCGCTGACGATCCAGACGTCCGCCGCACTGCCGCCTGATTGCATGGCGATGGCGGATACGTCATCGCCGCTGCCGATCCGCGCGAAGCCGCCCGGCATGATCTGCCAGCCATCCTGGGTGCGGGCGGCGAAAACGCGAAGGCTCATCGGGCGCGGCACAAGCTTGTTGTCGATATAGGCCGGGGTGGTTGAAAGTTTTACGACTTCCTGACCGACCAGCTTGTGGCCGTCGGAGGCAAGCCAGTCGCTGATCGATTCCTTCGCCGTCTCACGCAGGGAGGAGCCGAGGACGGATTGGCCGTTATCGTCGAAGAAGGGGAGCCGTGAATAGGCCGGGCCGATGACCATGCCCTCGATATTGCCGGCAACATGGCGGCGTTCGGCCTCCTGTCCGCACCACCAGGTGGCGATGGACGGCAGCTTCAGTTCCTCGCCCAGAAGGTGGCGGCAGATGCGGGGCATGAAGGCAAGCAGCGCCCGCGTTTCGAGAATGCCGCTGCCAAGCGCGTTGACGATGGTCAGCGCTTCATTGCGCAGCGCCTGCACCATGCCCGGCGTGCCGATATGGGATTGCTGGTTGAGTTCCAGCGGATCGGAATAGGAGGCGTCGAGACGCCGCCAGAGCACGCCGATCGGTTTCAGCCCGGCCACCGTCCTGACCATGACACGGCCGTTGACGACGGTGAGGTCCTCGCCCTCCAGCAGCATGAAGCCGAGATAGCGGGCGATATAGGCGTGTTCGAAATAGGTTTCGTTGGCGGGACCCGGCGTCAGCACCGCGATCCGGTCATCGGGATGTTTTCTCTGCGCCTGCAGCGTATCGCGGAAAGCGCCGAAAAACGAAGCCAGGCGGTGGACATGGGTTTCGGCATAGATGTCGGAAAGCGCGCGGGTCGTCGCCACCCGGTTTTCCAGCGCAAAACCGGCGCCGGAAGGCGCCTGTGTCCTGTCCGCCAGCACCCACCAGTTTCCGTCGGGGCCGCGGCCGATTTCAAACGAGCAGAAATGCAGATAGTGGCCGCTTGCCGGTTTTATACCCACCATCGGCCGCAGATATTCCGGATTGGAGGCAATCAGCGCCGGTGGTACGTGGCCTTCCTTCACCAGCCGGTTTTCGCCATAAAAATCGGCGACCATGGCTTCCAGAAGATCGGCGCGCTGTTTCAACCCCTCCGAAAGAACCGCCCATTCCCTGTCGTCGATCAGCACCGGGATATGGGAGATCGGCCAGTTTCGTTCACTGCTGCCCTTGCCGTAGTCGCGGTAAAATACGCCGGCATCGCGCAGATAGCGGTCGGTGCGGGCAAAACGCTCGTGCAGTTCCCGTTCGGACATGCGCGACAGGGCGTCGAGCAGGGTCTTCCAGACCGGCCTGACCTTGCCGTTTGTATCGAGCATTTCATCGGCCACGCCCGGCAAGGGGGAATATTCAAGCCCGCGCGGTTGCGCGCCCGTTTCCGTCTTGCGTTCCGTTGCCGGGGCTTTGGACAATTTACACTCCGTAAGGCCGACGCAGATCGAGCGTCAGCGGAAATTCTGGCGACAGGGTTTCCGCCCGAAGCGGATATTGCCCTGCCGTATGCCCCCATGGTTCGAAACGGGCAAGGCGGCGTGCCTCGGCCTCATTGCCGTTGACGGGAAACGTCTCGTAATTGCGCCCGCCCGGATGAGCAACATGGTAGATGCATCCGCCGATCGATCGCCTCGACCATGTATCATAAATGTCAAAGGTCAAGGGTGAATTGACGGGCAGAACGGGATGCAGGCCGGAGGCGGGCTGCCAGGCCTTGAAGCGCACCCCAGCAACCGCGACGCTGCGGTTTTCCGTGGGCGTCAGCGGAACGGCGCGGCCATTGCAGGCCACCGCATAGCGGGTAGGATTGGAGGTTTCCAGCCGCACCTGCAGGCGCTCGACGGAAGAATCGACATAACGAACGGTGCCGCCGATGGCGCCCTGTTCGCCCATCACGTGCCAGGGCTCCAGCGCCTGACGCAACTCCAGCTTCGCGCCTTCATATTCCACCTCGCCGAAGAAGGGGAAACGGAATTCCTGCTGGGCGGTGAACCATTCGGGCTTCAGGTCGAAGCCATTTTCCCTGAGATCGGCCAGCACATCGAGGAAATCCGCCCAGATATAATGCGGCAGCATGAAACGGTCGGCGAGCGCCGTGCCCCAGCGCACGAATTTGCCGCCGGCCGGATTTTTCCAGAAACGGGCGATGAGGGCACGCACCAGCAATTGCTGGGCGAGCGACATGCGGGCGTTGGGGGGCATTTCGAAACCGCGGAATTCCACGAGACCGAGGCGGCCGGTCGGCCCGTCCGGGGAAAACAGCTTGTCGATACAGATTTCGGCGCGGTGGGTGTTGCCCGTCACATCGGTCAGCAGGTTGCGGAACAATCGGTCGACCAGCCACGGCAGCGGAGGAGCACCCTCGCCGGGGGCGGGAACCTGTGCCAAGGCAATTTCCAGTTCGTAAAGGCTGTCGTGGCGCGCTTCGTCGATACGCGGCGCCTGGCTTGTCGGGCCGATGAACAGGCCGGAGAACAGGTAGGACAGCGAGGGATGCCGTTGCCAGTGCAGAACGAGGCTTTTGAGCAGATCGGGCCGCCGCAGGAAGGGGCTGTCATTGGGGTTGGCGCCACCCACCACCACATGATTGCCGCCGCCGGTGCCGGTATGACGGCCGTCGATCATGAATTTGTCGGCACCGAGACGGGACTGGCGCGCTTCCTCATAAACCGCCGCGGTAATGTCGACGCAATCCTTCCAGCTCGAGGCGGGGTGGATGTTGACTTCGATGACGCCGGGATCGGGCGCGACGCGGATGACGTTGATGCGCTCGTCATGCGGGGGGGCATATCCTTCGATATGAACCGGCAGTCCAAGATCGGCGGCAGCCGCCTCCGCCGCTGCAATCAGCTCGAGATAATCCTCAATGCGTTCGACCGGCGGCATGAAGACGCAGAGCCGGCCGTCGCGCGGCTCGACGGAGAGCGCGGTGCGCACTGCGCCGCCGATTTCTCCAAGCGTCTGTTCGATGCGCTCCTGCCCGGAACCCTCGCTGGCATGGAACGAGGCTTCCGGCATGGTGCGGCCCGGCGGTGTCGAGACCTCGGGAAGCGGACCGCGGGGAATGGAAGGATCCGCCTCGTGAATATAGGGATAGGCGGAAGGTGACACATAGGGCAGGGTGCCGAGCGGCAAGCGATAACCGACCGGGCTGTCCCCCGGGACGAGGAATATTTTGCCGCGCCGTGTCTTCCATTTCTCGCTGATCCAGCGCCTGCCGGCCGCGCGGGCGTTCCAGGCCTGCACCGGCAGGATGTAACCGGTCGGGCTTGTCAGGCCGCGCTCGAACACGCGGGCAATGCGGTTGCGCTCTTCCGGGTCCTTGAGTTTCGAATTGGACGGGTCGACATTGTCGGGCAGGCTGCCTTCCTTGATGATCCATTCGGCCGGGTCCTCGTAGGCCGGCAGCACCAGTTCCGGTTCTATGCCGAGCTGGGCGGCGATACCGCCGAGCAGCTTCTGCGCGTCTTCGGCCACGACATTGGTGTTTGCGCCTTCCTCGGCGATCAGCGCCGGGTTCTGCCAGATCGGCAGGCCGTCCTTTCGCCAATAAAGCGAGAAGGTCCAGCGCGGCAGGCTTTCGCCCGGATACCACTTGCCCTGCCCGTAATGCAGAAAACCGCCGGGGGCGAAACGTTCGCGCAGGCGGCGGATCAGCGTATCCGCCTTTTCGCGTTTCGTCGGTCCGACAGCGCCGGTATTCCACTCGTCGGATTCAAAATCATCGATGGAAACGAAGGTCGGCTCGCCGCCCATCGTCAGCCGGACGTCATGGGCCTTCAGGACCCCGTCGACCGCTTCGCCAAGCGCATTGAGGTCTTCCCAGCTGTCATCGGAAAAGGGTTTGGTGATGCGCGGGGTTTCCGCGACACGCCGGACCTGCATGTCGAAGGCGAATTCCGTATTGGCTTGGCCGTAATAACCGCCGGAAATCGGCGCGGCATTGCGGTAATGCGGTGTCGCGGCAAGCGGAATGTGGCTTTCGCCGGTCAGCAGTCCGGAAGTGGGGTCAAGACCGACCCAGCCGGCCCCCGGCATATAGACTTCCGCCCAGGCGTGCAGATCGGTGAAATCCACCTCGGTGCCGGAAGGGCCGTCCAGCGCCTTGAGATCGGGTGTCAACTGGATGAGGTAACCGGAGACGAACCGGGCGGCAAGGCCGAGGTGCCGCAGAACCTGCACGAGCAACCAGCTCGTGTCGCGGCACGACCCCTTGCCGGAGGCCAGCGTTTCTTCCGGAGCCTGGACGCCGGGTTCCATGCGGATGACGTAACCGATTTCCTGTTGCAGGCGCGCGTTGAGGCCGACGACCATGTCGACCGTCGGTTGGCCAGGCGTCCGGTCGACGGTGGCCATGAAGGCGGCGAGCAGAGGTCCGGTGGGTTCCGGCTGCATGTAGATGGACAGATCGTCGCGCAGATCCCGCGGATAGTCGAAAGGCCACTTGGTCGCCTCTTCCTCGACGAAGAAATCGAACGGATTGTAAACCGTCATATCCGCGACAAGATCGACCTCGATCTTCAACTCGGTCACCGGTTCGGGGAAAACGAAGCGGGCGAGGTAGTTTCCATAGGGATCCTGCTGCAGGTTCACGAAGTGATTGGATGGTGAAACCTTGAGCGAGTGGCTGATGACGCGGGTTCTGGAATGCGAGGCGGGCTTCAGTCTGATGATCTGTGGTCCAAGGCGAACCGGATTGTCATATTTATAATGCGTCAGATGATAGATGCTCGCTTTGATCGCCATTAATCTGCCTTGCCCGGTTTTTCCGGCTTATGCGGATATCCGCCCCTCTGAAATTATTCGGATTTTGTGCAATGCAGGAAAAGAAAGCAAGGATCATTTCCGGGGGCAACCGCATTGTTGGTGAAGGCCGCGCCTTTTGCCCGCACCAAGAATTGCAAGGGGCTTTTCAACTGCCGCCGCTCAGATCTCGCCGGGATTGTAGACAAGGTCAAACGGCGTGTTATTGCTTGGCATCGAAAGGCGCGGGATCGCGACCCGCTCTCCTTGCCGACTGACGTTTCGGAATGGAATGAATGGCAACAACGGTGACCGACGATCAGCGCAAGAGCGCGGCTAACCTTTCGGGTTTCGACCTCGATTTTCCCGAGCAGCTGCGGATGATGGGGCGTGCCTTCTGGACGTCGCCGGTGCGCAACCGGCTGATATTCCTGTCGATAGCACTGCTCACGGTGATATTGCTCACCGCTTACGGGCAGATCAGGCTCAATGAATGGAATGCGCCGTTTTACAACGCGCTGGAACGTCGCGATCTTGCCGCCTTCATTCACCAGCTTGAGGTCTTCGCCATCATCGCGGGGCTCTTGCTTCTCCTTAACGTCATCCAGACCTGGCTCAATCAGATGACGGCGCTGAACATGCGGGAAGGCCTGGCCAAGGATATGGTGGATCAATGGCTGAAGCCGGGACGCGCCGCCCGCCTTGCCAGCTTCGGCAGCATTGCGATCAATCCGGACCAGCGCCTGCATGACGACGTTCGCAACCTTGCCGAAAGCAGCACGGCGCTTTCCATCGGCCTGGTCAATGCGACGATATTGCTTGTCAGTTTCATCGGCGTTCTCTGGTCGCTGTCTGCCGGTTTTACCATCACCATCAACGGCAGCACCTTTGCGATCCCGGGATATATGGTGTGGGCTGCCATCTTTTATGCCGGTTCGGCCTCTCTCCTCAGCAACCTCGTCGGTTATCGGCTGGTAGGACTGAATGCCGAGCGTTATTCCAAAGAGGCGGAACTGCGGTTTTCATTGATGCGCGCCAGTGAAAATCTCGCTGCCATTGCGCTTGCGCGCGGCGAGAAGAACGAAAGGCGGCGGATCGGCATCGATATCGATGCGGTGCTGGGGGTGATCCGCGGGCTCGCCATGGCGCTGACCCATTTGACATGGGTTTCGGCAGGTTATGGCTGGCTGGCGGTGGTGGCCCCGATCCTTATCGCCGCCCCGGTCTATTTTTCCGGCAATCTCACCTTCGGCGGTTTGATGATGGCCGTCGGCGCCTTCAACCAGGTCAATACCGCCCTGCGCTGGTATATCGACAATTTCGGCCCTATCGCCAGCTGGAAGGCGACGTTGCAGCGTGTTTCGGTGTTCCGCAACGCCCTTATCCAGATGGACAGTGTCGAACAGCACGGTTTGACGATCGACCTGCGCCGTAGCCCGGAGAATGAAAAAATCCGCCTGCAATCGGTCACGATCTGCCGTGATGCGGGCGGGCAGGATATGGAGCGCGGGTTCCGGATGCGCGAAATCGAGGTCGAAATCGGGCCTGGCGAACGGCTGATGATCAATGGCGAGCAGGGAGTGAACCGGCGGCTGCTGTTTGCGGCGATGGCGGGCCTGTGGCCGTGGGGGCAGGGCAGGATCGAGATGCCCGAACAATCGGACACGCTGTTCATTGCCCAGCACGGTTATCTGCCGGCGGGTTCGCTGCGTGAGATTTTGGCCTATCCGCGTGCGCCCCAGCGTTTTGCCGATGCGGATTATCTCTCGGCGCTCACCCAATGCGGGCTCGGCGAGATGGCCTCGCGTCTCGATGAGAACATCCGATGGGACAAAAAGCTGGATTCGGACGAGCAGGCCAGTATCCGGGTCGCCAATGCCCTGCTGCTGAAGCCGAAATTCGTTGTTATCGACGATTTGCTCGAAGGGCTGGAAAAACAGACGCAGGATACTTTGGCGGAGGTTTTGAAGGGCATCGATGGTGCGGCTATCATCTATATCGGCCGCTCGGAAACTTTCCTGTCGGTTCTCGGTCCGGCTGTGGCGCATCTCGACCACGCCGCGCAAAGGGACGATATCGGCAGGCAGGATGCCGCCCCGCAATAGGTCATGGGGCTTCAGGGGAGGCTGACCGTATCGAAGCGGATCAGAGCCGCAAGTGCCACTTGTCCGAATCGAGCCGCTGCTGTTTGGCAAGGCTTATGGTGGCGTCCGGCTCCATCTGTGAGCGGAGTGCCAGGGTGCCGGTCGCCAGGCTTATGGCGACGACGCTGGCGACCGCCAGAACGATGCGGTCGTAGCGCTGTTGTATCGCGTTGTTTCCACTCCAGTCATAGGCCATTTGCACGCCCTCGCGTTTTTTGGAATCGTGCCCCAACATGGTTAACCGAAGCTTACGATGGCGTTGTGATTCCTTGCTGTTTTGGAAGGGCTGCCGCGACAAATCGGCTATTGGCGGAGAGAGCGCGGTTGTTTAAGCCCGGCGGCGGGAGGTTTGTGAAAGGATTTTGAGACATGGACCAGCAATCACCTTCCGACATGGAACTCACGCTCAGAACGCTTGCAATGCCGGCCGATGCGAACCCTGCCGGGGATATTTTCGGCGGTTGGGTCATGTCGCAGATGGACCTTGCCGCATTCGTTCGCGCCAATGACGTGGCCGGCGGCCGCACCGTCACCGTGGCGGTGCATGAGATCGTCTTCAAGAAGCCGGTCAAGATCGGCGATACATTGTGTGTCTATACGCGGATCGAAAAGATCGGCCGCACCTCCGTCACGCTCAAGATCGAGGCCTGGACGCGCAGGCACTATCAGGATTCGCGCGAAAAGGTCACGGAGGCCGTTTTCATCATGGTTGCCGTGGATGAGAATGGCGAGCCGCGCGCCGTCCGCAAGGAGGCATGAGCCGGCGATCCCGGCTTGTCGTCCAACGCAAATTCCGAAGCGCTTGTTGAAACTTCACGCAACACAGGCGCTTCGGCTGGCCCATAATCGCTATACGCCCGCCCGATACTTTAGAAATATCCAATTTATTTATCAATTTTTGCGATCAAGATATGGAATAGGACGGGGATAAGACTTTGACCATTCCAGGTGTTGTTATTGTCGGCGGCGCTCACGGCACGCTTGCCCTTGCCCGCAGCCTTGGCGCTCTGAATGTGCCTGTCTATTATCTCACCCATGATTCCCCTCTGCCCGGCTGGTCGCGTTTCGTGCGCGAGACGATCCGCTGGGCCGGGCCGCATGATGCCGGCGCGATGCCGTTCCTGCGGCAAATGGCCGAAAAACAGGGCCTGAACGGCTGCCTGCTGCTGCCGTCCGGTGATGGCGAGGTTCAGTTCGTCTCGCAGCATCGGGAAGAGCTTTCCGCCTTCTACAAAATCATTCTGCCGGATTGGTCGGCCCTGCAATGGTTGTGCGAAAAACCACTGCTTTACAGACGCGCGACGGAGCTCGGTGTTGCCATTCCGAGAACCTATGCGCTGGCGTCGGCTGCCGACATCGACGCGCTGGATGTGATGTTTCCCGTCGTTCTGAAGCCAAATATGGGTGGCGGCGATACGGCGATCGCCCGGGCGAAGGTCGTCCGTGCCGATGACCGCCAGGCGCTTAAAGCCGCTTTTGCCGATGCGAGCGCAGAGATCGGCGCGGGTAATGTCGTGGTGCAGGAATGCATTCCAGGCGGCGGAGAAAGTCAGTTTTCCTATGCGGCCCTGTGGCTGAAGGGCGAGCCGGTTGCCGAATTCACCGCGAGGCGCGCCCGGCAATATCCCGTCGATTTCGGCTATACCAGCACGCGCGTCGAAGTTGTCGACAATCGGGAAGCGATCGATGCGGCCCGGACAATATTGAAATCGGCCGGCCACAGCGGTCTGGTCGAGGTGGAGTTCAAGCTCGACGGCAGGGATGGGACACTGAAACTCCTCGATGTCAATCCGCGCCCATGGTCGTGGTTCGGCCTTTGCGCGGCCGCCGAAATCGATCTCGGCGGGTTGCTGTGGCAGATTGCCAATGACATGCCGGCCGGGCAGGCTTTCAGTGCACGGCAGGGCGCTTCCTGGTCCTACCTTGTCCGCGATACCGTCGCCGCCTTTACATTGGCCCGCAGGGGGCAGGCGAACATCGGCGATTATCTTGCCTCCCTCGGCAAAATCCGCGCCTGGGCCGCTTTCGCGCCGAACGATCCCCTGCCGGGCCTGATCGATCTGCCGCTGACGGTCCTGCGGGTTCTGAAAAAGCGGGTATTGCCCGGTCTGACCTCACGGCATTCGGCAAAAGGGTTTTTCCAGCCGTTAAAACGTCTCATAAAATATGGTGCCATAAGGGCAGGGCTGGAGGTGAGTTCTATCGCCGCACTCCGTTCGGCATTTCCCTCCCTTGCCGGTCGTGGTGTCATCTTCACGCTTCACCATGTGCGTCCGGGGCGGCCGGCCTCGGTTTTTTCACCCAATGTGCAATTGTCCGTCACGCCGCAATTTCTGGAGGAGGCCATACAGGCAGCGCTCGAATCCGGCCTCGTTCCCGTTCACCTGCACGATCTCCCCGCGCTGCTAGCCGATGATCGCGACAAACGGTCCTTTTGTGCCTTCACACTTGATGACGGCTATCGCAACAATGCCGACTACGCCGCGCCCATCTTCCGCAAATATGGCGTTCCCTATACGATTTTCATCACGCCGGGTTTTGTGGAGCGGACGCGCAGCCTGTGGTGGGAAACCGCTGCCGCGCTAACGCAGAAAGCCACGTCGTTCGAATTCGATTTCGGGATAGGGCTTGAGCAGGTGGCGTCTGCGACACTTTCGCAAAAAGCGGAGGCTTTCGCCCGCCTGGAAAACTTCGTCCAGAATTTTTCGGAAGACGCGGCGGTGGAAATGATCGATAAGGTCGGGCGACAACACGGTGTCGACCCCATCGCTATCGTGGATGATCTCGTCATGGACGCCGCCGAACTGCGCGCGTTGTCGGCGGACCCGCTGGTGCATTTCGGCGCGCATACCATGACACACGTGAATATGCGCAAGATCGATGCGGCCCGTCTGGTTTACGAGATCGAGGAATCGACACGCCGGGTGGAGGCCTATGTCGGTTCTCGGCCGCAATCTTTTTCATATCCCTATGGCTGGACGAAGGCGGTGGCGGAGCGTGAAGCAGAGGCGGTGCTTCAGGCGGGGTTTTCGGTGGCGGTCACCACACAGGCCGGTGTTCTCAACCCTCACAGCCTCCAAAAGCTGGCGCAATTGCCGCGTGTTTCGTTGAACGGGCGCTTTCAGAAAAGGCGTTTTGTCAAAGCGCTCATCTCGGGCCTGCCTTTCCGCTTCGTCTAGGTGCCATATCTGTTTCTCTTCTTTTGTCCGCCCGACGGGTCGTATCCGGTTGCGATGCACCTTTGTATCGCGCATGTAATTTTTGTTATTCACATCTATTTATCTATTGATTATAAATAAGTTTATCGAGGTAAAACATTACAACTTTTTGAAGGCCGTGCCCCGTGCTGTTGATTTTTGCCGATGACTTGACCGGTGCGCTCGATGCGGCCGCCCCCTTTGCCGGGCGCGGGCTGGTCACCGAGGTTGCAATCGGACCTGGTGGCGTGCGGGCGGCGCTGGCGGATGCGCCTGCCGTTCTCAGTGTCAATCTCGGTTGCCGCGATGGTGAGGCAGAAGAGGCCCGCCGTCATACCCGGGAGCTTTTGGCGCTGGTTCCAGCCGGCACGGTCTTGTTCAAGAAGATCGATTCCCGCCTGAAAGGGCAGATCGCAGCAGAAATGGATGCAATTTCCTACCGGCACGCGCTTGTCGCCCCCGCGATTCCGGATTTTGGGCGTATCGTCATGGCGGGAGAAGTCTCCGGTTTCGGGGTCGAAACCGCCATTCCGATTGATGCGACGCTGGGTGGTCACGCCAGCCGCTGCACGATCCCTGATACGCGTGTGCAGGGTGATATCAGGGAGGCTCTGGTTGCGGCACAGGCGGAAGGGGTTGATCTTCTGGTCGGGGCACGCGGGCTTGCGGAAGCCCTGGCCGAAACGATGACGGCGCAGATTGTTGCCGAGGCGGCGGCCATTCCTCCCGGCAAGGGGCTTTTCGTCATCGGCTCCCGGGATCCGATCACGCTGGAGCAGATTGACGTCCTCAAGATCGGCGGGCTTGTTTCGATCATCGAGGCACCTAACGGTATCATGCCCCGTCACGCCGAGGATGGTTGCGGCCTGACGCTGGTTCAGGCGACGCAGGGGATGCGGGACCTGTCCCCGCTTGCGGTTTCCGACCGCCTGGCGGAAAGCGTCGTGCCGTCCTTGACGGCCGGTTGCGGCCGGCTGCTTTTGTCGGGCGGAGCGACGGCCGAGGCCGTGCTGCGGGCAATGGGCATTTCGCGCCTGCGTCTTGCCGGTGAATGCCTGCCGGGTCTGGGCGTCGGCTGGTCCGGCAACCAATGTATCATTGCGAAATCCGGCGGTTTTGGGCAAGCTGACACGTTGAAACGCATTGCAAAAATGATGCTTGGCGAAAATGGTGCTGGAGAGAGCTGACCAGATGGGGCTGATGAAGGAAACGGCGCGCAAGGCACTACCGGACATTATTTTCGAGAGAATGCACCGGGCGATCAAATCCGGCGCCTACAAGCCGGACGAAAGACTGCCGACCGAACACGAACTTGCCATGGAGTTCGAAGTGTCGAGGCCGGTCGTGCGCGAAGCGCTGCGGCGGCTGCGCGAACAGGGGTTCATTTATTCCCGCAGGGGGTCCGGCAGCTATGTGCGCGCCTTCGGCCTGCGTGAACCCCTCGGTTTCGGCCAGCTGGAAAATGTCGCCGACCTTCTGAACTGTTACGAATTCCGGCTGACGCTGGAACCGGCCGCCGCTGCGGCTGCGGCATTGCGGCATGACGGCGAGAGGCTTGCGGCGATCAAGAAGGCGCTGGAATTGATGCGGGATGCCACCAATCGCCAGTCGCACCGCGAGGATGCCGACTACCAGTTCCATCTCGCCATCGCGCGCGCGGCGCGAAACAGTTATTTCTCCACCGCGATGGAGGCTCTGAAAGATCATATCGCGATGGGCATGAAATTCCACGGCATGTCGGTGAAACGCGAGGCTTCCGGCCTCGCCCGTGTATTCGCCGAACATGAGGCCATTGCAAAAGCGATTGCCGATGGCGATGCGGAGGCAGCCCGTCAGCTGATGCTCCAGCATCTGACGGGATCGCGCGACCGCCTTTTCGAGTCGTCGCATACGGATTAAGGCGTGGCCAAGCGCCGGTGCGTGTGTCCGCGCAACCGATTTTGCTCAGAAGGCGTGTCGGTAAATGCCGAGCACGTCTTCGACGCTCATGTCGACGGGGTTGTTATCCATCAGCCGACGGATGGCATGTGCGTCTTCGGCATAGCGGGGAAGATCGGCTTCAGTCGCGCCATGCCGTGCAAGCGACATTTCAATGCCGAGCCCGGCGCAGAAATCCGCCGCGGCCTTGCGCAGATCATCGGGCGAAAGATGCTCACGAAGCCCGAGCGCTCCTGCCACTTCCGCTGTCTTTGCCGAAACCGCGGGCTGGTTGAAGGCGAGAACATGCGGAAACACGATGGCGTTCGCCAGCCCGTGCGGCAGGTTGAGAAGCGTGCCGAGCGGATAGGCGATGGCATGGCCGGCGGCCGTGTTGACCGGGCCGAGGCAGATGCCGCCATAATAGGAAGCAAGCATCATGCCTTCGCGGGCTTCCGTATCCGCGCCATCGCGAACGGCACGCGCCAGATATTTGCCGACCAGTGCAAAGCCCATGCGGGCGAAACCGTCGATCATCGGATGGGCCTTGCGGTTGGTGAAGGCTTCCACGCAATGGGCCATTGCATCCACCCCGGTGGCCGCCGTTACTGCGGCCGGTACGGAATAGGTGAGTTCGGGATCGAGCACGGCGAAATCCGCGATCAGGCAAGGGCTTTCGACCGCGATCTTGTTGCCCTTGACGGGGTCGGTAATGAGCGAGCGGATACCGGCTTCCGAACCGGTGCCGGCAGTGGTGGCGATCTGCACAAGCCGGGTGTTGCGCGCTGCGACCCTGTTCGGTCCGGCCACATCGGCAAGCGTCTGATCTGAATTCCACAATGCGGCGACCAGCTTCGCCACATCCATCACCGAACCGCCGCCAAGACCGATGACGAGGTCCGGTCCGGCGGCGCGTGCCGCCGTCAATGCTGCATTGAGCGTTGCGGTATCCGGCTCGCCGGGAATGGCGTCGAAAACCGTGAATGGACCCTGTAATTGCAGACGGTCGACGAATTTCGCCGTCAGCGGCGTGGCGATCACCAGGGCCGATGCGCTTTTACCGGCAAAGGCGCCGACCTGCGCGACGGTGCCCGCGCCAACGGCGAGCCTGCGCGGCTGATGGATGAGAATGGGAGCTGTGGACATGGTGCTTATCCCTTTCGGTCCTTGCCCGCGACGAGCTTGCGCGCATAGGCGATGGCCGCATTCATGTTGCCGTGATTGGCGATGCCCTTGCCGGCAATGTCGAAAGCCGTGCCGTGATCGACGGAAGTGCGGTCTATCGGCAGGTCGACCGAAACATTGACGGCGGTATCGAAGGCGACGAGCTTGATCGGGATATGGCCCTGATCATGATATTGCGCGACGACGAGATCGAAAGCGCCCGAATAGGCCCTGTGGAACACGGTATCGGCTGAAATCGGACCATGGACCTCGATGCCTTCGGCCCTGGCAGCCGCAACGGCCGGCGCGATCTGATCGTCATCCTCGGTGCCGAAAAGACCGTTTTCACCACAATGCGGATTGATGCCCGCGACTGCGATCCGTGGCCGTTCGTAACCGATGCGCTTCAGATGGGCGTTGCCGGCACGGATGGTCGCCAGCACGCGCTCCGTCGTTGCCCGACGGATAGCGTCCTGCAGGGAAACATGGGTCGAAACGTGAATGACCTTCAGCCGCTCCGAGGCGAGCAGCATATAGGCGGCGGAAGAGCCGGTCAGGCTGCGCAGCATGCCGGTGTGGCCGTCATAATGATGGCCCGCAAGGTTGAGGGCCTCCTTGTTGATCGGCGCGGTGACGATGCAGCCGATCTGCCCCGCCTCGGCATCGCGCACAGACCTTTCGATGAAACGAAAGGCGGCGTCGCCTGCGACCGGCGACAGCGTGCCCCAAGGCAGCGGCGCGCCTTCCACGGGCAGATCAACCACGTGGGGAGCAAGGTCCATGTCGATGCCGAGCGCCTCCCGCGCCGCCTCAAGCGTCGGGAGATTGCCGTAAATCCGCGTTGCGGCCCGATCGGAGGCGGACATTTCAGCAAGCGCCCTCACGGTGATTTCCGGGCCTACCCCGCAGGGGTCTCCCATGGTGATACCAATGATATTACTCATCTTTTTCCCTCGTCCTTGACCTCTGCCCAGCCGGGCGCCAGCCGGACATATTTGATGGCACGGCGATGATAGGTATAGCTTGCATGTAGCGTGCCGTCCGGCGCTTCGAGAAGCCACGGATAGGACATTTCCAGATTGCGGCCATCGGTGGAATCGTTCGACAGGCAGGTTCCAGGCCCATCCTCGATCAGGATCCGCGTTGGAAAGCTGCGCCCGTCGTCGTCGGAGAGGCAGATGGAGACCGGTGCGCGCGGCACGCCCCAGACGGGTATGCATCCACCGCTCGGATCGGCATCCGGCCTGCCGTCATCCTCGCCAAGCTCGTCATATAGCGAGGCGCGCCGGTCGCTTGATTGTGCGGCGCTGACGGGGTTGCAAATCATTGCGAGACGGCCGTCAGCGAGCCTGATGACGGCGATCGAGGAGTTGTTGTTCGGCACGTCTGTCGGCTGCGGCTCCGACCACGAGCGGCCGCCATCGATGCTCTGCGTGCGATAGACGAAATCGGCCTGACGACGGCGGAAGAAGGCGGCGTAATCTCCATTCATCCCCATGACCGGGCTCATATGCACGCAACCGGTCGATTCCGGCAATTCCTGCAACTGCCACGTCACGCCATTGTCTTTCGATATGCCGAGCGCTGCCGTGTCGTGGCTGCCGTTCCATTTCTGGCCGGGGCGCTGGATGCAGCGAAAGATCGGCAGGAGCCAGGCGCCGTCATCGCGGATGCAAAGCGGCGCGCGGATGAAGCAGCCCTTCGGAAGATCAAGGAAGCGCCCTTCCTCGGATGAGAGTTTTTCCGCTTCCGCCGCGTCGCGGTGAATGCGGGCCATGCGGATGCGGCATTCATCCTGATTGCCTGAAGGCTGGGAGGTATGAAACAGCCATAGTGCGCCATCCGGCGCGGTGAAGAGCACCGGGTTCTGTTCGGAATGGGCAGGGTCGTTGCTGAGGCGCTGCGGGGCTCCCCAGTAGTCGGCGCCCGGCGTCAGTACGGATGCGAAGATCGAAATATCCGACTTGCCTTCCAACGTGCCGCCGAACCAGGCGCAGAGCAGCGTGCCGTCATCGAGACGATGCAGGAAGCTCGCATGGTTCTGGATCATCGGCGACGGAAGGAAGGCTTCCTGCCGCTTTTCCGATGCGGGGTGCATGGCTCCGGTCATGGCGTGAGCGATGTCATCAGGGGTCATCGTGGTCTCCTCTTGTTCTGATGAAAATGACATATTCAAAAAGTTGTCAAGTTTATTTGATATAAAAAGAGCGTCGTATTTTTTAGATTTATGAATTTAAATCTTTGTTTTAAAATGATAAAAATTATCAATTTGCCACGAATAAAAAATGCCAATGAAAAATAAATTGACAAAAAATGAGATAACGCCGATGCTTTGTTTACGGGTGGAGGAGACGATCATCCGCACGCCATGCTCCTCAAGGCAGGAGACGGGGCTTTTCAGGATACCCCTTGCGGTACGCCGCCATGTTGCTGAATTTCTGATCTGGGAGGAGAACGGAATGAAGAAGTCATTGATTGCGGGCGCCCTTGTTTTGGGTTCCCTCAGCGCCGCGTTTTCGCCGGCGCTTGCGGCGTCGGGGCCGATCAAGATCGTGTTGGCGGAAGAGGCGGACCTGCTTGAACCCTGCATGGCCACCCGCTCCAATATCGGCCGCATCATCATGGAAAATGTCAGCGAGACGCTGACCGAGCTTGACGTGCGCGGCAAGAACGGCGTTCAGCCGCGCCTTGCCGAAAAATGGGAGCAGAATGCCGACGGCAGCTGGCGTTTTCATCTGCGCCAGGGCGTGAAATTCTCCGACGGTACGGGTTTCGACGCCAGGGACGTGAAGCACAGCTTCGAACGCATCATGAGCGACAAGAATGCCTGCGAGTCCCGCCGTTATTTCGGCGGCATGACGGTGACGCCTTCAGTCGTCGACGATTATACGATCGATTTCAAGACGGAGCCGGCCCAGCCCATCTTGCCGCTCCTGATGTCGCTCGTTACCATCGTTCCGGAAGAAACCAGGATGGAATTCATCCGCGAGCCGGTCGGTACCGGGCCTTACAAGCTGACCAACTGGACCCCCGGCCAGCAGATCGTGCTGACCGCGCGCGACGACTATTGGGGCAAGAAGCCGCAGGTCACGGAAGCGACCTATCTTTTCCGCGCCGATCCTTCGGTTCGCGCCGCCATGGTGCAGACGGGCGAGGCCGATCTTTCGCCCTCGATTTCCCAGCTCGACGCCACCAATCCGAAGACCGATTTTTCCTATCTCGACAGTGAGACGGTCTATATGCGTCTCGATCACAATATAGCGCCGTTGAACGACGTCAGGGTGCGCCGCGCGCTCAACCTTGCCATCGACAGGCAGGCTTTCCTCGGCACGCTGGTTCCGGAAGGCGCGGTGCTGGCCACGGCGCTGGTGCCGCCGACGACACTCGGCTGGAACCCGGATGTGAAGGTCTTCCCTTATGATCCCGAAGGCGCGAAGAAGCTCCTGGAGGAAGCCAAGGCTGCCGGCGTGAAAGTGGATACGCCGATCACCATCATTGCGCGCACCGCGAATTTCCCCAATGTCACCGAGATCATGGAGGCGATCCAGCAGCAATTGCAGGATGTCGGCTTCAAGATCGACCTGAAATTCGTGGAAGTGGCCGAACACGAAAGCTATTATTCCAAACCCTTCAAGGAAGGTCGCGGTCCGCAGATCGTTGCCGCCATGCATGACAATTCCAAGGGCGATCCGTCCTTCACCATGTTCTTCAAATACGCCACCAAGGGCACCCAGTCCGGTTTCTCGGATCCCAAGGTGGATGACCTGATCGAACGCGCCTCCGCGGCGGTGGGTGACGAGCGCGCCAAGCTCTGGTCGGAGCTCATCGCCTACCTGCATGATGATGTGGTGGCGGATGTGCTGCTGTTCCACATGGTTGGCTTCTCCCGCGTCTCCGAGCGGCTGGATTTCAAGCCCACCATCGCCACGAATTCGATGCTGCAGCTTTCGGAAATCGGCATCAAATAAGCGGATGTCTTAATCTGCCAGAGAGCGGCGGCGGGGCGAAAGCGTCGCCGCCCGCGTTGAAAAAACGGAGGCAACCATGCTGAGCTTCATCCGAAAACGTTCCGTTGCGAGCCTGATCTCCCTGATCGGCCTCATCGTGATGGTTTTCTTCCTGTCCCGCCTGACGGGGGACCCGGCCGCATTGTTCCTGCCGGTGGAAGCCTCGGAGGAGCTGAAACAGCAGTTTCGCGCGCTGCATGGCCTGAACGATCCCCTGATGGTGCAGTTCCTGCGTTATGCGGGTGACGTGATGACGGGGGATCTGGGGGAATCGCTCAGAAAAGCCCGCCCGGCGCTGGATGTGGTGCTGGAGGCTTTTGTCTGGACACTCTGGCTTGCGGTCATCACCATGTCGCTGGTCACGACGGCGGCCATTGTCGTCGGTTCGCTTGCGGCTTTCCGCTCCGGCGGTTTTTTCGATCGCATGGCCTCGACCATTTCGCTGATCGGCGCGTCTGTTCCGGATTTCTGGCTGGCCATCGTGGCGATCGTCGTCTTTTCCGTCAATCTCGCCTGGCTGCCCACGTCAGGCACGGGCTCGGTGCTGCACTGGATCTTGCCGATCTCGGTGCTGTTCGTGCGCCCCTTCGGCATCATCGTGCAGGTGGTGCGCGGTTCGATGATCGGCGCCTTGTCGTCGGCCTATGTCAAGACGGCGCGTGCCAAGGGGGTGAAGTCGGGACCGATCATCTTCGTCCATGCCCTGCGCAATGCCATGCTGCCGGTCATCACCGTCATCGGCGACCAGGCGGCGAGCCTTCTCAACGGAGCTGTCATCGTCGAAACCATCTTCGGGTTTCCCGGTGTCGGCAAGCTGATGATCGATTCCATTCTTCAGCGCGACTTCAACGTCGTGCTGGCCGCCATTCTCGTCACCGCGCTGGCCATCTTCCTGATGAACCTTCTGATCGACATTGCCTATGCGCTGCTCGATCCGCGTATCCGGCACTGAGGGAGGTGATCCGTGAGCCTTTTGAACGCCGATACCCAGATCATCGATGAACCGTCCTTCGCAACGCGCATGCTGCGCATGTTGTCGGCGGATAAATTCGCGCTCTGTGCCGCGATCTTCCTCGTCGTCATTGTCGTGCTCGCCTTTGTCGGCCCGGCCTGGCTCGGCGATCTGGCCACCAAGCAGAACCTGCGCGGGCGCAACCTTGCCCCGTTCGACTTTCAGCGCCAATGGTATTTCTGGCTGGGGGCGGATGCGCTCGGACGTTCGCTTCTGGCACGTATCGTCGCCGCCACGCAGAACACGATGATGATCGCCGCCGGCGCCGTTCTCCTCTCCGCCGTCACCGGCACCGTACTCGGCCTGATCGCTGGTTTTTCGTCCAACCGCGTCGGCCAGATCATCATGCGGCTTGCGGATGTGATCATGTCCTTTCCGTCGCTGCTGATCGCGGTCATCGTGCTTTATCTGCTCGGTTCCTCCATCCTAAACCTGATGCTGGTGCTCGCTATCACGCGCATCCCGGTTTATATCCGCACCACGAGGGCGGAGGTGCTGGAGGTGCGCGAACGCATGTTCGTGCAGGCGGCAAGGGTGATGGGCGCATCGGGCAAGCGCATCCTGTTCCGCCATATCCTGCCCGTCGTGCTGCCGACATTGACGACGCTCGCCACGCTTGATTTCGCCTATGTGATGCTGGCGGAAAGCGCGCTGTCCTTCCTCGGCATCGGCATTCAGCCGCCGGAAATCACCTGGGGCCTGATGATTTCGCAGGGGCGGCAATATCTCACCAATGCCTGGTGGCTGTCCTTCTGGCCGGGGCTTGCCATCATTCTCACCACCCTGTCGCTGAACCTGCTGTCCAACTGGCTGCGCATCGCGCTCGACCCCGTGCAACGCTGGCGGCTGGAAATGAAGGGCCGCAAGCATGGCTGACCATCTTCTCGACGTGCGCAATCTTTCCGTGGAGTTCCATACCGCAAGTGGTGTCGTGCATGCGGTGAAGGATGTTTCCTATCATATCGACCGCGGTGAAACGCTGGCGATCCTCGGCGAAAGCGGTTCGGGAAAGTCGGTATCCTCCTCGGCCATCATGAACCTCATCGACATGCCGCCCGGCCGCATCAGCGGCGGCCGCATCCTGCTGGACGGCAAGGATCTCCTCACCATGCCTGCCGAGGCGCGCCGCGAGATCAACGGGCGGCGGATCGCCATGATCTTCCAGGATCCGCTTAGCCATCTCAATCCCGTTTATACCGTCGGCTGGCAAATCCGCGAGGCCATGACGACCCATGGCATGGGCAAGATTGAGGCCGAAGCGGAAGCAAGGCGGCTTATCGCCCGTGTCGGCATTCCCGATCCCGACCGGGCGCTTTCGAAATATCCGCATGAATTTTCCGGCGGCCAGCGCCAGCGTGTGATGATCGCCATGGCGCTGGCGCTGCGGCCCGATCTTCTGATCGCCGATGAACCCACAACCGCGCTGGACGTGACGGTGCAGGCCGAGGTGCTTTCGCTGCTCAAGGAATTGCAGCGGGAAACCGGCATGGCCGTGCTCATCATCACCCATGATCTCGGCGTTGTCGCCGAAATTGCCGACCGGGTGGTGGTGATGGAAAAGGGCGTCCTGGTGGAGGCCGGCACGGTCAGCGCGGTTTACCGCAACCCCCAGCATCCCTATACGCGCAAGCTCATCAGCGCCGCCCCCGGCAAGGGCGACATGCACGAGCCGCAAGCGACGGGCGAACCGCTGCTCAGCGTGCGCGACGTGCGCAAGCGTTACGGCGCGTTCGAAGCGTTGAAGGGCGTCTCCTTCGATCTGATGGCCGGCGAGACGATTGCTGTCGTCGGCGAGAGCGGCTCCGGCAAATCGACGCTCGCGCGCATTCTGCTGCGGCTCGACGAGCCGGATACGGGCAGCGCCGTCTGGAAAGGGCAGGATCTGTTCAGGCTGCCGCCAGCGGAATTGTTTGCTCTGAGGCGCGATCTGCAGATGGTGTTTCAGGACCCCACCCAGTCGCTCAATCCGCGCATGACGGTGTTCCAGCTGATTTCCGAGGCCTGGGTGATTCATCCCGACATAGTGCCGAAAGCGAAATGGCGCGAACGGGTTGGTGAGCTGCTGCAGCAGGTTGGCCTCTCGCCGGAACATATGCGCCGTTATCCGCATCAGTTTTCCGGCGGCCAGCGGCAGCGCATCGCCATTGCCCGCGCATTGGCGCTGGAGCCGAAGCTCATCATCTGCGACGAGGCGGTCTCGGCGCTCGATGTTTCGGTTCAGGCGCAGGTCATCGCGCTTCTCGACAGGCTGCGCCGCGACATGGGCCTGTCCTTCATCTTCATCGCCCATGACCTGCCGGTGGTGCGCGACTTTGCCGATCATGTCATGGTCATGCGGCGGGGAGAGGTGGTGGAATTCGGCACGGTCCGCCAGGTCTTCGAAACGCCGCGCGAGGCCTATACCCGCGCGCTTCTTTCGGCGAGCCTCGATCCGGACCCCGATATGCAATCCCGGCATCACGCCGCCGCCGCCGGCCATGGCATCGGAAATTCAAGTGGAGTTCTTTCATGAGCAAACAAGCTTTCGTCGCGCTCGTCACCTGTTTCAACGAGGACGAAACCATCAATTACGCGGCGACGCGTGCGCAGGTTCGCCGCCAGGTGGCGGCCGGCAACAATATCATGTGCGCCGGCACCAATGGCGATTTCACCGCGCTGACGCATGCGGAAAAAATCCGGCTGACGGAAGAGGTGGTGGACGAGGTGGCCGGCCGCGCCAGGGTGATCGTCAATGCCGGCATGCCCGCCACGTTTGAAACCCTGCAACTTGCCAAGGCCTTCGACCGTATCGGCGTCGACGGCATCGCCGTCATCACCCCCTTCTTCATCGCCTGTACGCAGGATGGGCTGATCCGGCATTTCTCGACGGTGGCCGATGCCGTCGAAACGCCGATCTATCTCTATGACATTCCCGCCCGCACCCAGAACCACATAGAACCGCAAACCGCACAGAAACTGGCAGTCCACGGCAATATTGCCGGCATCAAGGATTCCGGCGGCGCGCAGCAGACGCTTGAAGCCTATCTTCAGGTTGCAAGGGACGTGCCCGGTTTCGAGGTCTATTCAGGTCCCGATCACCTCGTTCTCTGGTCGTTGCAGAATGGTGCGGCCGGTTGCATTTCCGGCCTCGGCAATGCAATGCCGAATGTGCTCGCCGGCATTCTCAATGCTTTCAACGCCGGCGATATCGCCGAGGCCGAACGCCAGCAGGCGATCTATACGGCCTTCCGCACCGACCTCTATGCCCTCGGTTTTGCGCCCGCCATGGTCAAGCGCTCGCTTTACCTTCAAGATCCCTCCGTCGGCGCCAGCCGTCAGCCGGCCCTTCTGCCGGATCGCGAACAGGATAAAAAAATTCTGGAAATTCTCAGCCGCCATCAAGAGCCGTGACGCCCTGCCGAATGTGGCGGGCATGGAAAATACCGGGGCGCGCCACGTCGAAAATCACCGGCGAAACAGCGAAATGCGCAAGCGCTTCCCGGACCTCATCCGTGACGAATAATTTGTGACACAAACACGAAATTCCCCTTGTCAGCCCGGCCATTGATGTTTAAGAGGAGCGCGCAACGCAAGCGTTCGCGCATGCGGAGAGGTGGCAGAGTGGTCGAATGCACCGCACTCGAAATGCGGCATACCTGCAAGGGTATCGTGGGTTCGAATCCCACCCTCTCCGCCATATATCAGCGCCATCAATTAGTTATGGTCGTTTTTCGCCCGTTGCCATAACCGAAGCGTTTCATAGACCCCATCTGATCAGAGCATTTTCCGCCCGGGGTTGGTATGCTTTGGTTCTAAGAACCGTCTGCCTAGTCAATCCGGTTGCCAGCATTTGCACGACCCGCTGGAGCGTATTCCGGTCAAAGCTCGGTTTCTTTCCCCGGTACAATTTTCGATGACCCCTTCTGGCTTCAATACCGGCTCGCTGAGCTGCTTTGCCCGCCAACCGATGATATGGTGTGCAAAGGCATCGATGACGAAGGGCACATGGATGAAGCCCTACCAAGTCGCCATGTAAGTAAAATCGGAGAAGCAACTAAGCCGGACTGCTCATGCGGGTTCCGTGCTCGATGTCTTCGACCAGGCACTTGCATGATCGGCGGCCCGTCCATCGTGGCGGGTTGGTTCATCATTCCGACCGCGGCTCGCAATATGTGTCCATGCGCTATTTTGAACGGCTGGCGGAGGCGGGCATCGAGCCGTCTGCCGGAAGCGTCGGCGACAGTTATGACAACGCGTTCGCCGAAACGATTAACGGTCTTTACAGGGCCGCCGCCACATTGACGGGCAGGGGCCAGCGAAGCGCGAGAAGAACATTCGCCAAGCCGCGCTGCTTTTTGAGGCACTGCCGCAGACAGGGCCATCCGCCGACTTGGCTCTCGTCTACAACGAAGCATGGGAGCGCGAGCTTGCTTGGCAAGAAGCTATCCGAGCCACGGCGGGGATGCTGCCGGCGCCAGATGCAGACCGGTTCAAAACAGTCCTAATCGACGGCGCGAAGAAAACCGCGAAGATATTGGACTTCCGTTTGGCGAGTAGACCGCCCTTGCATTGAACGCGAGGCTATAGATCAAGGACAGCAGTGTGGACAGCGTTGCCGCTGCCTTGCCTGCGCCGCGGCAACGCTTTTGAGGGCTGTCATCTCCGAACTCCAAGAAATGGATTTCGTTAACGAGTTTACGTAAAAGCGCCAATGAAACAGGCAAAAATCTGACTGAAAATTGCAAAAGCATACTGGTAGTCAACTAAATAACTTAACTTCAGGTTGTTTCCTCGCAAACTGAGTTGAGAAATCCAATCGATGTCGAAGGGCGCTATTCGTCATATCGCTTTTTTTCGCACAACGACCCACCGCGGCTTGCAAACGTTTCAGCTTATGATCCAATCAGAGGATTTGGGTCTCGACGGCACCTTGCGACATATAATCTTTAGTCCAAATAAGCTGGATATTGTAGATGCAGGCCCAGTCACCCAGGATGTAGATAACCGGATCGTCATTCATGATTGCCGGCGCAGCCTACCGGATATTAGCGGTGTCTTTTTTCAGGAAAATAGCATTGCTCATGCAAACATTGCGCTTATCGAACCTGAGCGGTTCAATCGGGACGCTGTTTTCACGAGTGGATTTGCAGATTTTTTAAGCTGGCCAGTTTTGGCGCCGGAATTATATACGCGTCTGTTGGGACAATGCAGGTCGTTGTCGCTCAGCGATTCACACTTCCGGTACTCCCCTGTGGCGTTGGTGGAACGATGCTGCGCCCATTTAATCGAAAACATAGCGCGCGACATTTCAGTTGCTGCATTGGTGCGGCTGTTCAACACCAATCACAACACGTTGAACGCGTTGTTCAATCGCGAGATGGGCCTGCCACCTATGGCGTGGCAGCGAAAGATGCGCCTGGAGGGTGCCGCACGCCAGTTGAGGATTACAGACTCTCCAATAAATGTAATTGCAGAGCGATTTGGTTATGAACTGCCCGCCAACTTTGCAACAGCCTTCCTCCGGCATTTCGGCATGACGCCACTGCGCTATCGCAGGCTGGGACGCGCAAAACTTAATGTGACTGGCGCAAAAGAATAAAATCCTGTTCCCGCTAAATTTAACTTGAGGTTGTTTCCTGATAGAGAAATCGCCATGCCGTTGAATAAAGCATGGACTACCGTCTGGATGGAACGTGAGCCTCACTCTGTCAACATTGCCCTAATCTGCTTTTGATGAAGGGCCTTTCTAGAGGAGCGATACAATGCCAAGTTACGAATTAGACATCGCGTTCGATCAGGCTGGTCTCAATGCACTAAACGCTGCAGGCCAGAGCGTAACGATCGTTAAGCAATCCAGCGGTGGCAAACCCACTGCCTGGATTTCGTTCACGCCGCAGATGACCAACATTATTACCTGGACGGAACAGTACTCTGTTTATTCTTCGACAACCAATGCGCAGTCCGGCGCGGTCATTGTCACCAGTTCGCAGGCTTCTGCGATCGCGGGCAGCAGCTACACGCTGAACACCGCAGGGTATTTCGACACGGGCAATCCCGGAGTTGTTGGTCCAACCCAGTATCAGGTCATCAATAACGATCCCAACCTTACCATCAGCGGAACAGCGATGGTCACAGCCGGACTGGTGCAAGGCGCCAGCGTTAACGGCAGTACGGTTCTGGCGCCTATATGTGCCGCAGGCGTTCTATTTAATCAAACGGCGTTGTTTACGCCGATTGAAACCATCCAGGTATACACATCGAGCTACTCCAACAACGGTATCGTTATCTCGCAGGTCGCCGGCAACGCTCTGACCGTGCAGTATACCACAAGCCCCAAAGCCAGCATCACGTACAACGATCAGCAGAACCAGTTCATCTTGAGCTGATACCAAGCTGATCTCTCGCATACGAGCATTCCTAGGACAACGCAGATCAAAGATCTGATGGTTATGATCAAGAAAGGAAGCATCATGCCAGTTCAAACTCTGGGTCGTGGACTTACGGCCAATCTGGGGGCCAACGTCGTTGCAGGCACCCTTCACATTGTTGGCGTTGCCACGCCTTACACCATTTCGATTAATGGAGGTGCGGCCGTCGCGCATGTCGCAGCTGTCGGCGTCGTTGATAATTATGCGATCAACGGTCAAAGCGTTTCGATTACGAATACGACGCCTAACCCTGGTCCTGATAATTTGACTCTAAGCTGGTAGCGCTACGCTGCTTTGCGATATGTTTGCCTGGAGGAGCAGTTTGTTCTTCCGGGCAAATACAGGACCTGTACTGTCAGCATGAATCTCATTTTTTGTTCCGGATAACAGCCATGAGCGGTTACGCTTTAGATATCCAAATAGACAATGCAGGGCTTGAAACGATATCGAGCGCCAAGATGTCTGTGGCACTCCTGAAGCCTCAACCTTCCTCGGACTACCAGATTGTTACGTTACTGATGTCTGCAGCGAACAACCTGCAGGTCGGTTGGTCAGATACCCAGCTGGTCTATTCGTCATCCTATCTCTTGCAGCCTTACACGGTGCTTAAGATCAATTCTCAGGCCACTGCCCTTCCTGGCCAAACATTTGATTTTAATGGTAGTATGATTAGCCAGTCTGGAACGAACAATCTGCCGGATACCGTTCAACTTTCAAATTCCTCACAAAGCACAATAGTCTCCGGTTTGGCCAGGGTATTCAGCATTAATGGAGCCCAGCAAGCTCCTGCAATTCTCAGTGCAGCCTCCATATTGCCTTACGGGCTGGGAAGCTTTGAGATCGGGAATGCGATAATGCTGACCTTGCTGAGCGGTGCCGAAGCTGGGCTGGTCATTCCCAGTCAGGTCCTTCCAAACTACGCAGCAGGCGCACGTAAGGCGCAAAGCTCGTCTCAAATCGCTGCTCAGCCACCATTGATCCTCGATTTCAGTTCAAGCAATGCCGCACAAACCGTGCATTTCGACGATCAAAGCAACATGTTCGTAGCTGGCGGCCTGCCATCGTAACATTACGGGAACCGCGTGTCTTACCGGTTGATGGAGGAGGGCGGACACGGCGGTGGCGACAAGCGTATGCCGCGGATATTTTTGGCGGCTCGAACTCGGGCAGCGTGTTCACCGCAGATTTTCGTGACGGCGCCATGTCGATCCTGACCGGCCTTGCCGCCAACCGCTCGTTCCAGGCGGGCCTGCCGGTCGAAGTCGCTGACATGGTTGATGTCTGACCGATTTTCCCAAACGCTTGCAAAGTTCGATGAGAAGATTGCGATGAAACTGCTGGATGATGATCGGCTGGTTTCCACCGAAGAGCAGTCGCCGTGCTTGGCGCACGCACTTTACGAAGGGGCGCGTGAACTGCCTATCATCGATCCGCATGCCCACACGACCCACTGGTTCAGGACTGGACCTGATTAAACAATGAACCGCTGCAACCCAGATCTTCCTGTCCTCACAACTAGGGAACTGAGTTTGAAGTGCCGATGTTTTGCATCAGGCTCCATTCGCGGTAACGTTTGCGGCCCTTCTCAAGATGTGTTCTCATGGCCGCTCGTGCCTCGGCAGGATTTCGCGATGTGATGGCCTCATAGATCCCATAGTGCTCGGCATGGACCTCAGCCAAAAATTTACGGCGGTCGTCTTCGCTCTCGACCGACGTATCTAGCACATGGCGCGGAATGAGCAGATAACCAAGATCGTCGAGGAACATGAGGAAACGGCTGTTTCCCGTGGCTATGGCGATCTCCCGGTGGAAAATTCGATCCGTATTGCTGCCGCCGGAGACTGTGAGCGGATCATTTCCTGCGGACCTCAACGCGGCCTCCATGCGCAGCAGATGTGTTTCTGTTCGCCGCTCGGCCGCGAGGGCCGCAGCTTCGGTTTCTACACACATTCGCAGTTCCATCATCTCAAGAACGGCGCCTGCGTCCTCAGGCTCCTGCATGCAAAGTGAGCTGATCCGCGGCCGTTCGGCCAATCTTACAAACACGCCGCTGCCACGGCGAGACCATAGCAACCCTTCCGCGGTCAGGCTGGCGACCGCTTCACGGATTACTGTGCGGCTAACGCCGAACATTGTGCAAAGCTGTTCTGCGGTCGGCAACTTGTCGTTAGCAGCAAGACCCCGCTCTTCTATCATCTTCACGATTCCGGCCTTCACCTGATCAGTAAGGCGGGCCGGTACGGGCGGATTCATGGAATTTGACACCTCTCAAAATTCAAATTGTTCATACTTCTTGGGGCGTGCAGTTACAACAACCAACTGCCGCGTGTCATGCCTGAGGCGTGGTCGCCAAGGCGAGGCATGGCCACCCGGCGCTCTATCACTTGGCCGAGCGCCTTCCGAAAATATAGGGCAACAGGCCCGGAACAGCGGACCTGAAACTGACGATCCCGTCCTTGCCCGTTCCAGATAGCCCAGAGTCCAGGCTGGTAACATAGACGGTGCACATGTCCGCCCCACCGAAACACGGCATGGCTGGCTTGGAGATGGGGAGCTCCACCCAGCGCAGCAGGGTGCCATCTAGGGCGATGCAGTTGAGACGACTGCAGGACGGAGCCGCGGACCAGTAGACACTGGCTGTGTCGAAAGCGCCGCCGTCTGCTCGCCCGTTGGCCAGGTCATGCGCCCGCAGCCGGCGTCTGTTTGAAATCGCACCGGACTGAGGACAGAAGTCCCATCGATCAACGAACATCTCTCCCTGCGAGTCTGAATGAAACATTGTCTGTCCGTCACCCGTCCAAGCAAGGCCATTGGAGGCCGAAAAGCCCGAGGTGAGAATGTCTGTCCGGCCGCTCTCGTCGACCCGATAAAGTGCGCCCTGTGGCGTTGTCGCCGACCGATCCATGCTGCCAACGTAGAACGCGCCATCCGGGCCGACCTTGCCGTCGTTGAGCCTACTCACTCCGGCTGGCAGTCGTATTGTTGCGATGAGTTCGCGTTTTCCGGTTTCGAGATTGAAAAAGACTATGCTGCTTGAAAGAGCAACCACTAAGCGTCCAGAATCCGCCAGCCCAAAGCTGGCGACGGGCTCGCCGAATGACCACCTTTTTCGCTGACCGCTTTCAATAACCAAGCTGTGTATCGTGCCTGCCGGAATATCGCACCAGAACAACTCTCCGGTTGCCGCATCCCAGGTCGGGCTTTCGGCTGCTCCAAAACGCTCCGCAACGACAAAAGCAGCCTCCGGATTACTCATAGGTTACCGTCACGTTATGTTCTAGGTTCCAGTTGCGGTAGCGATGACGGCCATTATCGAGATAGGCATGCATGCGGGCGCGGGCGATCCTGGGCTGCCGGTTCGCTATGGCGCCCACGATGGCGCGGCGCTTGGCAGCGAGACCTGCAGCCTCGATCTCGACGCTCGTTTGAAACTCCAGGTCTTCCGGCATTCCGCTACCAAGCCTGCTCTCTGCCCGAACGCCTGCAATCGCTTCCCGGACAACGGAAAGCCTACCGTCCAAACGCAGACAGTTTGTCGCCCGATCGCAAATTGTCAGACTGATCATTCCATCCCCGATCGTATCAGTCATCGTTCCGTGCCGTATCCTGCATCTTCACCCATCTCTTCGAGGTCACACCGGCAAGCTGGATATCCGATGGATCTGAACAGGTGTGATTGCCCTTGTAGCATCGGTAAATTAGTCATACAACATTAGAGAATTCACATAACTTTGGGCGAATGATGTGTGTAGGACCACAACTCGGCGGCAGGGATATAGAGCGCCTTGGGGACCGCTACCGCCGACAACTGGCTCAACTGGGCCTGAAGCACGTCGCAATCGATCCGCCGGGCAGCCCCATGGGACAAAAGCCGCCGCAGCGGATCGGCGTAGGCTCCGGGATGGAGGCTCTATAAGCGCCGACTTCTATCACGATTACAGGCAGCAATTCCTGGGATTTCCGCGCTTGGATAGGGGGGACCAAGCGGACACCTCAAGTGGGTAATGCAAGAACTCACTGCTCGATAAATCAGAAAGAAGTACGATTTATTTAAAAGTAGTAATATATATTGTTGACAATGGCGCCGGCAATTGCCATTCATAGGCCGCCCTCGGGGAGGAGGCGCCGATGACAACAATGCTACTGACGGGCGCAAGCGGCGTCTTAGGCAGCCACCTGCGCGCACATATGGAGGGTGCTGGCTGTCGCGTCATGGAGACCGATATTCGTCCAGCCGCCGACCGGCACGATGTTGTGGAAGTCGATCTCTTCAGTGCCGAGAGCGTGGACAGACTTGTCGACGGCGTCGACGAAATTGTGCGCTTTGGAGCAATCTCGAGCGAGAAGAGCCGGGACCTCATCCAGTCCGTAAACATCGGGGGTACGCGCACTATTTCTGAAAGCGCGCGCAAGCACGGTGTTCGGCGGGTGATTTGCGCTTCTTCCTGCCATGTCATGGGATTCTATCCGAGGGCCGATTCACCCATTCGCCTCGGTGCCTCGGTCCGGCCTGATACGATGTACGCGGTCTCCAAGATCTTTGGCGAGAGCTGTCACCGGTATTGCTACGGGCGCTATGGACTGGAGTGTCTTGTCGTTCGCATCTGTACGGCTTTTCCGCCCAAGTCGCGGAGAGGCACTCGCAATTTTTGCGATCGGGACGACCTAGCGCGCGGTGTGGACGGCCGACTTGATATGCCGAACCTTGGCTTCCGTACCGTTTATGCCCTCTCGGAACCCCCAATCCATTCTTCGTCAACGAGCCTGATTCCGGCCTCAGCTGGAAGCCACGGGTGTCGGCCCGGGCCTATGCCGCCATCGCTCCGGAAGCGGAGATCAATATCGACGAGCCGGCCAATCGTGCGGTCGGTGGTGTTTTCGCCCTTCCAAGACAGTAGTTCGTGAAGTGCCGCCAATTTGTTTGAGGAGGAGAATGATGTCCAAATTTTTGACGAGTTTATTCCTGGCTGGAGTGTCCTGTATGCCGCTGCTCGCCACAGATGCGTTCGCGCAGGACAAGGTGACCCTGCGCTTGGTGTGGTGGGGATCGGAGGGCCGCACAAGTGCGACGCTTCAGGCGATTAAGCAGTTCGAAGAACGCCACCCGGATATCCATGTTCAGGCTGAAGCTTTGCCATTCGACGGCTATATGGACAAGCTTTCCACTCAGATCGCGGCAAATGATGCACCCGACGTGATCCAGCTGCCGGTCGAATATGTGTCGCAGCTCGCATCTGGCGGCGCTCTGCTCGATCTCGATGCGGTCGATCTGGCCAAGCTGGATCCTGCTACGACGCAGGCCGCCAATATTGACGGCAAGCAATTGGCCGTGGCCTCAGGCCTGTCGGCAACGGCAATCGTCGCCAATAAGAGCCTTTTCAAGGCTGCCAACGTGCCACTTCCGGACGATGCGACATGGACGTGGGATGACTTTGCGGCCACATCCAAGGCCATCTCGAAAGGCAGTGCGTCGGGCGTCGTTGGCACTCAAGCTCTCGGAACCGATCTTACCTCTTTCGAAGCCTATCTTCGTCAGAATGGCTCCCAGGTGTATGACGCTCAGGGCAATATCCTGATCGAGCCTGAAGACGTTATCCCCTACCTTGAACTGACCAAGAAAATCATCCAGGAAGGCGGTTCGTACGGCGCTGAAACCTCATCGGAAGTCACCGCACTCCCGATCGAGCAGACACCCTCTGCGACCAATACCGCGGCCATGGGTTTTTGGGCCTCAGCCCAATTCACCGCTCTTGCCAAGGCATCGGGCGAAGATCTTACACTCTTGCGTCTGCCAAGCATGACCGGCAAAGCCGGCGCCCATCAGATGTCGATTGGCGTAGCGCAGTATTGGTCGGTTTCGTCGCGCTCCGCCCATCCTGCGGAAGCCCAGGCGCTACTCGACTTCATCGTCAACGACGTTGACGCGGGCAAGGCCCTGCTGATCGTGCGTGGAACGCCGCCGAACAGCGATGTCCGCGACGCGATTGCCAGCAATCTTTCGCCCACCGATGCGGTTGCCGCCAATTTCATCGGCACGTTAAGTACAGAAGCCATTTCTGTTCCGCTTCCGCCTGCAGGCTACGGCACGTTCCGCGATATCTTCCGTCGTTATACCGCTCAGTACCTCTTCGGCCGCCTTTCTGCCGAAGATGCTGCTAATCAGATGATCGGCGAGCTCAAGAACAATATAGTTCCGTAAAAATCCTGGCCCGGCGTCCCGGGTCCGGGCTTCCCGCCGCGCATCGGCGCGCCCTCCAAATATTGGTAACGCTATGAGTGCTCTTAACGAACTGCGCTCCCTGGGTAGTCAAAGCCGTCGCGGCAAGGGCAATACGCTGGTTGCCTACGCCTTTCTGCTGCCTTGGCTAATCGGCCTTGTCGCCCTGACCCTCGGACCGATGATTGCTTCGCTTTACATATCCTTCAGCAAATACAATCTGATTCAGCCTCCCCGCTTTATCGGCTTTGACAACTACTTGCGCATGTTCTCCGACCCGCGGCTTCTCAATTCGCTCCGCGTGACGTTCACCTATGTTTTGGTCTCGGTACCACTCCAGCTGCTTTTCGCCCTGATGGTTGCGGTCGCCTTGGATCGTGGCATGCGTGGACTGGCCCTCTACCGATCGATCTTCTACCTCCCGTCTTTGCTTGGTTCTTCCGTTGCCATCGCCATTCTGTGGCGTCAGCTGTTCGGTACTCAGGGATTGGTCAACCAGATGCTCGGGATGGTCGGAATTCAGGGAATGGGCTGGATCTCCAATCCGGACACTGCCCTCGGCACGATTATTCTGCTCAATGTCTGGACTTTCGGCGCGCCGATGCTGATTTTCCTGGCAGGTCTACGTCAGATTCCGTCTCTCTATTATGAGGCGGCCCGGGTCGACGGGGCGTCCAAGCGGCAGCAGTTCTTCACGATCACGCTGCCTATGCTGACTCCAATCATCTTCTTCAATCTCGTACTGCAGATCATCGGCAGCTTCCAATCCTTCACCCAGGCCTTCATCGTTTCAGGGGGCGACGGCGGGCCGGTGGATTCCACCATGTTCTATACGCTCTATCTCTATCAGAAGGGGTTTGCGCAGCTCGACATGGGCTACGCATCGGCGCTGGCCTGGGGTCTCGTCTTCATCATTGGCGCCTTTACAGCCATCAACTTCTTCGCGGCTCGCTATTGGGTGTTCTACGATGACTGATCCAGCTACAGCTACCTTGGCCCGGGCTCACAATTTGCCCTGGTACGTTTCGTTCCGCCGGCACGGCGTCATGATCATGGCAAGTATCGTGATGATTTATCCGCTGCTCTGGCTGGTGGTCAGCTCACTGCGGCCGAGCGACGAAATCTTCCGCAACCCCGGCATTTGGCCGCTGTCTTTCGACATCAGCAATTACGTTAACGGGTGGACGGCGCTGCAGAGCCCGTTCGGTACCTATCTCGTCAATTCCGCAATCGTCACAATCGGCTGCGTGATTGGTAATCTGTTCTCCTGTTCATTGGCGGCATATGCTTTTGCGCGTATGGAGTTTTTTGCCAAACGAATCATGTTCGCGATCATGCTTGTGACCATCATGATTCCGATCCACGTGATTATCGTGCCGCAGTATATCATGTTTGCTCAGATGGGCATGGTGAACACATTCTGGCCGATCATCCTGCCTAAGTTCCTTGCGACCGACGCCTTCTACATCTTTCTGATGGTGCAGTTCATCCGTGGCATCCCCCGGGAACTTGATGAAGCTGCCCGCATCGATGGTGCCAATCACTTCCGGATTTTCTTCCAGATCATCCTGCCGCTGATGATGCCGGCACTCGCCGCAACCGCCGTTTTCACTTTCATTGGCTCCTGGAATGACTTCTTCAGTGCCCTGATCTACCTGACCAAAAACGAGGTTCGTACCGTGCCGGTAGCGCTGCGCGGTTTTATTGACGCAACCGGATCATCCTCCTTCGGACCGATGTTCGCAATGTCGATTGTATCTCTGGTTCCTGTCTTCTTCGCTTTCCTTTTCGGTCAGAAATACCTCGTCAAGGGAATTGCCACCACCGGTCTCAAGTAAGCGGCGCGCTATCGCCAGCGGCGCAATAGGATAATCGTATGTTCCAAAACACCGTCTTCAACGGCACCCGTGCCGGAATTTCTCTCAAGTCCATCCGCAAGCGGTTCGGTAGCCTGGAAGTCATCCACGGCCTCGACCTCGAAATCGAGGGCGGCAACTTCATCGTGTTTGTCGGCCCCTCGGGTTGCGGCAAGTCCACGTTGTTGCGGATGATCGCCGGGCTGGAAGATGTTTCGGAAGGTGCGATCATCATCGACGGCGCCGACGTCACCGATGCAGAACCGGCAAAGCGCGGGATCGCGATGGTATTCCAGTCATATGCGCTCTATCCCCATATGAGCGTAAGACAGAACCTCGCTTATGGCCTCAAGGTCGCGGGTACGCCTAAGGACGAGATCGAGCGCCAGGTCGAAGCTGCTGCCGAGGTACTGCAGATCACCAAGCTGCTCGATCGCCGCCCGCGTCAGCTTTCTGGCGGGCAGCGCCAACGTGTGGCAATCGGCCGAGCCATCGTACGCAAGCCCAAGGTCTTTCTCTTCGACGAGCCACTGTCCAACCTTGATGCCGAGTTGCGCGTCAGCATGCGTATCGAAATCGCAAAGCTGCACCAGCGGCTCGGCAATACGATGATCTACGTGACGCATGATCAGACCGAGGCGATGACGCTTGCGGACAGGATCGTCGTGCTACGCGATGGGTGCATTGAACAGGTCGGTAGTCCAAAAGACGTTTACGAAGATCCGGACAATGAGTTCGTTGCCGGCTTCATCGGCTCGCCACGTATGAACTTCCTGCCCGGCAAGGTGAACGCCGGGGGAGCAATCACCTGCCAGGGCGCTGAAGTCACCGTTCCTGTTTGCGAGCCACTGCAGCAAAGCAATACGGTCCGCCTGGGTATTCGACCCGAACATCTATTCGTTACACCCGCAAGTGCGGCCACCTTTGCCGTCCGCGTCGACTACGCAGAATATCTGGGTACCAACGGCTACCTGTATTGCACGACCAAGGATGGCGAACCGATCGTTGTCGAACTCCGCGATACCGAGGCGCCGGAGCAGGGCGTCGAGGTGTATCTGGGGTTCGATCCGGTCAAGGCGCGTCTCTTTGACGCTCATGGACGGCGCATCCGCTAAGGACCAGGATTGATCATGACAACTGTAATCAACATCGCACCCGGTTCCGCACCCGGTCACCTACAGGGCGAAATAGACAAGCTCTCCGCTGCCGGTGGCGGCCGGGTCAGGCTGCTCCCCGGCCAGCACGTCTGCGGGCCACTGCAATTGAGGAGTAACATTGATCTTCATCTCGAGGAGAGTGCCGTGCTCTCACCGTTTCCCGACCACGCTCTGTATGAAGCTAACATCTCAACCATACGTGTCGAGGGAAGCGAGAGATGCATGATCCTCGGTCAAAATCTTGAAAACGTTTCCATTACAGGCCCCGGCACGATTGATGGCGGCGGCTCGCATTTCGTGGCCGGCGATGACGCCGAGGCTGGCGTCTATATTCCCCTTGAGCCTAGGCTGCGCACCGTGGTGCTAGAAGAGAGCAGCAACGTCCGTATCGAGCAGCTGACACTGCGCGAAGCCTCCAGCTGGACCATGCATCTCATTCACTGCACCAACGTGATTGTCGATGGCTACAAGGTGTTCAACGACATGCGAATGCCCAATACAGACGGTCTCGTCCTGGATGGATGCGTCAACGTCAGCGTTCGCAATTCGGTCATCCGGACCGCAGACGACGGCGTGGTCCTCAAGACCTGCCAGAGCCAGCCGCAATGGCATTGCACCGACATCTCGATCGCCGAGTGCATCATCGAAAGCGGCAGCTGTGCTATCAAGATCGGTACGGAAACGTTTGGCAATGTCGAGCGCGTCAGCGTCGACAATTGCACTCTAGAGGGATGCAATCGCGGCCTCGGCATCCTGTCGCGCGATGGCGGGGAAATTTGTGACATAAGCTATCGCAATATCGATCTGGATTGTCGCGAAACCCCTTTCGGCTTCTGGGGCTCGGGTGAAGCTCTGACCATTACGCAACTCGATCGGCGGCCGAGCGTGCCGGCCGGCAAAGTGCGCCGCGTCCTTGTTGAGAACATGACGGGCGTTCATGAAGGGGCGGTCAATTTTTATGCGGCCCAGCCGGGTGATATTACCGACATCACTATCAATGGTGTCAGGCTCACGCAACGGCCGGGCGCGTTGGGCACTGGGCAACAGCAGGATATTCGGCCCACTGAGGCCGACCTCGCCCCGTCCAAGGACGCCGCAGGCCGCGTCGGTGCTTGGGTACGTGACGACAATGGCCGGATTATTGGTCTTAACGATTATCCAGGCGGCATGCCGGGCCTGTTCAGTTATAATGTCGCGAACCTGTCACTGTCCGATGTCGAGATAACGCGACCATCGCCAGTTCCGGATGGCTGGAACCCTGAAGTCATCGTCATCAATTGAACCTTTCCGGAGCCGTGATCAGGGAGGTGGACCAGGATTGTCGGTCCATCTTTCTCTCCTCGGACGAGCGGTAAATGTGCGGCGCGTGTCCGGCTTGCAGCGTGGTCACGTTTGCGGAAATCCTCTACGCCATTGCGGCTTGAAGCGCCGGCTGAATCATGCGGTCTTGCTCGCTCACCACATACCAGGATGGCTTCGCCGTCCGGGCGGCTGCCGATACCCCGTCGAAGCTTTTGGCCTTTGCCGGATGCTGCGTGGCGAATATCACCTTGGTCTGTTCCGGCGCGATATCGCCAATGAACTGTCGGCAGGGCGGCTGGTCCAGCTCCTGCCTGAATTTGAACCGCCCCCGCGTGCCTTACATGCACTTTTTGCGTCGGACCGACGGATGACGCCCAAGCTTCGCAGCTTTCTGGATTTCGCGACCGAGAAATTCGGTGAAGGAAAGCGTTGAGGTGTCGTGATTGGATCCCTCATCATCTTTGAAACATTTAAGCCGGCGAGGAGGTGAAAACATTCTTTCCTCGCTTTGGGGCAACTCGGGGCGTGCCGGCCTTTCCTGTCCGATTTGAAGAAGACGTTTGCGAACTGGAGCGCCAGGGGCACGCAGATACCGGGGAGGTCGAGGAGATCAGGCCGCTGGCGAAGGGGCCTGCTCGTGTCACGAGGAGCGTGGCATCCTAAAGAGGAGGCTGCGTATTTCCGGTAGCAGGGGATTGCGGTTGTCGGGGCTCCAAATGGCATGAAGCTCTGCAATACATTCCTCTTCCATATCGAGCGTTCGAAACACCACATTGTCAAAGCAGGCATTTTGGGTGTCGGCGGGAACAAGCGCCAGGCCGATGCCTGCACTGACCAGTGAGAGGATGGCCTGAGAATGCGTCATGCTTTGCACGATGCGGGGCATCAGCCCGTTCTGCTCTATCAACCCGGTCAGCTTGTCGTGCAGATAACGCGCCGGCGAAGAAAACATGATGAAGGGCTCGCCGTTGAGCGCGTTCAGTGCCGGTCGGCGTCTGGCGGCAAGCGGATGCGCGCGGGGGATAGCCAACATCATGGGTTCGCGCGCAACGCACAGGCTTTCCAGATGATGTTTGCCGGTAAGCGGGCGGGACAGACCGAGATCGATATTGCCGGCATTGATGGCTTGACGTTGCTCGGCCGTTTCCATCTGCACCAGTTCGAGTTCAACCTGAGGCGCGGAGGCGCGGGCCTGGCTGATGAATTTCGGCAGGAAACTATAGGTGCTGGCGCCGACAAAGGCTATTTTCACCGATCCTGCACTGCCGCGCGCCGCCCTTCTCGTCACGGTTATCGCCGCATTGCCCAGCTCCAGCAATTTTTGCGCCTCGGCCAGAAACGCCAGCCCGGCCGGTGTCAGGACAACATTTCGGCTGGTCCTTTCGAAGAGGATGACATCGAGCTCCTGCTCCAGCAATCTGATCTGCCGGCTGAGTGGAGGCTGGGTCATATTCAAGCGCCGGGCTGCGCGGCTGAAGTTCAGCTCGGTGGCGACGGCGATAAATGAACGGACCTGTCCCAAATCAAGCATCTATTCAAATCCGGTATCAATATCCAACAGAAAACAGCTTGGACTTAAATTGATCGCTGCGATATCAGTCAAGACGAGAACCGCTCCTGCGGGTGAAAATCAAAGAGGCGAAGATGGATACGCGGTCAGCAGAAACAGGCCACCTGCAGCAGGCCACGGGCGCAGACAGTATTGCCTGGATAAAGCTTTCCTCGATCTTCCTGCCGCTGAAGACGCCGATCAGCGACGCAAAAGTTTTGACCGGCAGGCAAAGGCCCCTGACCGAAGTAGCGTTTCTGTTCGCGGAAATCGAGACAAAGCACGGCCATAGCGGCATTGGCTTCAGCTACTCCAAGCGTGCCGGCGGTCCGGGTCAGTTTGAACATGCCAGGGAGATTGCAGGCGTTCTGATCGGCGAGGATCCGAGCGACATCGGCAGACTGTGGAACAAGCTTTGCTGGGCGGGTGCATCGGTCGGCCGCAGCGGGCTTGCGGTTCAGGCGATAGCAGCCTTCGACGTGGCCTTGTGGGATCTCAAGGCGAAACGCGCAGGGCTGCCTTTGGCAAAGCTGCTCGGTGCGCATCGCGATTCCGTGCAATGCTACAACACGTCCGGCGGCTTTCTCTCGTCACCGATCGAGGAGGTGCTCGAAAATCTCGAGCGCTCGATTGCTGCGGGGATCGGTGGGATCAAGATCAAGGTCGGCCATCCCGACATGGCTGTCGACCTCAAGCGCGTCGCCGCGGTGCATGAGCGCCTTGG
The DNA here is from genome assembly GCF_044900305.1 of Agrobacterium sp. NPDC089420. Taxonomy (NCBI): domain Bacteria; kingdom Pseudomonadati; phylum Pseudomonadota; class Alphaproteobacteria; order Hyphomicrobiales; family Rhizobiaceae; genus Agrobacterium; species Agrobacterium sp. NPDC089420. The sequence continues at coordinate 86,797 of NZ_JBJDMY010000012.1, read as the reverse complement.
TAGCAGGGTGGCGATGATGGTCGATGCGAACCAGCAATGGGATCGTCCTCGGGCGATGCGTTTCGGGCGTCTGATGGAGCCCTATGATCTGACGTGGATCGAAGAACCGCTCGATGCCTATGATGTCGAGGGGCATGCGGCGCTTGCCGCACAGCTCGATACACCGATCGCAACCGGCGAAATGCTGGCAAGCGTTCTGGAACATAGTTCATTGATCGAGAATAAAGCGGTCGATTTCATCCAGCCCGATGCGCCGCGCGTCGGGGGCATTACGCAATTCCTGAAAATCTGCGCACTGGCCGAGGCGAAGAAGCTGCAGCTTGCGCCCCATTTCGCCATGGAAATCCACCTTCATCTGGCGGCGGCCTATGAGCTTGAGCCCTGGGTGGAGCATTTCAACTGGCTCGATCCGCTGTTCAATGAGCGGCAGGAGATCCGCGATGGCCGCATGCTGGTGCCGACCCGGCCGGGACTTGGCATTACGCTTTCTGAACAGGCCGGTCACTGGACGCGGGGCACGGCGGAATTTGGCAAGCGGCCTTAGCCGTGGGCGTCACGCGGTGCCTCGGGCAACGATATGGAAGTCGATGTTGATCATGGCCTCCACATCCCTGTCGCCTTCTATTTTCCTGAGAATGGAACGCGCTGCCTTGGTGCCGATGTCGCGGCGGTCAATACGAACGGTGGTCAGTGGCGGGTGCGTATAGGGAGCAAAGTCGAAATCGCCGAAACCGACGATAGCAAGCCTATCGGGAATGCTGCAGCCGCGCGCATGCGCTTCCGCCAGGGCGCCATGGGCGACCACGTCTGACGAGCAGAAAACGCCGAGCGTGCCCTGTCCGCGATCCAGAAGCTGCGCCATCGCCAGCCTGCCGTCGCGGAAGGTGGAGGGGGAGTTCATTTCCAGTGCCGGCAATTCGACATCCGCGATCCCTCTGAGCCGGCCAACGAAGCCGTCGCGGCGTTGAACGGCGCGGGGGTCGTTGGCGCCAATCTGGGCATAGCGGTCGTAGCCTCTGATCAACAAATGTTCGGCCACCAGCGCGCCAACCGCCGCATGCGAAAACCCGACCGCAGTGTCGAGCGGCGAGGGTGTGGAATCCCAGATTTCGACGATCGGCAGGCCGGCGCCGGTCAACATGGCGCGCGTTTCCTTCAGATGCGTGATGCCCGTGAGAATAATGCCATCGGGACGACGCGCCAGAATTGCACGCGTCAGTTCCAGTTCGCGGGCGTTGTCGTAACCGGAGAGGCCAAGCAGAAGCTGGTAGCCGGCGGAGACGAGCTCGGCATTCAGGCCCTCGATGGTCTCCGCGAAAATGGTGCTGGAGACCGATGGCACGATCGCTGCTATCAGCCGGGATCGTCTGGACGCGAGGCCGCCGGCCAGGAGGTTCGGCACGTAACCCGTCCTTGCGATGACGCGTTCAATCGCTTCCAGCGTGCGCGGTTTGACCATGTTCGGCGTGTTGATTGCCCGCGAAACCGTGACCGGCGAAACGCCTGCAAGCTTTGCAATGTCGGCGAGCGTCACCGGGCCGTTTGTAATGATATGGCTGTTCTTATCGTGCTCGGACATTGTCGTCATCCTTTTTAAAAATGATTTACGCTTTCATTTTTGGTTTAATCAAGTTCCCATGTTCGCTCTTTCTCCTAATTTTGTCTAATCAACTGATTTATATTGATTTAAAAAAATCTTCTCGTGGTTGCAGTCAACGATTTTGAGGTTAGAATGAAAGCGCTTCCATTTCTTCGGGAGGAGGGTTTCGAAGGGTGGTGAACAGCGCTGGCGGGAAGCCAGAAAAGTGGAGGAAATATAATGAACCTCAGGCGTTTCATGACGTTTGCGGCTTTTACAGCCGTATCATGCGCAACCGTTCCGCAGCCAAGCCTTGCCGAAGACTATCCGTCCAGGACGGTGACCGTGATCGTTCCCTTTGCCGCAGGCGGCAATACGGATACATTCGGCCGCCTTGTGGCTGAACAATTGGACAAGAGGCTGGGGCAACGTTTCATCGTTGAAAACAAGCCCGGCGCCGGCGGCAATATCGGCCTCGGCGATCTGGCCCGGTCAAAACCGGACGGCTATACGATCGGCATGGGCACGGTCAGCTCCAACGCCATCAACCAGACGCTCTACAAGACGTTGCCCTATGACAGGGAAAAGGGATTTGCGCCGATCTCGCTGATTGCCAGCCTGCCGAACGTGCTGGTCGTCAATCCGGACAAGATAAAGGCGAATTCCGTCGAAGAATTGATCGCCTTCCTGAAGGCTGAGCCGGGCAAGCACACTTATGCCTCTTCCGGCGTCGGCACGTCCATCCATCTCGCGGGCGAACTTCTGGCTACGAAGGCTGATCTCAAGATCACGCATGTACCCTATAAGGGCAGCAGCCAGGCCATTCTCGACGTCGTCGGCGGGCATGTGGACATGATGTTCGACAATATTCCGACAGCGGCCCAGCAGGTGAAGGCCGGCAAGGTCAAGGCGCTCGCCGTCACCAGCCTGGAGAAAGCCAACCTGCTGCCCGACGTGCCAACCATGGCAAGCGTCATTCCCGGTTTCGAAGCGACCTCTTGGCATGGCCTGTTTGCACCTCCTGGCACCCCGCCGGAAATTGTTGAAAAACTCAGCAAGGAAGTCCAGGCGATCATTGCGGATCCGGCGATGAAAGCGAAGCTTGAAGCGATGGGCGTCACGCCGGTCGGCAATAGCTCGACGGAGTTCCAGGCCTTTATCGACAAGGAAACGGCAAAGTGGGCCGAGGTCATCAAGGTTGCGCAGGTGCCGCCGCAGTGATCCGGTCTGCCGGTCGGACATGATGTTCCGTTATGTCATTCCGACCGGCCCATTTTCCACACGCGAGTATCATGCCATGCTGAAGATAAAAAACGGTCGCGACTTCGCCGGCGGCGTGACGATGATTTTTGCCGGCCTGTTATTCATCTGGTTCGGCGGGAATCTCGACGTCGGCACTTCGTTCCGCATGGGGCCGGGCTATTTCCCGGTCATGCTGAGCCTGATCCTGATGGCGCTGGGCGTGCTCATCCTCATCCAGTCGCTGATGGTCGGTGCTGAAGAGGAAGAGGCCGAGATCTGGAACTGGAAGGCCTCCTTTCTGGTGATCCTCGCTCCCGTCGGCTTCGGTCTCGTGCTGGCGGGGCTTGGTCTCGCACCCGCGATGTTCCTGCTCATTGTCGGGGCTTCGGCCGCAAGCCGTTATGCCAACTGGCGTCATTCGATCCTGCTGGGCCTGTTTCTGGCAGGCTGCTCGGCTTTGCTTTTCACGAAGCTCCTGGCGCTTCCCGTCCGAGCCTTCGGGCCATGGATCCCCTTCATCGGTGACCTTTTCTAGGGTTTGCCAGCCAGTCGCGAAACCGGATCGGATTGCTCATGGATATCTTTTCTAACCTCTGGCTGGGTGCGTCGACGGCCTTCCTGCCGATGAACCTGCTTTATGGCTTCATCGGTTGTCTTCTGGGCACTGCGATCGGCGTGCTGCCGGGCCTTGGGCCAACGGCCACGATCGCGATGCTGCTGCCCATCACCTTCGGCTTGCCGCCGGAATCCGCGCTCATCATGCTGGCGGGCATCTTCTACGGGGCGCAATATGGCGGTTCGACAACGGCCATTCTCATCAATCTGCCCGGCGAGAGTTCGTCCGTCGTCACTGTCATCGACGGTTACCAGATGGCTCGCAACGGGCGCGCGGGTGCGGCGCTTGCAACGGCAGCCCTCGGCTCCTTCTTTGCCGGCACGGTGGCGACCATCCTGCTTGCGGTGGCGGCGCCGCCGCTTGCCGCCGTCGCGCTCAACTTCGGACCCGCCGAATATTTCTCGCTGATGGTTCTTGGCCTGGTCGCCTCCGTGGCGCTCGCAAGCGGCTCGCTGCTCAAGGCCTTCGCCATGATTGTCTTCGGCCTGCTGCTGGGTACGGTCGGCACCGATGTCGAAAGCGGTACGCCGCGGTATGTCTTCGATATTCCGGAACTTTATGACGGACTGAATTTCGTTGCCGTCAGCATGGGTATATTCGGCATTTGCGAGATCCTGCGCAATCTGGAAAACGAGCATGAGCGCTCGGTCGGCGTCAAGCGCGTCACGGGACTGATGCTGACGAGGGAAGATTTCCGGCGGATCTGCGCACCGGTCTTGAGGGGCACGGGGCTCGGCTCCCTTCTCGGCGTTTTGCCGGGTGGAGGTGCGATGCTGGCCTCCTTTGCCGCCTATGCGGTGGAGAAACGCGTTTCTCCCAACCGGGCCGAATTCGGCAAAGGCGCCATCGAAGGGGTCGCGGCTCCCGAATCCGCCAACAATGCCGGCGCGCAGACCTCGTTCATTCCCATGCTTACCCTCGGCATTCCCGGAAATCCGGTCATGGCGCTGATGGTCGGTGCCATGATAATCCAGGGGATCACCCCAGGCCCGAACGTGATTTCCGACGAACCGCGCCTGTTCTGGGGCATGATCGTCTCCATGTGGTCGGGCAATCTCATGCTCGTCATTCTCAACCTGCCGCTGATCGGCCTCTGGGTGCGGATGCTCACCGTGCCGTATCATCTTTTGTTTCCGGCGATCATCGGCTTCTGCTGCATCGGCGCCTACAGCATCAACAACAGTGTTTTTGATGTCTTCGTCATGGCAGGATTCAGCATTGTCGGTTTTGCACTGAGCAAGATGCGGTTCGAACCGGCGCCGTTGCTGCTCGGTTTCATTCTCGGGCCGATGCTGGAGGAAAACCTGCGCCGTGCGATGCTGATCAGCCAGGGGGATCCCATGATCTTTCTGCGCAGCCCGCTCAGCTTCTCGCTGCTGATATTTGCCGTGGCCGTACTGGCGCTGGTGCTGTCACCGAGCATCAGCCGCAAACGTGAGGAAGCTTTCACCGAATAATTGGGTGGCGCATCCGGCTTTCACGAATGTTTCCCTGGCGTAACGGCCTGCACATCGCGGAAGATTGAAAATCGACGGGCGCAGGCAAATCAACCGGACGGAGGCTCGGCATCGGGGACGACCGACAGTGTGTGCTTGAGACATTTAAGTGCGAAACAGGAACGGGAATGACGTACGCCCTCGATCTTGTAGAGTTTGCGGCGCAGAAACTGCTCGTAACCTTTCGTTCCTGCCACCGCCACCTTGATGAGATAATCATACTCGCCGGTGGTCAGATAGGCTTCCAGCACCTCCGGAAGAGCGGCCATGGCTGCGCCGAAACGTTCCAGGACCTCATCGTCGTGGCGCTCCAGCATCACCTCGATGATCACCGTTTCGGTCAGCCCCAGATGGGCCTGATCGATAATGGCCGTGTAACCGCGAATAACCCCTTCGTCTTCCATCCGCTTGGTGCGCTGCCAGCAAGGGCTGGGTGACAACCCCACCTTTTCCGACAGTTCCGTATTGCTCAGCCTGCCGTTCTCCAGCAGCGCCCGCAATATTTTACGGTCAATTCTGTCCAGCGGCTTCGTCATGCCGATCTCCCCGAAACAGGCTGCAAAAAAATCTGCCGCCCATGGGGCCGCTTGCGAAAGAAGTGTTTTCCGGCGCGTATTTTCACAATGTCATTCGAAAGCACCTTCGGCCGGTCTTCGAATACCGTACTGCAAACGACAGGCAGCAGGGAGGAGCAGTCATGGCACCGGTACAGCAACAGCATTTTCCAAGGCCGCGCATGCTGATACATCCCGGTATCTCCTCGCCGGTGCGGATCAACAGCCGGCGCTCGCCATCTGCGCGTCATGTACGGTTGTTCCTTGCACCGGGCTGCAGCCTTTTCGACGGCATCGTGCGGCCACTCTTCGAAGATGGTATCGAAAACGCGTCTCTGACCATTCTCGGTGGTTATTTCGACATATTGTGCTATTGCGTGGCTCCGCCCGATCCCTCCGGCAGGGCGGTCATTGCCTATACGAAACCCATCGATGCCGGAGCGGCCTGGCTGATCTTCGGCAATGCCACTCTCGGGCGCAGCATGAAGGGCGCGCCGATCGTTCATTGCCACGCCGCCATGCGCACCGTGACGGGTATGGTCAGGGGCGGCCATTTGCTGACCGAATCCTGCATTGTCGGTGACGGCGGCATTTCCGCACTGGTGACCTCGCTCGACAGTTTCGTGCTGCAACAGTCTTTCGATCCCGAGACCAATATTCCTCTTCTTCAACCAGAGAACCGCACGGAGCGCGCCGATGGACACGCATGATATTGTCGAATCCGGCTCCATGGGCCGTGTGGCCTATGCCCGTATCGGGCCGAATGAGGACCTGGTGCTCGGCGTCGAGAAACTGTGCCTCGCCGAAGGTTTCCGCAACGCTTTCGTGCGTGGCGCGCTGGGCAGCCTGGTCGATGCATGCCTCGGCACCCGCAGCGGCGAGTTCGTTCAAATTCGCGGTCCGGCAGTGGAAATCGTCTCCCTTGCCGGTGAAGTGCGCGCCCAGCCCGATGGTTCGTTGCGCGCCGCGCTCACCGGTGTCGTCGCCGATACCGAAGGCGCTGTTTACGGCGGCCCCTTCGTTGCAGGGGTCAATCCCGTGTGCATGACCTTCGAAGTGACGCTGGAAGAATGGTTGCCGGCGCAGAAGCCGCAGGTAGCCTGAGGTATGATAGGAGCGGCCATTGGCCTGCGCCGCGCCGCCATCGACCCCGGCGCAGCTCATGCGGCGGCCTCTCTTTCGGTCAGGAGCAGTTCGAAGGTGACGCAAACCGGGTTTCGGCCGCGCACCAGCCGTCCGCCGCTGATATTTGCGGTGAGATCGACCATTGCGATATCCAGCGCCGCTTTTCGACCGCCCGTGACGGTACTGACGCGACCGCTGCGGATGAGGATTTCGCTGGCATAGGCGGCAAGGGTCGTTCCGTCCTCATAGTCCGCACCGATCAGGCTGCCTATGCCATTGATCTCGGCCTCCCGCAGGCCGAATTTCGCGGCGACGGCTTCAAGCGCCGTGCAGATATCGGTATTGGGCCGCACGGTGCATAACAACGCCTTCAGGCCGGCACTTCTGCGGTGGCGCGGTTGCACGATGGGCGTGAAGAGAGGGAAATTCGTTTCCTCATCCTTTTGCACATCGAGGATCGCACCATCCAGCGCCAGCGCCTCCAGCGACGTTTCCCCGGCAAATTCGGCCTCGAAGGGCAGCAGATGGCCCATGGATAAAATGCCGTCAGCGCTTTTCCACGCGCCGTGGCAGTGCAGAAAGGGCTCGCCGCCGCGGCGCCCCATATGCAGGCCGGCATCGATGATCGTACCGCCCGGCATGGAGAAGGTTTCGCTATACCAGGCAGCGTGGCTGTCATCGGGGGCGGCTGCGGGCATGACATATTGCAATCGCTGCATCGGTACGTTTTTCAGCCTGACATAACCGCCATCGAAACCCTGCTCCGCAAAGGCGTCGGCAATGGCAGCGTTGACGCACACGCCTGGCCTGACCGTCAGCGTGACGGGATGGGCGTGGCAGCCGACCACACGAAAGCGTTCGCGCGTTATCGGTCCTGGATGAACGATGCGGCGGGGCAGCTCTTGCGTGCCTGTTTCCGTCATACCGCAAGCCCTGCGGTAATGAAGCCGCCATCCACGGCCAGCACCTGCCCGTTGATGTAGCTCGCGTCGTCCGATACGAGGAAAGCCACGGCGGAGGCGATCTCTTCCGTCCTGCCATAGCGGTGCATGGGAACGCGGCTATGCCACTGGTTGCGAACATTCTCCGTATGAACCGCCTGGGTCAGCGGTGTATCGACCGGGCCGGGAGCGATCGCATTGACGCGAATGCCGGATTGTCCCAGCTCGTTTGCCATTACCATCGTCAGAAGATTGACGCCGCCCTTTGAAGCACCATAGGCGCTGCGGCCACGATTGCCGCACATGCCGGAGACAGAGCTGATATTGACGATGGAGCCGGAAATCTCGTGCTCCAGCCAGTAACGCGCGGCGGCGCGGGCCACCGCGAAGCTGCCGACCAGATTGACGTCGACGATACGGCGGAACTCTTCCACGCTGGTATCGACGGAAAGCTTGTCGATGCCGATGCCCGCGCTGTTGACCACCGCCACCAGATTGACGGCATGACCGATGTCACCAGCCGTCAGGGCGTTGAAAGCCTGTTCTATCGACGCTTCATCCGCCACGTTGCAGACGATGCCGCGTGACGGGTCCATGCCGAGTTTTTCGCAGGCCGCATCCAGCGCGTCGCGCTTGAGATCCAGCAACCATGGCTCCCAGCCGCGCGCCATCAAGAGCCGCGCCGTGGAAAAACCGATGCCGGATGCGCCGCCGGTGATCGCGACACCGCCTTTTGTCCCTGCCGTCTGCTGTGTCATTGCCTCTCCTCCCGATTGGATGTCGTACCCGTCAGCCGGTCCGTTTTTCTTCGAAGGCGGGCATCTGGCCGCGTCTCTCCAGCTCCTCGCGGATCATTTTCTTGGTGATCTTGCCATAGGCGGATTTCGGCATGGCATCCCAGAACACCACCGTTTTCGGCAGCTTGTAGCGAGCCATCTTGCCCTCGAGATAGGCCTTGAGGTCGATGCCGGCGATATCTGCGCCCTCGCGCGCCACGCAGACGGCGACGCCGACCTCGCCCCACACCGCATCCGGCACACCCAGAACCGCCGTCTCGCTGATATCCGGGTGCATGAGGATCTTCTCTTCGATCTCGCGCGGATAGATGTTGGAGCCGCCGGAAATATACATGTCGGAGGCGCGGCCGGTGATGTAGACGAAGCCGTTGTCATCGCGGTGGCCAAGATCGCCGGTGCGGAACCAGCCGTTGCGGAAGGCTTTGGCATTGGCCTCGGGATTGTCGTAATAGCCGGCAAAAACGGCGGGACCGATGACGCAGATCTCGCCGGTTTCACCGGCTCCAACCTCCTCGCCCGCTTCGTTCTGAATTTGCACTTCCATGCCGGTGCGGTCGAAACCGCAGGTGCCGACCCGTGCCGCCGGGCCATCTTCGGTGCTGTGGAAGGAAGGCGGCAGCACGGTAATATTGCCGGTGACTTCGCCGAGGCCGAAATATTGCACCAGCACCGGGCCGAGCTTTGAGAGCGCCCGTTTCTGATCGGCCCGATACATCGGCGCGCCGGCATAGATGACGTAACGCAGGGAAGAGTGGTCGAAACGATCAACCGAGGCGTCTTCGATCAGCATTTTCAGGATGGTCGGCACGGTAAAGGCATTGGTGACGCGCCATTTCTCGATCAGCGCCCAGACGGCCGGAACATCGAGTTTTTCCGCTGCCGGAAGTACCGTTTTCGCCCCATGCGCCACCTGCACCAGCTGGTGAATGCCCGCCCCGTGCGAAAGCGGCGCAACGACGATGGAGGCGTCGCCCGGTCCGGTGCCGGGCATCAGATCGCAGAGATGGTTGGTGATGACAAAGGCCATCTGGCCATGCGTCAACACTGCGGCCTTGGGCCGGCCGGTGGTGCCTGACGTGAAAAAGAACCAGCAGGGATCGTCCCGATCCACCGCCCGGCTTTTGACCTTCTGACCGAGGTGACGGGCCACGATGGCATCATAATCCTCGCCGAACGCGGCGGGGCCTATGGCAATGGTGAAATCGATCGTGGTCGCTTCCCGGCTTGCCTTCGCATGCTCTGGAAAAGCGCTGGCGCAGATCATGCCGCGCGCGCCGCTGGCCTTTGCCAGATAGGCCACTTCATCGGGCGACTGGCGGTAATTGGTTGGCACCCACACTGCGCCCACGCGGAAGCAGGCGAACATGGATTCGAACATCTGGTTGTTGTTGGACGACTGCACCAGAATGCGGTCACCCTTCTGCACGCCGAATTCGGTGATCAGCGCCTGCGCCATGGCGTCGACGCGGGCGTCCATTTCCGCCCAGCTCCATGTCCTGTCGCCCCAGACGAAACCCGTATCGGCCGGGTTGCGGCGCGCGGCCTGGGTCAGAAAATGCGAGAGGTTCATCACCCGTGTGGTGGAAGGCACAACACCGCCCGGGGGGTGCTGCGCGGCGTCTTGCATCGTCATTTCACGCGCTCCATGATCGAGACGTAATTGGCGACCGCCGTGCCGCCCATGTTGAAGACGCCGGCAAGCGCGGCGCCGGGGATCTGCATGTCGCCCGCCTCGTCCATCAATTGCATTGCGGCCATGACATGCATCGAGACACCCGTTGCCCCGACCGGGTGCCCCTTGGATTTCAGGCCGCCGGATGGGTTGATCGGCAGGCGGCCGGTTTTCAGCGCCGTCCCTTCGCGCACCACCCTGTGGCCTTCCCCCGGCTTCGCCAGCCCCATTGCCTCATATTCGATGAGTTCGGCGATGGTGAAACAATCATGGGTTTCAACGAAGGAGAGATCGTTGAGGGTCGCGCCGGCGAGTTCCAGCGAGCCGGCCCAGGCGCGGCGCGCGCCTTCAAATGCCAGCGGATCGCGGCGGCTCAATGCCAGAATGTCATTGACATGCTTGCGGCCCCTGAAGCCGATGGCGCGGTTGAGTGTGGCTGCCGTTTCCTCGTCGGCTAGAATGATCGCGGCGGCCCCGTCGGAGATCAGCGAGCAGTCGGTACGGCGCAGGGGGCCTGCGACATAGGGATTTTTCTCCGATACCGTATTGCAGAAATCGAGGCCGAAATCCTTGCGCATATGGGCATAGGGATTGACCGCGCCATTGGCGTGGTTCTTGGCGGCAATCATCGCCAGCTCTTCTGAGCGGTCGCCATAACGCTGGAAATAGGCCTCAGCGATACGTCCGAACTGGCCGGCAAAGCCGCCGGAAATATCGGCCTCCTCCGCGCGGTAGCAGGCGGAGAGCAGGATTTCACCGACTTCAGCAGTCGGCAGCGCCGTCATTTTTTCCGCGCCGACAACGAGCGCGATGCGTCCACGCCCGGCCTCGATGAAATCCATGGCACTGTAAAGGGCGGCCGACCCCGTGGAGCAGGCATTCTCGAAGCGCACGGCGGGCGTATAGGCCAGGCGCTCATCGCCCATGGCCACGAGTGCGCCCTGAAAATCCTGCTTCGAGAAACCGTTATTCATCACGCCAACGAAAATGCCGTCAATATCGCCGATATCGACGCCCGCATGGTCTATGGCCGGCGTCACGACCGAAGCCATCAGCTGCTCGGTATTTTCAAGGGCCGATTTGCCGAAAGGCGAATGCGCCCAGCCGACGATCTGCGCTTTGCTCATTTGCTCGTTCTCCTTGTTTGCCGTTTGGTGTCGCCGTCGCCGCGCGTGCGGGCACGGCTGGCCATCATCTCCGCAATGCGCGTTTCGATGCGGGTCACTTCCTCGCGCAGCAGCACCGCCAGTTCCGGCTGGCGTTCCGGCCGCATGCGGCTATCGACGGCGGCGATGCTCAGCGCTCCCGCCACCGCGCCCTCCGGTGTGCGGATGGCAACGCCGATACCCCAGGAATTCGAAAGGATCAGGCCGGGGTTGAGTGAATAACCATTGGTTCTCGTCAGTTCTACATCGCGGCGCAGCCCGTCCAGCGTGATGCCGGGATAGTTCGCGGCAATCAGCCCGCTATTGGCGGCGATGATACTTTCCACCTCGGCATCGGGCAGGGCGGCCAGCATGGCGAGCGACCCCGCGCCAATACCGAGCGGATGCTCGAAACCGGCCTGGAGCGCGTGGGTGCGCACCGGCCAGGTGCCTTCTTCGCGATAAAGGCAGAGCGCGAATGTATCGCGGCGCACGGACAGGAAGCTCGAATCCTCGGTGCGGCGGGAAATGCGCGTCAGCCCGTCCTGGGCCATTTGAAGAAGGCCGAAACGGCGAGACGACAGGCTGCCCAGAACATAGGCTTCCTCGCCGAGATAATAACGCCGTGTTTCCTCGTCCTGCTCGACAAGGCCGGCGCGGATCAGCGCCAGCAACAGGCGGCGGGCCGTGGGTTTGTTGAGCCCGCTTTCGGTGACGATGACGGAAAGCGATACGCCGCGCTCGGCGTGTCTTCCCACCATGGACAGCAGCGCCAGCGCCCGGTCTACCGCACGCGCGCCTGTCAGATCATTCTCTACCGGAATTGCCGTCGCCATATCAGGAAAACGCCCCCACCGCGCAACTTTGCCCGCCATCCACCGGCAAACAGACGCCGGTGATGAACTTCGCCTCATCGGATGCCAGAAATGCGGCGGCGCGGGCGATATCGAAGGCATCGCCCATGCGGCCCACCGGAACGGCGGCATTACGCGCCGCAACCATGTCCTCGACGGAGGCATATTGGTTGCTGATCTGCCTGTAGATCAGCGGCGTGTCGATCATGCCGGGCAAAATGCAATTGGCGCGAATGCCCTGCCGGGCATATTGCATGGCCAGAGCCACGGTCGCCTGGTTGACGGCGGCTTTCATGGCGTAATAGGCAAAATAGGGATAACCGGTCCAGCGGATGGAGGCGAGCGAGGAGATATTGACGATTGCTCCGCCGCCCTGCGCCAGCATTACCGGCAACACGGCCTTGGCAGTGCGATAAACCGAGCCGATATTGAGATCGACGGAGGCGCGAAAGCGTTCTTCATCCAGCTCGACCGGCCCGCCTATATGGGTCACGCCGACATTGTTGTGCAGGATATCGATACCGCCAAAGGCCTCGAGGGTGCGGGCAACGGTGGCCGATACGGACTGTAGCTCGGTGACATCGGCTGTGACAGCAATTGCCTCGAACCCTTCGCCGCGAATGATCTGCGCCGTCTCGTCAGCCGCGTCAGCGGAGAGATCGACACAGGCCACACGCGCGCCTTCGCGGGCAAATTGCACGGCCGCAGCCTTGCCATTGCCGAAACCCGGACCCGATGATCCTGCGCCAAACACAAGCGCGCGTTTTCCCGTCAGGCGACCTGTCAAAACAGTCTCCATTGCAATCGTCAGACATAATCGGGTTGGCCTCGCTGAAGGCGAGGCCAATTATTCAGCGGATCGATCAGGTCAGGCTGGCGCCGACGGCCTTTTCGAGAATGGCCCAGGCCTCATCTCCGTATTTGCCCTTCCACTCGGAATAGAAGCCCGCCTCCTTCAGCGCGGCCCGGAAGAGTGTCGCGTCGGTTTCATTAAAGGTCATGCCCTTGCCGATCAGGTCTTCCTTCACCGAGGCGTTCAATTTCGCCACGTCGGCGCGTTCATCCTTGCCGGACTGGTTGAGGTTCTTCGCCACAATGGCGCGCAGATCGTCCGGCAGACGCTCCCAGGCGCGTTTGTTGGCCAGGAACCAGAAGCCATCCCACATGTGGTTTGTGACCGAGCAGAATTTCTGCACTTCGAACAGCTTGGCGGTGGAAATGATTGCCAGCGGATTTTCCTGGCCGTCAACCACACCGGTTTGCAGCGCGGTGTAGACTTCGGCGAAATTGATCGACGCAGGAGCCGACTTGAAGGCCTTGAACATCGAGGTCCAGAGCGGGCTCACCGGCACGCGGATCTTGAAGCTTTCGAGATCGGCCGGCGTGGCGATGGGCTTGGACGCGCTGGTGATCTGGCGGAAGCCGTTATCCCAGATGGTGTCCATGGCAACGAGATTCTGCTTGGCGATTTCGCCGCGCACATATTTGCCGAGATCGCCGTCCATGGCGGCCCAGACGGAATCGTAGTTCGGGAAAGCGAAGCCGATGCCGCTGATGGAAGCGTTCGGCACCAGCGTCGACAGGATCAACGGCGAAAGCGTGAAGAATTCAACGCCGCCTGAGCGCACCTGGCTCAGCACGTCCGTATCGGCGCCCAGCTGGCTGCTGGGGAAGATGCTGATGTTCACCTGGCCATCGGTTTCCTTGGCGATACGGTCTGCGGCCTCCTTGGCGCGGATGTTCATGGGGTGCGCGGCAGGCAGATTGTTGGCATATTTATAGTTGAACTGGGCAGCGCGGGCGCGTGACACAAAGGCGGTGGCCAGAACGGCCGAACCGGCGCCGGCGAGCATGGTACGTCTGTTGATATTCATTGCTTTCTCCTCCCAAAATAAAGCATGTGTCCTTCCTCGGCATTGCGGCCGCCCCGCCAGAGGCCTCAGAGCAGAATTGTCGAGAAACCCGGAATTGCGGCAATCAGCAGCAGGCCGATGACCATTGCCGCGAGGTAAGGCCAGATGGCGCCCATGGCCTCGTCGGGCGAAACATTGCCGATCTTGCAGGCGATATAAAAGCCGATGCCGATGGGCGGGGCCATCAGGCCGATATTCATGGCCACCACCACGACCATCGAATAATGGATGTCGTTGATGCCAAGCGTGCGGGCAATCGGGAACATGATCGGCGCGAGCAGGACGATCGCCGGCAGACCTTCCAGCACGCAGCCGAGGATCATGAAAATCAGGATCGATACGACCATATAGGTCATCCAGCCGCCCGGCAGATCGGTGATCATCGCGGTGAGCTGGAAAGCAAAGCCGCTCTGCGTCAGGCCCCAGGCCATGGCCGAGGCGCAGCCAAGGATCAGCAGGATGGCGCCGGAAAGGGCTGCCGTCTCCACCAGCATGGCATAAAGCTTCTTGAGGCTGATGCCGCCATAAAGCACTGCGCCGATGATCATGGCATAAAGCACGGCGATGGTGGAAACCTCGGTTGCCGTCGCAACGCCGCCGCCCACCAGGCTGCGGATGAGGAAGGGCAGAACCAGCGCCGGGGCTGCCAGCAGGGCCGCCTTGCCGACCAGCGGCCATGGCGTGCGTTTTGCCCCTTCCATGTTTTCGTGCCGCGCCTTCCAGCGGGCCAGCACGGCCAGCACCAGCAGCAGCACCATGGCAATCATGAAGCCGGAGGTGAACAGGCCGGCAATCGATACGCCGGCGGCTGAGCCGAGCACGATGAGCACGATCGATGGCGGAACCGTATCGGCCATGGCCGCACCGGTGGCCAGAAGCGCGATCATTTCCTTGGGCTTGTGGCCGCGACGCTTCATTTCCGGAAACAGCGCCGGTGCGACGGTCGCCATATCCGAAACCTTGGAGCCGGAGATGCCCGAGACGAGGAACAGTGAGCCGAGCAGCACATAGGACATGCCGGCGCGGATATGGCCGAACATCGAGGACAGCAATTCGACAATCGCCTTGCCCATGCCGGTGGCATCGAGCACGCAGCCGAGCAGCACGAAAACCGGCACGGACAGCAAAATGATGCCCGACATGCCCTCATCCATGCGCCCGATCATCACGATGGTCGGAACCCAGGTGGTGAAGGTCAGGTAGGCGAGGGTTCCGAGGCCAAAGCAGAAGGCGATCGGTACGCCCACCACCAGAAACACCGCCACGAACAGGCCGAGGAAGATCGCCAGGTTGAAATTGCCGAAGGTTTCGAGCGTCGGCGACGCCAGATAAAGCAGGCCGGAAGCGACCGCGACGGTGACAAGCGCCACGATGATATCGCGCAGTCTTTCCCTGCGGAAAAGATTGTTGAGGACCAGCAGCAGCATAAGACAGGCGCCAAACGGCAGAGCCGCGGCGCGGAAGGTCATCGGAATATTCAGCGCAGCCGATGTGACCACCCATTCCTCGATGGCATATTCCATGGCGGGCTGAATGATCGCCGCCAGAAATGTCGCCACGAGCACCAGGGCCAGCGAATTGATATAACCCCGAAAACGCTGCGGAAACATGGTGAGAAACAGCGTCAGGCGCAGGTGTTCGCTGCGGTCGATGGCAATGGCTGCACCCAGCATCGCAAACCACAGGAAGCACAACGACGCCGCTTCATCGATCCAGACAATAGGCAGATGCAGGGCATAGCGCGATGTCACGCCCAGCAGAAGCAGGCCGATCATCGCCGCCAACAGCGCGGCTGCCACTGCCTCAATCGGCCGCATGAACCAGGAGCCTGTTGCCGGCTCCGTGTGCAGCATCTCGCCGTCGAGTACAAAGACGTCGTCACTTGTGCTTGCGGTCATGGTCATTGGGCCTCCTCTCCCGCAGAACAACCTTCGCAATGGATGGTGGCTAGCAAAACAGGGCGCCTGTGCCGCGACCGCGACATCAGGGTACATCTGCTGTTGCCAGACTGGCCAGACCCCTCCAAAAGTCTGAAAGTATCGGTGTATTGCCTCCACAATATGGACCGTTACAAAACCATATATTCGGGATACACAGGAAAATTGACAAAATCAACAGTAAATAAATGGGTTTGTTTAGTTTATTCGTCTTTCATTAAGGTCCATATAGTGGATCATACTTGGTAATGTCTGTATCCGCCGGCAATGATCATGGTGCAAAGGACGTGACGAAAGTGCCCGAGAAACATGGAACTGCGCGCCGCACGACAGGCCATCACGCCCGCTGTCAGGCATTGACGGCACACAGCGCCGGGACCTGTCGGTGACGCGATTGGCGCCTGTCGCCGCCATCGAGATGTAATGCAGATCGTGTCGGTTCGTCTGGACGCGGTTGCAATGGCTTCCGAAGCACCTGTCCCGTGGCTGTAGGCGCCTTGCGGTCGCACATACCGCCACCGAAGCCTTTCGCGGAGATCGCTCCCGGCTTGGTGGCGGATGCGGGGCGTCTCATGGCCGCCGCGCGTTTTTTCAGTGCTGTGATCGGCAAGCAGACGGAGGGTCGCAGGGCCTGTCGCCAGCCTATCGCCTGTTTTCGACGATGCCTTATATGAAGCAGGAAGACACGGTGGCGCTGGCTGTCGTTTACCAGGCGTCTTCGTAGATTCTTTCGGCGTCCGACAGCGACATCGTGCGCGGGTTGTTGACCAGCAGGCGGGTCTGTTCCATCGCATTTTCCGCGAGTAGAGAAAGCCCGTTTTGGGGAATCCCGACATCTCGCAGCCGTACTGGCAGGTTCAGGCGCACGGGCATCGATGCCAGTCCATCGAGAAAGCCGGAAAGCCGTTCAGCCCGGTCGGCAGGCTCGAGGTGAGGAAAGAGGCGCGGCGCCAATTCCGCGTAAGCATCGCCACATACCGCCGCGTTGAAGCGCAACACATGCGGCAGGACAAGGCTGTTGGAAAGACCGTGTGGAACGTGATAGCGTCCGCCGATCGGATAGGCGAGAGCATGAACGGCGGCGACCGGCGAATTGGCGAAGGCCTGGCCGGCCAGCATAGCACCGAGCAGCATCGCCTGCCGGGCGATGAGGTCGGTTCCGTTCTCAACGGCGACCTCGATATTCGCTCCGAGCAACCGGAGAGCTTCCTTGGCAAGCGCACGGGAAACCGGATTATTGTTTGCACTTGCGGATGTGAATGACTCGATGGCGTGAACCATTGCGTCGATCCCCGTTGCCGCCGTCACCGCCGGGGGAAGGCCGATTGTCAAGTTCGCGTCGAGAAGGGCCGCATCGGGCAGCAGAACCGGCGATACCACGCCCTTTTTCTGGTACGCATCCGTGGTAACGATGGAAATCGGCGTCACTTCCGATCCGGTGCCTGCCGTTGTCGGCACGAGCACCAACGGCAGACGTTCCCCCTTCACATTGCCGATCCCGTAGATGTCGGCGAGTGTTTCACGGCTTTTGGCCACAAGGGCTACGAGCTTGGCGACATCAAGCGACGAGCCGCCGCCGATGCCCAGTACACCGGTCGCGCCGAACGCGATTGCCTGGGCCACAGCCTCGTAAATGACGGTTTCCGGCGGGTCAGCGACAACGCCGGTGAAGATTGACGTTTCAGCGCCAGCTTCCGCAAGGCTGGCAAGGGCCGGCTGAACCAGCCCCGCCCGAAAGACGCCATCGTCCGAGATCACCAGGATACGCGGCCCGAGCCTGACCTTCAGCTCCGAAAGCCTAGCGATGCAGCCGGGACCTGCAATGATCTGCGGGACGGTTGCGAATGTGAATGTGGACATCTTGTCGGTCTCTCACTGATGCCATTTGACGAGAGGCTGATAGTGATGCGGCTGGCGCATGACGACAAGATCCTTTCTGCGGACGATGTTCGTCGGATAAGGGGTGTCGAGATTGGTGGTATCGACGGTTGCGGTCGCAATCCCGACTTCGTCCAAGATTGCCGATTCCTGGCGGGGAAAGGCGAAGGAATCCGGCCCGAAAACCGCGCTTTTTCCCTGATATCCGTGATCTTCATCCAGCACATTGGCGAAAGCGAAATAGACGTTGTTTTCACCGCCGCGCACGCGCAACGCATGCCAGTGGAAGGGATCTGCGCCCTTCGGGATCGGATAGTTGTGCGGGATTTTTGTGCCCGCATGGCCGCCGGTGAAAGTGCCGGCGATCGCCGACGGGCAGGCGACCAGATCGCATCCCATGAGCGAGAGCGAGCGGATGGCTTCCGGATAAAGCGCATCGTGGCCAATCGCCAGGCCCACCCGGCCGATGGCGAGATCGTATATTTTCCATTCGTCGCCGGCCGTCGCCCAACTGTCGGCAATGCCGAGATGCGTCTTGCGGTAACTGCCCACAAGTCCCTCGGGTCCTGCAAGGACCGCGCTGTTATAGACCTTGTCTCCGTCCGCCTCGGCAAATCCGGCAACCAGATAAAAGCCGAGCTTCATTGCCAGACGAACGAAAGCGGATACCGTCGGGCCTGAGAGCGGCTCTGCCCGGGTCTGGGGAGCTTCCAGTCCTGTCAGCGACAATTCGGGAAAAACCAGAATATCGGGCGCTGTCGCCGCCTTGGCTTCGGTCGCCAGTCTGGTGATGTGGGCAATATTATCTGCGATAATGGACGATGGGGAGAACTGGGCAACGGCGGCGCGTGATGTGCGTCCGCGTGGGATGGGCTGGTAGCCATAAAGACGGAAATAGTCGCCCGGATTCCAGGTGAAACTGTTGGTCATCATGTTCATGTAGAGTTCGGGCCGACGGGATTCGAAGACGGGTTCGCACAAAACCTGACGGCGGCGGGCACGGGCAAGGTCGATTGTGCCATAGGCAATCCCGTCGCCAGTATCGATTGACGCGGCAACCGTTCCGTCGGGTTCGATCAGGCAGCTTCCCCCAGAAAACTGCACGGTTCTCTCCAGTCCCCACCGGTTGCTTTCGATGACATAGCAGGCGTTTTCGAAGGCGCGGTTGATCCAATAGGGAGCGGGCGTGCGCTCCTGCAGCCAGTTGGAGATGTGGCAGATGATATCGGCGCCGGCCAGGGCCTCCAGCCGGGCCGTTTCGAAAAAGTGCAGATCCATGCAGACCAGCATGGAAATCCGGCCGATCTCCGTTTCGAATACCTCGTGCACGATGTCGCCATTGGCGGCCCATTTCGGCTCGGCTATATAGGGATGCGACTTGCGATGCCGGCCGACGACACCATCGGGACCGATGAGAACGGCCGTATTGTAATAAAGGTCGCTCGCCGGGTCGACTTCCGGCATGCCGACGACGATATAGCAGCGGTGTTTGCTGGCAATGGCCTGGAAAACATCGGTGGTCGGCCCGGGGATCGCCTCGACGAAAGGCTTCACCTCGGCCCTGTCAAACCAGCAATAGCCTGTCGTGCCCATTTCCGGCGTGACGATCAGGCGCGCACCTGCCGCTGCCGCTTCCTCGCAAAGGGCTGCAAGTCTCGCGATGTTGCGTGCCTTTTCGAACATGGTCGGCTCGAACTGGATGGCGGCGGCGGTGTAGCTTTGTGTCGATGTCATCGTTGTCCTCATTTTCTTCACTAAGGTTACCGTCCGTTTCAGACAGCCATATGCCGGTGAACAAGCGCGTCGGAGAGCGTGTCGATAGCGCCCGCCGCAACGACGGCGCCTTTCTCCAGCATGGCGAACTGGTGAGACGCATGCCGCGCAAATGCGACGTTTTGCTCGACGAGAACGATCGTCATGCCGATCTCGCGGTTGAGCCGGATGATGATCTTTTCGATCTCCTCGACGATCGAGGGCTGGATGCCTTCGTTGGGTTCATCGAGAAGCAACACTTTCGGATCTGCCGCCAGCGCGCGTGCGATGGCGAGCTGCTGTTGCTGGCCGCCCGAAAGCACGCCCCCCGGCCGATCAAGGTTGGCCATCAGATATGGAAAGAGCTCCGGCACCAGCGCCGGAATTTCGCGTTTGCGATCGGCACGCGCAAAGGCGCCCATCAGGATGTTTTCGCGGATGGTAAAATCGGGAATGATCTCCCTGCCCTGGGGAACATAGGCAATACCGGCCTGCGCTCGCAGATGTGTCGGGGAGGACGAGATGTCTTTTCCCTGCAGGGACATCTCGCCCGTCATGCGGTCGGTCAGCGCCATCAAGGTTTTTAACAGGGTTGTCTTGCCGGTGCCGTTGCGGCCGAGAATGCTCGTTACCTTGCCGGTCGGAACATCGAGCGTGACGCCGTGCAAGATATGGCTGCGACCGTAATAGCTGTGCACGTTTTTTAATGTCAGCATCAGGATATTCCTTTCGAACCGAGATAGGCCTCGCGGACTTTTGGATTGCGCTCGATATCTTCAACGCTTCCCTCTGCCAGAACTTCTCCGAGGTGGAGAACCGTGATGCACTCGGCGATCTCGCGGATGAATCCCATGTCGTGTTCGACGACGAGGATCGTATGACGACCTTTAAGGTTGTTGATGATCTCCGCGGTCTTGCGGGTTTCGGCCTCAGTCATGCCGGCCGTCGGTTCGTCGAGCAGAACCACTTTGGGGTCCTGCACGATGAGCATTCCAAGTTCCAGCCATTGTGTCTGGCCATGGCTGAGATAGGCGGCCATCATGTCCTGTTCGGCCTCGAGGCCCGTGAGCGCCAGGACGTCGTCCACGCGGTTCGCCTCGGCATGCGAAAAGCCGAAACGGAGATTTGCAAACACCGAAGGGTTCCTGCAATTGGCAACCTCCAGGTTCTGACGAACGGTCAGGTCACGAAAGACGCTCGGAATCTGGAACTTCCGCCCAATTCCGGCGCGCGCTATCCTGTGTTCGGGCCAGTTGGTGATGTCGGTGTCGTAGACGAAGACCTTGCCCTGCGTACTGTGGGTCTTGCCGCTGACGAGATCCATCAGGGTCGTCTTGCCGGCGCCGTTGGCGCCCAGCAACACGCGCAATTCGCCATCGCGCACAGTGAGGCTGACATTGTTGACGGCTCTGAAGCCGCCGAAATCGACGCTGAGACCATCGATGGTCAATGCGATTGCACTCATGTCACAATGCCTCGCTTTGTTGCTGCAATGATGAAGACGCCACACCCGGTTTGAGCCGGCGGACAAGCTGCCGCAGCACATCATGCGCGACGCCGCCGAGGCCACGCGGCATGAACAGGACGACGAGCACGAAGATAAGGCCGATAATCGCTTTCCACGCTTCGACAAGCGCTTCGGTCTCGCTGACCCCGGCCTCGATCATGTTGATCAGGATCGCCCCGATACAAGCGCCGAGCAGGGAGGAGCGGCCGCCGACGGCGGCCCAGACGACCATCGTCACCGAGAAGGACAGATCCATGAATGTCGGCGAGGCGAATTCCGCGACGACCACGTACAGCATACCGGCGACACCGGCGATACCCGCCGAAATGACAAAGAAGAACACCTGGTAGAGGGAGACGTCGAAACCGAGATAACGGGCGCGTACCTGGTCATCCCGGATTGCCTGCAGGATCAGGCCGGCGCGGGTTTCGACGACAAGGCGGGCGCCGATGAGGGTGAGGGACAGGCATGTGGCGCATAGGTAATAGGTTGCCCGGCTGTAGGGATCGAACTCGATTCCGCCGATCGTCAGCCAGCCAAGATCGGTCAGGCCGTTGAAGCCGTTGGTCAACGGTTGCGCGTCGACCATGACGAGGCGGACGAGCAGAACAAGCGCCAGCGTGATGATCGAGACGAACACGCCGGCAATGCGCTTGCGGAAAACCAGCATGCCGAGGGCGCCGGCAATCGTCACGGGAAGCAGGATGCCGAGCACGAGACCCACCGACTGGCTTTGAAAGGGAAGCCAGAGGAACGAGCCCTTGTTGATACAGCAAAGTTCCGTCGGGGCGCCGGGCTCGGCATTCCAAAGCATGAAGTCCGGGACCGGCGTATCCGAGCCCTGCTGGAGGCTGGTGGCGCTCGACAGCTTCAGCGACATGGCGAGCATGTAGGCGCCGAGACCGAAAAACAGTCCCTGGCCGAGATTGAGAATGCCGGCATATCCCCATGTCAGCGCAATGGCGACCCCGAGCATGCCATAGACAAGATATTTCGAAATGCGGTTCAGCCAGAATTCGTCGCCGAAAATGGGCGCCGCAAAAAGCAGCGCTATGAAAATGACGTAGGCGGCGATCTGGAATTTTCGTTCGATGCTCATGTCAGCGCCCCTTGAACGAGAACAGCCCGCTGGGCTTGACGAGAATGACGAGGATGACGACCCCGAAAACGACGGCGCGTGCGAGGATGTCGTTCGTGCCGATGGCCACCAGCGCGTTGATTTCACCCAGAAGCCCCGAAGACAGGATTGTGCCGAAAAGGCTGCCGACCCCGCCTGTGACCACGACCATGAAGCCGTCAACGACCATCGTCGTGCCCATATCTGGGAAAACGGTTTTGAAGCCGGACATCATGACGCCGGCGACGCCGGCAAGACCAGAACCGAAGGCGAAAGTCACGGCGTTGACACGTTTCACGTCGATGCCGCAGGCCGCAGCCATTTTCGGGTTGCGGATGATGGCGCGCACCTGCATGCCCGCCGTCGTCCGGTAAAGAATGAACCACGTCGCCAGCGTCAGCGCGGCGGTGACCGCGATGGTGAAGGTGCGGTAAGCGTTGATGTCCGCGCCGGCAAGCCTGAACGTGCCTTGCAGATACGAAGGCACCGCGACGTTTTGCAATCCGGCACCAAGGCCTTCAATATGAATGCCGAAAAAGGAGAGGCCGAATTCGAGCCGCACGGCCTGCTGCAGCAGGATGGCGATGCCCCACGTGGCGAGAAGCGTGTCCAGCAGGCGGCCGTAAAGGCGGCGCACGACCAGTCGTTCGATCATCAGGCCGAGCAATGCTGTCATGATGAAAGCGAGCGGTATTGCGAGCAGAAGGCTTGTTTTGAGCCAGATGCCCGAGAGGACGGCGACATAGGCGCCGATCATGACCATTTCGCCGTGGGCCATGTTGATGACGCCCATGGCGCCGTAGGTGATGGCAAGGCCGAGTGCCACCAGAAGAAGGATCGAGCCGAGACTGAGGCCGATGAAGAGAATGTCGAGCATAACGCCACCGTTCATGAGAAGGGCGGGCTGGATTTTTCGCGCTCCTTGCCAGTCCCGAAAGCGGATTGGCGCCGAGAGAGGGAAAATGCAGATCCGCCTTGCCGAGACATGGTCCCGCCATGCATGGATGGCGGGACGACGCGGGGAGGGGTCAGCCCTTTAGCTTTGCTGCGTCAAGACCGTTGCCGGTGCAGAACAGATTGCTTTCCGTCTCACCATAGGCCGAATAAGGCAGCGGCTTTATCGGTGCCGGATAGGCGTTGACGACCTTGCTCTGTCCGTCCGGCTGCCATTGCCCGATGCGTGGCGTCAGCCAGCAATGCAGGTTATCCGGATCGGTGGTCACCTTGCCGCCGGGTGCGTCATAGGTCTGACCACGAATGCCGGCCCGGATCGCATCCGCTGACAGATCGCCGGATTTCTCGACCGCCTGCTTCCACAGAAATACCTGGAAATAGGCGGCCTCGAGCGAATGGTATGTCACCGCTTTCGGATCGTTGACGAACGTCCTGAAACGATCGATGAAGCTCTTGTTGGCAGGTGTTTCGATCGACATGAAATACGGGAACGAGGTGTAGCTGCCTGCCGCATATTCGGCGCCCATGGCCGCGATCTCGATCTCGGATGTGACCGTTGCGCAGATCGGGATAACCTCCTGCGAGAGGCCCTGGTTCTTGAACTCGCGGTAAAAGGCGATGATGGAGTCGCCGACCACGTTGGAAAGAACGACGTCCGCGCCGGATTCCTTGATCTTGCTGACCATTACCGCCCATTCAGAATGGCCAAGTTCCAGATATTCGTCCGCGACCCATTCCGCGCCGGCTGCCTCGATCAGTTTCTTGGAAACCTTGGCCATCTCGCGCGGATAGACGTAGTTCGAACCAACGATGAAGAATTTCTTCTTGCCCAGTTTCTCGACGATCCAGGGAATGTAGTTGGAGAGCTGCTGGTTAGGAACGGCGCCCGAATAGACGACGTTGCGGGAGCATTCGAAACCTTCATAATGGGTCTGATAGAACAGCATCGCACCGCGTCGCTCGAAGATTGGCAGCACGGCCTTGCGGCTGGCAGATGTGTGGCAGCCGAATACGGTGGCAATCTTGTCCTTGAGGATCAGCTTCGACGCTTTCTCGCTGAAGATTTTGGGATCTGAAGCGCCGTCTTCAACGACGACCTCGACCTGGCGGCCGAGAACGCCGCCGGCGGCGTTGATTTCAGCCACGGCCATCATGACACCGTTGGCCAGAAGTTTCTCGGCGACAGAAAGGCCGCCCGTCTGTGAATAAAGCGCGCCGACCTTTATGGTGTCGGCTGCAAATGCGCGGCCGCCCATAACCGGCAGGGTGAGCGCGGCGGAAGCGGTGGCTGCGGTTTTCAGAAATTCACGTCTGTTAAACACCATCTTGGTTCCCCTTTTTTTGATTGGTGCACGCGACGGCACTTCCCGGCCAGGAGGCGAGGTTGTCGTGCCGAAAAAAATGATTGAAAGGCTGACGTCACTGTCAGCAGACAACAAAAAACCCGCGAGGCCTGTCAAAGCCTGCGGGCGCCTTTGCCATCACCGCATCACGGCTGTACCGCGTGCAACAGCGACACATGGCTTCGCAAAACGAAGGGATGTGCCGGAGGTGTTTCTTTGAAACACATGAAAAACTAATCATGTTTTTGGGACGGGCGCAAGAGCTGTTCGGCGTTGATAATCGAATTGGCGATTTCATCGATTGGCACGCGCCGGGCCATCGCCTGCTCACGCATTTCGCGATATGCCTCGTTCTCGCTGGTGCCGCGATTGGCCATCAGAATGGCTTTCGCTCGGGCCAGCTTCTGGTCTCCCAGCACCTTGCGTTTGTATTTGCGTGCTTCCTTGACGAGCTTCTGACGCTCCAGCCAGAGATTGCGGGCGATGGCGAGGTTGGTCAGCAGACCGAATGGCTTGATCGGTCTTTCGACAATGGCGAGCGCGCCGCTTTCGAGAACGATCTGCAATGTCGAGGGGTTTTCGTAGCCGACGATGGCAAGCATGGTCGGCGCAGGGTTGGGAAAACACTTCAACAGGCGTTCGATTTCCGGCCGCGCCTCATCTTCCATGGCAAGGAAGACGACATCCGTGCCGTGGGGCAGTTCGGCCGGTACCGGCCAGAGGCAATTGACCGTACAACCGATACGACGCAGATGATCAACGAGAAACTCTCCTTCGGATGTCCGGGGGTGGATGACCAGAACCTTAAGATCCCGCAAATCTCGGAGAAGGGCGAAAGACATCGTCGCTCCTTCTCAGACCTGGACGCGATTTTGAAAGGTCTGCGTCAGGTCCGGGCGATATTCACGCATGAACGGATCTGGCGCCACCCGCAGCGACGGGTCGTAGACGATGTCGTAGCTCCCCTGCGCATTCACCTTTGCCACTCTTGGCCATAGATGCGTGTGGTTCGTCAGCCGGTCTATTTTTACCGCGCCCTGCGGAGCATCGTATTCGACATCATAAAGAGCCGGCAGAAGCTGGTCGAAACCATCGCCGCCGGCGCGCTGCAAAGCTGCCGCATAGAGGTAGACCTGGAAATAGGCGGCTTCGGCTGGAGCTGTTGGCAGCATCCGCGAACCGTACCGCTTTTGGTAGGCTGAAACGAAGCCGCGAGCACGGGGCGTATCCAGAGAGGCGAAGAAAGGAGCTGCGGTGATATGTCCCTCGGCCACCTCCGGCCGCATGCGTATCACGTCGGCCTCGCTTGTCGACTGGCTTGCAATCGGTGTCGTTGCTGCTTGAAAACCCGCCTCCTTGAACGCCGTATAAAAAGGGATGATACCGTCGCCGACGATCGTGGAATAGATGACATCCGGCTGTGCCGCGCGAATGTGCCGGATGATCTTGGAGACGTCCTCCGTTTTAAGGTTCAGCGGAACATACATCTCGTCCAGAACCTGTCCGCCTACCTGAAGAAAGAGGTCACTGATCGTTCGGTTGGATTCGTAAGGATAAACATAGTTCGAACCCACAAGGAAGACCCGCTTTCCATAATGGGTGGTGAGGAAATCGACCAATTGGACGGAGTTCTGGTTGGGAGCTGCGCCGGTATAGATGCAGTTCCGGGAGTATTCGAATCCCTCGTACAGCGTCGGGTAGAACAGCAATGCATTCCGGGCCTCGATAAC
The DNA here is from genome assembly GCF_044900305.1 of Agrobacterium sp. NPDC089420. NCBI lineage: Bacteria > Pseudomonadati > Pseudomonadota > Alphaproteobacteria > Hyphomicrobiales > Rhizobiaceae > Agrobacterium > Agrobacterium sp. NPDC089420. The sequence goes on along the minus strand of NZ_JBJDMY010000012.1, from coordinate 60,645 downwards.
GGGCAAAACGGCTTTGCGGGTGCTCGACATATGGCAACCGAAAACGACCCGGACACGGTCTTCGTCACAAAGCCTGACCGCAAGTTCCTTATAGAGGCTGGGGGTCGATTGCGGATCATAGGCGATGGGCTCTATCTCTCGACCGAGTACGCCGCCGGCTGCGTTGATTTCATCGATCGCCAGCAGGCTCGCCGCCCTCTGGGTTTGTTCCACGGCTCCAGTCACGCCCGTTTCGGAGAACAGCACGCCGACCCGCCAGCTTTCTGAATTCATCATCGCCACCAAAAAATAAAAAAGCTCCCGCCCGTTTCCGGTCGAGAGCTACCCTGCCCATGGAATATACGCGCCCCATTTGGGAGCCGTCACCTAATAGTGTCAGTTTCTTTGTCCGGTGACAATAGCGCAACGAGCGATCCTATCAACAGACTGACGACGCACGGAAGAATGGATTTCGCAGCAGGAACCGGCAAGTCACGGCGATGATTGCGCTTGGTTCAGGCAACCTTAGCGATGCGCCTGAGCTGAAAAGCAGACACCTTTGAACTCACCACCTCTCGGCGAGCGAAAGCCGCGGCGCCGTCGGTTGCCTTTGACTGGTCTTGGGTGTTCGGCAGGTGACGGCACAGCGCCACCTGCCGAGACCACCGCCCGAGGGGGCGATCTCGACGCTTTAGGATCGGACCTCGGACAGGGGCGGGTATTTCAGCGCGCGAGCACGAGTTTTTCGGTTTTCGTGTTCCAGAGATCGTCACCTTCGCTTGCACCGTTTATTGCGCCGATCTCGAGGAGCCTATCGATCTCGTCTTCGGGATAGCCGGACTGTCGCAGAAGCGTAACCGTGTGCTCCCCGAGAAGCGGCGGCGACATTTCACGACCTTCGTTGGAACTCGCAGCCGATACTGGAAAATCCGGCGCGTCAAACATGAAGGATGCAAATGACAGGTTGGTATATTTCGGTGGATTTCGGGCCTGCTGCGCGTCAAGCACCTTGTCACCCGAGAGTACCTCGGTGAAACCCACGCCCGCCGCTGCCAAGGCCGTGCTCAGTGCCGAATAGGACGAGCCCCTGACGGCTTGCGAAACGATATCTTCTACGACAGGCCTGTGCTTTCGCCGCTGCCGCAGCGAGGCCAATTCGGGATCGAGGCTCAGCCCGGCAGCGAGGCAGAACTTCCGCCAATGTTCGTCTGTCAGCATCACGAGATAGATCCATCGGCCGTCGGAGGTCTCATATGCCCCGTATCCAGGCATGCTGAATTCGGGAGACGGCTCCTGTTCCGGCTTCCCGGTGATTTGCGACTTGAGTTGGACACCGACGAGTTCCCTGGCCGCGATATGCAGCCCCGTTTCGTAGAGGCCCAGTTCGATGTTCCTGCGCTCCGGCGATGCGTCGGGGTCGAGCAGGGCGGACAGAACGCCGATGACTGCATAACAGCCGGCAAACTGGTCATGATATGATGGTCCCAGCCGCGACGGCTTCCCCGCCGATCGGTTGTTGAACATGACGCCCGTGGCAGCTTCCGCTATGGGGTTCGACGCGATTTCTTCAGATTGCGGCCCGGGTCCATAACCTTTGATGTGGCAAAAGACGATCCCCGGCCTGATCGCCTCACAATCCTCGAAGGTTACCTTCATCTTGCGGGCGGCGCCGGGAGAGAGATTGTGCAGGACGATATCCGCTGACGCAACGAGGTCACGGAAAACAAGCGCACCGTCCTTTGTCTGCAAGTTCAGACAAATGCTGTTCTTTCCTCGATTGTAGGCAATGTAAGTGCCACTCGGGCCACCCCGTACCAACTTGCGTGTTGTCTCTCCGCCCGGGGGCTCGATTTTTATAACTCTGGCTCCCAGTTGCTGCAGAATATGCGTGGCGAAGGGTGCTGCGATCATGCTCCCCAGCTCAAGCACGGTTCTCCCTGCCAATACGCCTTTCATCCATCCCTCCCGAGGTTTTTTTGGAATAATAATGCATTTTATATCATGCACAAGTTGTTTGTCTCATGTCGCTATGCGGTATTGTTCGCGCTATGCTCAATATGTTGATTTTAATTGACTATAGTCGAATTTTTTCGTTTCCTTCCCGTGCTGGCGGGATCCGATATCTCTCGATCTTCAAGGAATTGCTGCGCCGCATAATGCATTTTATGTTGACCGAATTTCGTCCTTGGCATACCGTCCGGATCGATTGATGGTTGGTCTAATTCGATGGGAGGATCGAAATGTTGCCAGGTATCGCAAGACTGGTCGGATTGACTGCCGGCGCCGTTACAATGACGCTGGTCGTTTCCGCCGGAGCACTCGCGCAGGAGAAGGGAATAGATACCGAAAAGAAGGTTGTGACCGTTGGTGCATTTACCCCCGTTACCGGTCCCGTTCCCTTCTATTCGGTTCTCACCCATGCCGCCGACGCCTACTTCAAGCATCTCAACGAGAGTGGCGGCATCAAAGGCTGGAAGGTCAACTACATCACCTATGACGACGGCTACGATCCGGCGCGCAGCGTCGCGGTCAGCCGTAAACTCGTCGAGGAGGATGGCGCCTTCGCACTGGCCGCGCCGGTCGGTACGGCCACCAATGTCGCCGCAATTCCTTATGCGAGAGAGAAGAATGTGCCGATGATCGGGCCGATCGGAGGAGCGAGCGCGTTCTTCGTGGAGCCGAATGTGTTTCCGCTTCTGCCGGATTACGGCTGGTCGGCCGCCTCGAATGTCGATTATGCCGTCAAGGATCTTGGGCTCAAGAAAATTGCGCTGCTATGGGAGAATGACGAACTCGGCAAGTCGGCGAAACGCGGTTTTGACCTCTACATGAAGGAACTGGGCCTCGCGCCGGCCGAGTCGGTTCCCTTCGATGTCAAGACGACCAGTTTCAGCCCCCATATTCGCCGCGTCGCCAATTCCGGTGCGGAAGCCGTTATTCTCTTCGGCTCCAACGCAAATCTTGCCGCCGCGCTCAAGGCCGCGGATTTGCAGGCACTCGATGTGAAATGGTTCGCACCGTTCTTTACAGCAGACCCATCGACGGTCAAGCTGGCGGGAAACCTGCTCAACGGCACCTATTTTTCGTCATGGCTGTTGCCGGTCAGCAGCGATGAGCCGGACGTGAAGGCCTATCGCGAATCCGTCGCCAAACATTATCCGAGCGATCCGATCGGCGTTTTCGGGCTCAATGGCTGGAGCAATGCGGCACTGTTTGCAAAGGGCTTCGAAGCGTTGTTGGATAGCGGCAAGCCGTTGACCGGAGAAAATCTGATTGCGGCTCTGGAAACCTTGAACGATGCCTCGGTGGGAGGAGCGCAGGGCGTGTCGTTCAAGGTCGGGGATCATCGCGGGACACGCCAGGAGGGCATCATCCAGGCAAAGGACGGAAAGTTCGAGCTCGTGCGTGAGTTCCGCCCCTATCCCACGGCCGTCTTCGACGCGCCTGCCCAATAAGCTCCTCGCCGTAGTCCCTCCCGCCCCGCCGGGCGGGAGAACCGCCATGCATTAAGGAGCTTTTGATGAACATACCGACTAGTGCTCCCGCCCGCCTCGACGGCCGCGTCGCTCTCGTAACCGGCGCCGCCGGGGGGATTGGCAAGGCGACAGCCATTGCGCTTGCGGAAGCAGGCGCAACTGTGGTCGCGACCGATATCGCCGACAAGGCGGACTTCGCCAGTCCGGCCATCGCTTATCTGAAATATGATGTCACCTCGCCTGAGCAGACCAGGTCGGTCATGGCCGATATTCTTCGTCTTTACGGTCAGCTCGATATATTGGTTCTGTGCGCAGGTACGATCACACACCGACCGCTGACGGAATCGACTGACGAGGAATGGCGCGCCATGCTCGACGTCAACCTCATGGGCGTCGTCAATCCCGTCCGGGAGATCTATCCGGTCATGGCCGAAAACGGCGGCGGCAAGATTGTCGCACTTGGATCGATCGCCGCAAAGATCGGCGGCGTGGCATCGGGGCCTGCCTATGTGGCAGCTAAATCCGCGGTCCACGGATTGATGAAATGGGTCGCCAAGGCGGGTGCCGCAAAAGGGGTCTATGCCAGCGTCGTCGCGCCGGGTCCCGTCGAGACGACGATGTGGAACACGGTGACCCAGCGCGCCGCGCCGTCGGCAAATGGCAATGTGCCTCTCGGCAGATACGGCCAGCCGGAAGACATTGCCCAGGCCATTCTTTTCCTCTGCTCGCCCGCATCGAACTGGATCACCGGAACCGTTCTCGATGTGAACGGCGGCATGTTGATGGATTGAACCAATGATGAACACATCCAAGATCGGTTTCATCGGCCTCGGCGTCATGGGCGGCCCCATGTGCCGCAACGTTGCGCTCAAGCATCAGGGCCATGTCATCGCGTTCGACATGAATGACGAGGCGTTTTCCGCCATCGAAGGCACCAGGGGTGAACGAGCGCCATCGATTGCAAAGCTTGCGACTGAGGCAGATTTCGTCCTGCTCTCGTTGCCCGGAGGCCCGCAGGTCGAGGCCGTCACCGCCGAGATCGCCCTTCATGCAAGTCCCGGCACCACGGTCGTGGATCTCTCGACCACGCCCGTCGCTCTTGCCCGGCAGGTTGCGGCAAGCCTCAGCGCCCGCGAGATCCATTTCGCGGATGCTCCGGTCGCTCGCACCCGTGAGGCAGCCCAGCGCGGTGAACTCAGCATCATGGTGGGCGCGACCCAGCCGGTTTTCGGCACAATCAAGCCTATCCTCGATTACATGGCGACAGATGTCACCCATGGCGGTGAGGTCGGCGCCGGGCAGGTGCTCAAACTGGTCAACAACATGCTCGTGTTCGAACATGTCGTGACGCTTGCCGAGATGATCGTGCTCGGCGAGCGGGCGGGGGTGAAGGCGGAAACCTTGCTCGATGCCGTCTCGAAGGGGTCCGGCGACAGCTTCGTGCTGCGCAATCACGGCCGCAAAGCCATGCTGCCGCGTGAATTTCCCGAGCGTTCATTCCCTCCGGAATATGTCCTCAAGGATATCGACTACGTATTCCAGCTCGCGGCCGAGACCGGAGTGCCGATCAAGGCTGCGGAAACGGTTCGTCGCTATTACGAGATGGCCGTGGAGAAGGGGCTCGGCGGTCGATATTTCCCGGGCGTGATCCGCCTCGTCGAGGATGGCAGCATGTCGGAGACCCAGGCATGAGCAGGCTTTACGACTTCACCCTCGACCTTTTTCCCCTCCTGTGGTCCGGCATCGTCACCGGTTGTCTCTACGCGCTGGGTGCTCTCGGTCTCGTGATGATCTTCAAGAGTTCGCGCGTCGTGAACTTTTCCCATGGCAACGTCGCAGGTCTTGCCGCTTTTCTGATCTACGGCTTCTCCAGCGGAACATTGATGAGCCTCTCGTGGGGGAGCGCGGTTCTGCTTGCCCTCCTGATCGCCGTCACCATCGCGTTCCTCAGCTACGCCGTCATCGCGCCGATCATGGGTGCCTCCGACCTGACGGCGACGATCACCACGCTCGGCATCGGCCTTATCGCCCAGGGCGTGACGCTTCTCGTCTTCGGAGCAGATATCGTGCCGCTTGACCTGCCGCTGCCACGCTTCAGCGCTCTGGTCTTCGGCCTGCGGATCACGGGTTATGATCTCACCGTACTGGCCGTCGCTGTCGTGACCATTATCGCGTTGTTTCTGGTGATCGATTACACCAAACTCGGTGTGGCGTTCCGGGCGATATCGGTCAATCCCATCGCTGCCGAAATTTGCGGGCTGAACCTTCGCTCAATCCACCTGTTCGCCTGGCTCGTTTCGGCAATCCTCGGCGTGATCGGGGCGCTGCTCATCGTGCCGACGACATTTCTCAGTTCAACCACTGTCGCGACCTTCATGCTGCAGGCTTTCGCTGCGGCCGTGCTGGGAGGCTTCGGCAGTCTGCCCGGAGCGCTCGTAGGCGGTGTGCTTATCGGCATCCTCATGAACCTGTTCACGTTTTATGTGTCACCAGAGTTCACCAACACATTTCTGCTCGTCGTCATCCTTCTTGCTTTGAACATTTTCCCCAATGGGCTCTTCGCCAGGGCAGGAGGCAGCCGTGTCTGATAGTGCCGTGATAATCAACGACGAGCGTTCCGTTAGGACGATACTCCGGTCGACGATGAGCCAGGATAAAATAGACATCGTCGTTCTCACCGTGCTGCTCATCTTGCCGCTCGTCATTTCCGGCTCCTGGAGCTATGCACTGGGGCTCTGTTTTGCCAACAGCATCGGTGTGCTGGCCGTCAGCACGCTGGTGCGCTACGGTGGAGAAGTCTCCATCGGCCACAGCTTCTTCGCTGCTATCGGCGCATATTGCGTGGCGATACTGGAAGCGCATCTCGGTGTCCCGCTGTTCCTCTCGCTTCCGGTCGCGGTGGCGGCCGGCACCCTTTTCGGTGTCCTCTTCGCATGGCCGTCCCGACGCCTTTCCGGCATCTACCTTGCCGTATCGACCATGGCGCTGGCGCTCGCCTTGCCGGAGGTCATCATCAGTGCAGACCGCTGGACCGGCGGTTTTGAAGGTCTTTACGTATCGAAGCCGCTTCTTCCGCGCGTGCCGATCGAACCGCAACGCTATTATGTCACCCTGATCGCGCTGGCCTTCGTCGTTTATGCGCTGGTCCAGCTCAGGCAATCGCGGCAGGGACGAGCACTTCTGCTCGCCCGCACGCATCCGGCAGCAGCGGAAGCCTTCGGCACCCGCCGCGCCTGGGCAAGGGTCAGCGTCATGGGGATCAGCGGCGGGATCGCCGCAATCTCCGGCGCAATGCTCGCCTTTGCAAGTTCGGCCGTCTCGCCTACGGGATACACATTCTGGTCATCGATCTTTCTTCTCGTCGGATCCGTGGTCAGCTTCTACGGGCTCACCCTGACGCGGGCGCTGATCGGCGGCGCTTTCCTCACGCTGATACCGCAACTTCTGTCGGGCTCGGGTGCATGGATTCCGGTATTCTACGGTGTGGCCCTCATAGCGGTCGTGCTCATCGGGCATTTTTCGCCGAGGATCGCCGACCTGGCTACCAGACGGCGGGAGGCAAAGTGATGGATGCGCGCAACACATCGCTCAAGGGCGAAGCGATCTCTCTTTCTTTCGGCGGCCTCAAGGTGTTTCAAGGGCTGGATGTCGAATTCAGGGCTGGCGAAATCACGGGCCTTATAGGTCCGAATGGAGCCGGAAAGACAAGCCTTTTCAATTGCCTGACGGGCGCCTACCAGCCGCAGAGCGGTTCGATCATGTATGATGGTCGTCCGCTCGATGGATTGTCTCCGGCGGCGCGTTCTGCGCGTGGGGTCGTCCGCAGCTTTCAGACGGTGGCATTGTGCCCGGACCTTACGGTCATTGAAAATGTGATGATGGGACTTGCCCGCAACTACCACGCCGGTTGGACGAGCGCTTTCCTTCCGCTGGCACGGGGCCGTCGGGAAACGGCGGAAATGCGGCAGGCCGCGCTGGGCGCATTGTCCAATCTGGGGCTTGCCGAAGCGCGCGATCTCTATCCGCAGCAATTGCCGCCGGGTATGCAGCGGCTGGTTGAGATCGCCCGCGCCATCGTCGGCAAGCCATCCGTTCTTCTGCTCGACGAGCCCGCTGCAGGCCTCAACAATGCGGAGACGCGGGATCTGACGCGCACCTTGCGGACCATTGCCTCTCCGGATCTGGTCATGGTCGTTGTCGAGCATGACATGGATCTTGTCATGTCGCTCTGCGACCGGATCTATGTGATCAACTTCGGTGAGGTGATCGCCTGCGGCCCGCCGGAGGCGGTACGCACCAATGAAAAAGTGGTTTCCGTCTATCTGGGGAGCGACGATGACTAGCCTCCTTTCCGTCAGGAATCTTTCGGTCTTTTATGGCGCGGGAGCGCAGGCTGTAGAAAATGTGCACTTCGAGGTGGAGCCGGCAAAGGTCACGGCGCTTCTCGGGGCGAATGGCGCCGGAAAATCCTCCATCATGCAGGCGATTGCGGGGCTGATCCCGTCAAGGGGGCAAATTCTCTTTGAGGGTGAGGAAATGGCGGGTCTGCCGACGCGTGAGCGGGTCAGGCGCGGCATTGTCTATGTGCCGGAGAGGCGCGAAATTGTCGGCGATCTCAGTGTCAGGGAAAATCTCATCCTCGGCGGATACCAGATACCCGCCGGGGAACGCCGAACGCGGATGGATGCGATCCTCGATCTGTTCCCCGAGATCGCCAACAAGCTGAACGGCGGCGCGTGGCGTTTGAGTGGCGGCGAACAGCAAATGCTGGCGATCGGACGCGGATTGATGTCAGGTCCGAGGCTGCTTCTCCTGGACGAGCCATCGCTCGGCCTTGCGCCGCTTCTTGTCCGCCGCGTCTTCGAAAGGCTGGGGGCGATCCGCGGTGGCGGCGATCTGGCCATCGTTCTCGTCGAACAGAACCTTCGCATGACGATGCGCCTCTGCGACGATCTGCATTTCCTCAGAAGCGGTCGGATAGTCGGTTACCGTCGTGCCGAAGATCTGCGTGACGATACTGCACGCCAGCAGGCGATCGACACCTATCTCGGTGCGACCTCGATTTCGGAGAGCGAAGATGACAAAGCACATGCCTGACGTAACGGCCATGGCAGGCAGCGATACGCTGTGGGAAATCCACGCGATCCGCTATGGGACCAACCAGAGCCGCACGCGGGGGGAAAACTTCATCCTCGAAAAGCGGCCCACGGAAGCGATGCCGATGGACTTCTACTGCTGGGTCCTGCGGGCGCCCGGCCAGGTGATTGTGGTTGATACTGGCATGGACCCGGAAAAAGCGGCAAGGCACGGCCACACGATAGAGCACAGTCCGGTCCAGGCGTGGCGGTCGCTTGGCATCGACCCGGTCTTGGTGGAAACCGTCATCCTGACGCACGCCCATTATGACCATCTCGGCCATCTGGATGCATTGGAAAATGCACATTTTTACATGCAGGCCGAGGAAATGGATTATGTCACGGGTCCATGGATGCAAAGGCCGTGGTTCCGTCGAGCCTATGAGGCCGATGAAATCGCGCGTCTCGTCCACCTGCTCCATTCCGATCGTTTGACATTGCATGGCCGCGATCAGGATATTGCCGAGGGGGTGTCTGTTCACTGGGTCGGTGGCCATTGCGCGGGTCAGGAAATAGTCCGTGTCAGGACGGCGCGGGGCTGGGTGGTCCTCGCCTCGGACGCCCTGCACTATTACGAGGAGTATGAGCGCGGAATTCCTTTCTCCGTCGCTTTCAATCTTTCCGACATGATTGCCGGGCATGAGCGCATCCGCAATCTTGCCGACGGCGATGACCACGTGGTTCCCGCGCACGATCCGCGCATTGCACGCATCTACCCCGGTTCGGCCGGCCAGCCGGGAGGATCCCTGTTCCGCCTCGACCTGCCTCCTCTCTCGGGGAGCGCGGCGTCATGATCAGATATTGCATTGTGCACTATTTCCGGGATAATTCCGGAATAGAATTCGGTCATGAAAGGCATGGGCTTGAAACATCGTACGAAAGAGGAATTCGTCGCCGATTTCCTGAGGGAAGGAATCATTTCCGGGCGTTTCGCGCGTGGGTCCAAGCTGAAGCAGGCGGAACTTGCCCAAATGACGGGCATGAGCATCACCCCGGTTCGCGAGGCGATCAAAATTCTCGAGGCGGAAGGTTTCGTTCTCGGGGACTCTCATCGCGGTGCGATTGTCGCGCCGTTCGATATGGACGCGACAGAGGAAATCGTCGACCTGCGGGTAACCTTGGAATCGAAGCTCGCGCTGGCCGCGCTGAAGCGATTGACGCCGCAGACGGTGGAAGAGTTGCGCGAGCTGCAGAAGCGGATCGAACAGGCTGCTGCAGACGGAGACCGGGAAGCGGTGCGTCTCATCAACTACCGCTTCCACGAGACCATATATATGGCCTCGGAGCTGCCGCAGACGTTGCAGTTCGTGCGCATCCTCTGGGCGCGTTATCCGTTCGATCTGATCAACAAGCTGGAGAGCCGCATCGAGCGGGCATCGGCAGAGCATCGCGAAATGCTCGGTGCGATCATCGTTCGAGACGAAGCGGCGATGCTGTCGGCGCTTCGCGTGCATATCCGTTCCGGGTGGGACGAGTTCAAGGCTGGCTACGCCTCATAGAGGTCTCGTCGGCGAGGTCTGCATCCAATCTCCCGGTTCTGAGTCCCGTCACAGGAAATTCAATCCAGGAGTACCGCAATGGCCGCTGATACTATTCTGCTCGTCATGGACATGATCAATGACCTTGTCCATCCCGATGGGATGGGGGCGAAGACCTATGTCGTCAAATGCCGTGAGAGGAACGTCTATCAAAACACGACGTCGATCATTCGACGCGCGCGCGAAGCCGGCCTGCCGATCGGCTACGTCAGGGTGGGCTTTTCTCCGGATTATCGGGAATGTCCACCCAATTCTCCCGTCTTTTCCAAAGCGAGAGACAATGGTTTCTTCAAGCTGGGGCAGTGGGGCACCGAAGTGTACGGGGATTTCGCTCCCCAGGATGGGGATATCGACATCATCAAGCATCGCGTCAGCCCGTTTTACGGCACCAAGCTTACGCCCTTGCTCAGTGCCATGGGCGTGAAACGCCTGCTTCTCACCGGAGTATCGACCAATGGTGTGGTGCAGGCTGCCGCCCGTGAAGGCCACGACAGGGATTTCGAGTGTGTTGTGCTGGAGGATTGTTGCGCGGGAGCGACTGACGACGAGCACGACTACGCATTGGCGGGTGTCCGTCGTTTTGCCACGATCTCCAGCGCCGCAGGCGTGACGATCTGAAATAATGCATCGCATAGCGTCTGTGGACCCAGGTTTCCTGGGAATGCAGGCGCTTGTTTTTTATAATATTGTTTTAAATCAATGCCATGGCTTCGTGTTTTGCCTTCGATTTCCTGTTGACCAAAATAATATATAATGCATTATCTTGATCGGTATGTCGCGTCATCGGATGCGGGCATCGGCAAATTCGTTGGAGGAAAACATGAACGTTGAGGTTATCGACAAATCTAAGCAGGATGTCGGTGGCGCACCTGCAGAGGGCCGCATCACGGATGAGGCTGTCGCAGCCGCCCGCAACATGATCGGTCTTCAGTTGAGACCGGAAGGACCCTATCTGCAGGATGCGACCGCCGACACGCTCCGCAACTGGTGCAATGGTATCGGCGATCTCAATCCGCTTTATCGCGAACAGGAATATGGCCGCAATTCCCGCTATGGCGGGCAGGTCGCTCATCCGATGTTCCCAATGGCATTCGGCTGGGTCGGACGCACGCGCTGGGGACTGCCAGGCGTTCACGGCTTCTATGCGGGTAACGATTGGGAATTGTTTCGCCACATCCGTCCAGGTGACCGCATCAGCGCCATCGAACGGGTTGTCGGGGTTGAGGAGAAGGAAAGCAAGTTCTCCGGTCGTCTTGTGCTGCAATATGTCGAGGCGAGCTACAGCAACCAGTTCGGCGAGCTTGTCGCGAGGGCGCTTGGAACCTGCACGCGGCACGAGCGCAAGGCGGCACGCGATGCCGGCAAGTACAAGGACATCGTAACCCACGAATATACGGCCGAGGAGTTTGAAAAGATCGACGAGGCCATACTGCGCGAAGAATCCCGGATTCGCGGCGCCAATGTCCGCTATTGGGAAGACGTGAAGGAAGGTGAGGAGCTTGATCCGATCGTTCGCGGTCCGCTGTCTCTGATGGATACGATGGGCTTCCTCGTCGGGTGCGGGCGCGGCCACACCCATGGCGTCGTGTTCAAGGCCGCAATGAAGCATCCCGGGCATTTCTTCCGGAATCCGGAGGCCGGTGGCGGCATCGAATATACCGGGATCGGCCATCACCGCGAATCCACCGCGAAAGAGGTCGGTGTTCCGGGCGTTTATGATTACGGCCCGCAGCGTTCCTCCTGGATGTGCTCGCTGGTCACGAACTGGATGGGTGACGCAGCCTTCCTGAAGCGCGTCCGCACCGAAATGCGCCGGTTCAACACGATGGGCGACTCCACCTGGTGCAAGGGCAAGGTCACCCGCAAATATATCAAGGATCGCCACGCTCTCGTCGATCTCGAGATCTGGGGGGAGAACCAGCGCGGCGAAATCACGACACCGGGACTGGCGACCGTCATCCTGCCCAGTCGCGATCCCAATATTCCGGTTCATTTCGACGGCGGAAATCTCGATCTCGAACTTCCGGTCGTCCGGTAAAAATCGGGGCGCAATCATGGATATGTCGCTTCCTCTTTCCGGAATTCGATGCGTCGAATGCTCGACCGGTGTCGCCGCGGCCTATGCCGGGCGTCTTCTGGCGGCAATGGGTGCCGAGGTCGTCCTGATCGAACCGACGGAAGGCTCGCCGCTCAGGCGGGAGCCTCCCTTCCTCGGGCTGGATAGCGGGGAAAGCGCCCTGTTTGCCTATGTGTCTGCGGGAAAGCGGTCCGTAACGCTCGATCTGGAAACGGACTCCGGCAGGCAGGCGTTCCGGACGCAGATCGAGACGGCGCATATCCTGATCGAGGATGTTGCCACCGGCGACAAGAAGCGGTGGGAGCTGGATCCCGATGCGCTCTCCGGCGCATGCCCCGGGCTTGTGCATCTGTCGGTCCTGCCGTTCGGTTCTTATGGACCGAAATCCGGTTGGCTTGGCACCGAACTCAACCTCATCCATTCGGCGGGAGAAGGTTTCCTTCTGCCGAACGGTCTTTCCGCCACGCTTTTTCCCGACCGGCCGCCATTGAAGATCGCAGGACATTTCGCAGAAATGCAGGGCGGTGTCGCCGGCGCTCTGAGCGCGCTCGCCGCCGTCTGGAGCGGAAAGGGACAATATGTCGACGTGGCGGTTCAGGATGCCAATCTTGCCGTCGGCGCCTTCACTGTTCAGCGTTATGGCGACGGGTCTCTGGAACACAGGCTGTCGCGCTCGTTTCGTTATGGCGGCGTGATTGAATGCCGTGACGGTTTCGTTGAACTCCTGACGCTGGAGCAGCGCCAGTGGCATGGTCTCGTGGAACTGATGGGTTACCCCGAATGGGCGCAGGATGTTGGCCTGGAGGACGCTGTCGTGCGCAGCCATAAGGGCGATTTCATCAACGAACAAATACGGAAATGGGCCGCACGACATCCCGTGGAGGAGATCGTCGCCGCCGCTCAGCGCCTCGGTGTACCCATGGCGCGTTACAACACGCCGGAACAGATCCTTTCCGGTCGTCACGAGAACGCACGCGGCTTGTTCTCGACGGTAGACCTTGCCGATGGCAGGACGTGCAGCATCCAGTCCGCTCCGTTTCGGTTCGACAAGGAGCCGCTTCCGGTTCGGCCCTGGCCGTCCTCCCCAGCTTCTTGCCCCGACGCTGCAACGCGAGATCAATTGGCCGCACGGAAAAAGACGTTGCTGAAGGAGCGGGCATGAAACCTCTTGAAGGCGTCAGGATTGCCGACTTCACGGTGCATGCCGCAGGACCGTTCTGCACGCATATGCTGTCGCAGCTGGGTGCCGAATGCATCAAGGTCGAGAGCGCGCTTCGGCCGGACATTTTCAGAAAGCCGCATGCGGTCTATGGCCGAAACGGGCCTGCGAGTTTCGATCAGGTGGCGTCAAACAAGCTGTCGATCCGCTTGAACATGAAGCATCCCGAAGGCGTTGCCCTGGCGAAGCGGCTGGTGGCCATTTCGGATGTGGCTGCGGAAAGTTTTCGCGCAGGCGTGATGAACCGGCTCGGGCTTGGCTATGCGGACTTGAAGGATGTGAAGCCCGACATCGTGATGGTGTCGGTGTCCTCATCGGGGCAGACGGGTCCGGACTCGCATTTTGCGGGTTACGCCCCGCTGTTCGGCGCATGGGGCGGCCTCGGATTCCTTTCGGGATATAGGGATGGTCCGCCGATGGAAATGCGGCACGTCATGGATCATTCGGTCGGGCTCAATGCCGCGCTGGCGACAGTTGCCGCCCTGCATCGGCGGCGCCGGACCGGGCAGGGGTCGCATGTCGACATTGCCGCCCGCGACGTGGCCTCTTCGCTTGTAGGAGATTCCTTGATGTCCGTATCGGCGGGCGGACATATCGAGCGGCTTGGCAACGACGATTACCGCATGTCCCCGCACGGGCTCTATGCGACGGACAAGCCTGATCGGTGGCTCAGCATCGCGGTGGGAAGCGAAGGACAATGGCGTGCTTTCGCTACCTTCGCCGGGCTTGCGCATTTGGTATCGGATGATCGGTTTTGCAGTGCGGACACACGCCACGCCAACAGGCGGGAGTTAGATGTTGCGATTTCCGCATGGAGCGTCGGTCAGAATGCCGAGGCTGCGGCCGCGGCTCTTCAGGGGGTCGGCGTTCCCGCCCATGTGTCATTCAATACGCATGATCTCGTACACGACGAGCATCTGCGGCAGCGCGGGGCGATCGTGGATGTCGAGGACAACGGCGGCGGCCGGCGAGCAGCGGTTGGATTTCCCGGCCGTTTCTCGGTAAGCGCGCCGGCAACGATCGAGAGGGGCACGCCGAAGCTCGGGGAGCACGAGGATTTCGTTTATGGCGAGCTTCTCAAAATGTCCAAACGTGAAATCGACGGGCTCATCGAGCGCGACGTGATCTTCTGAACGCCAGGGAGGTTTTAAATGTCCGCGGATCCGGGAATCGGGATTGCACATAACTATTCGGAATATGTGGGACGCACGGAGCGACGCCTTGCGCTGATCGACCCAGATCGCGTTGCGGCCCTTGCCAGCACGTTCGACCTGCCATCGGTGCCGGGTGACGGCAAGGCTCTTCCTGCAGCCTGGCACTGGATATTCTTCAATCCTTTCGTGCGCCGCAGTGAGGTCGGCAGCGATGGCCATCCGAAGAAGGGCGGTTTCCTGCCCGATGTCGGGCTGCCCCGGCGCATGTGGGCCGGCGGCCGCCTGCGATACCATGCGCCGCTGCCGATCGGGGCTAAGGCGGAACGGGTCAGCGAGATTTTGAGCGTGACGCCAAAGTCAGGCAAAGCCGGACGGCTTGTCTTCGTGACGGTGCGTCATCGTGTGATGACGGAGGGGCGGGTCTGCATCGAGGAGGAGCAGGATATCGTCTATCGCGAGTCGCCGCAGCCCGGTTTGCCGCCACCTGCCGCGCAACCGGCGCCGCAGGACGCATCATGGTCGGACGTCGTGACGCCCGATCCGGTTCTGCTGTTCCGGTATTCGGCGCTGACCTCCAACGGCCACAGGATTCACTATGATGCGCCTTATGCCCAGGCTGAAGAGGGATATCCCGATCTTGTCGTTCATGGACCGCTGATTTCGAGCCTTCTGCAGGGACTTGCCCAACGTGCCAGCCGCGGCCGACCATTGGCACGCTTTGACTTTCGCGCCGTTTCGCCGCTTTTCGTGAACCGGCCCTTCCATGTTGAAGCAACAGAAAGCGACGCTGCAGGTGTGATGCGGTTGTGGGCGAAGGGACCGGGTAACAATCTGGCGATGACGGCGGAGGCTGGGTTCGCATGACGGCTGGCACTTCCGAAAAAAACGCGCGCATGTGCGATGCGCGCAGCTATCTGTTTGTTCCGGGCAATCGGTTTGACAGGTTTCAAAAGGCGGTCGCTTCAGGGGCGGACAGGATCATACTCGACCTCGAGGACGCCGTCGCGCCCGCGGAGAAAGACGATGCCCGAAATGCCGCCGGCCGTTGGTTCAGGGACGGCAATAGCGCCGTATTGCGTATAAATTCAGCTGACAGCTTCTGGTTCGACGCGGATCTGGCGGCCGCCGCCACTTTTTCGCGGGCGGAAATCATGCTCCCCAAGGCAGATGTGCCGTCGCTGGAGCGCGTTCTCCACTATCTCGTCGATCGTCCGGTGATCGCCCTGATCGAAACGGTATCAGGCCTCATGCAGGTGCATGAGATCTCGCGGCTGAGAGGGGTTTCCCGCCTTGCATTCGGCAATATCGACTTTACCACCGATGCAAGATTGCCAGTGACGAGCCCCGCTCTGGACCATGCAAGATTCCAGATTGCGATGGCGTCACGCGCCGCAGGACTGCCTCCTCCCGTAGACGGTGTAACCCTGGCGCTCGATGACGATGCCGCCCTGGCCCGTGATGTAAGACAGGCGCGGGAGTTCGGGTTCGGCGGAAAGCTTTGTATACATCCAAAGCAGGTGGGGACTGCAAATGTCCTTCTCGGTCCCAGTGACGAGGAAATCACTTGGGCCAAGGCCATAGCCGCCGCTGTCGAGGCCGCGGGAGACAACGTCATTCAGCTGGGAGGAAAAATGATTGACCGTCCGGTCGTCCAGTGGGCGGCCGATATCCTTCGTCAATACGATGCGCCGTGATCGTCGTCTTAAATTGGTTGGAACGACGGCATGAGACCGCCGTCGGTGACGTGTTCAGTCAAGGAGCCGACGAAAACGACGACCGGCCCCCGGTATGCGTCGTGCTGGATCATGCCTTTGCTTTCCTTTTTTTCGTGACGAAGCCGTCTCCGCTGGACAGTGCGGCGCGCGTGGCGGTGGCTGGTGCCGATCCGACATCAACCCGCCTTTCAATTCAACGGTGTATTTATGCCGGCGATGACATTGCCGCTGGCCTACACCGCCATCCGACCCCGGGGTTCCCACCAATCGCCAACACACCCTGATGGCTGCCCGCTTCCAGCCGAGGAGCAGGCAGGCGCCGCGCAAATGTGGCCACTTCGTGATGTGCGATAATATCTCTCAACATAATAAGACCCAACTGAACATTCAGGTCTGCCATACATTCGGATACGGCGGTTCGAACGCCCGTGGCACAAACCATCAGTGACACAATTGCCCATCGGCTACGAAATCGGGAGGCGTGATTGCAGGCCTCCTTCCAACTGAGAACCCTCTTGTTCGGGAGGATGTACAGCCACCGGTAACGCTCACGGCTGGATACAAATCCTGAATTGGATGGGGGAAGCCAAGCCCCCCGGCTTCCCCCATTATCGGCAGAGGAATGCCTGCAAATCCGCTGCTGCAGAACCCCTTCGCTCGGCGGCGGGGTCGGCACTTGTGAAAAGCGGGATTCGATAGTCCTGGTCCCATAGTTCAAAAGCGGGATGGTGAGTTGCGTCTTACAGCCCTTTACAGTCGCACCCGGATCGAGCCTCTTCTGCAGTCTGAAGCTGCTGAATGCGGACTTGCCTGCCTGGCGATGGTTGCGGGCCACCATGGTCACCATGTGACGCTGCCGGAACTGAGGCGACGCCACACGGTCTCCTCCAAGGGCACGACGTTGAAGACCCTCATCGCGATTGCCGATGATCTGGGTTTTGCCGGCCGGGCATTGAAGCTCGATATGGAAGACATCGGCAAGCTGAGGATGCCCTGCATTCTGCACTGGGACATGTCGCATTACGTCGTCTTGAGCCGAGCGATGCCGGGGCGGATCGAGATTCATGATCCGGCCAGCGGTCAGCGGCGATTGTCGCATATCGAGGCATCCAGGCACTTTACCGGCGTTGCACTGGAACTCACACCGGCCGCCACCTTCCGCAAACGCAAGGTCGTGGAACGCGTACGACTGACCGACCTCTGGTCCAAAAGCGCCGGCTTCATTCCGAGCCTGCTGCAAATCCTGATATTATCCGCCCTGCTGCAGTTCTTCGCTTTGGTCTCTCCGCTCGTCAATCAGACGATCGTCGACGAGGCCATATCCAAGGGAGATCTCAGCCTTCTCAACATCATTGTCGTCGGCGCGGGACTGCTGCTGCTGATCCAGAGCGCCACGACCTTGCTGCGCGGCTATGTGCAGATGCATTTCAGCACGCTTTTGACTTTCCAGATGCGTGGAAATCTGTTGCGTCATGCTTTGCGCCTGCCGGTTCCATGGTTCGAAAAGCGCCGGCTCGGCGATATCCTGTCCCGTTTCAACTCCCTCCAGCCAGTGCAGGAACTGCTGTCCGGCGGCCTCGTCTCCGGCGTCCTGGACGGGCTGATGGCCATCATCACCCTGGTGGTAATGCTGATCTACGCCCCTGCTCTGGCAGGCATTGTGCTGGTCTCGCTCACGCTCACCATCTGCATCCGGCTCGCAATCTTCCCCTGGCTGCGGAGCGTGACCAATGAAGGCATCCAGTATCAGGCCAGGGTGGACGGCATTTTCTTCGAGACCATTCGCGGTGCGCGTGCCTTCAAGCTGTTCGGCCGGGAGGTGGAGCGCCATGGCCTGTGGCAGAATGCCTATGCCGACAGTATCAACAACACCGTTCGCCTGCAGAAGATTGGTCTCCAGGGGACGGCCGGCCTGTCCCTGCTCACCGGGGCGGAGATGCTGCTGGTATTCTATCTCGGTGCGGACGCCATCATCCGAGGCGAGATGACGCTCGGCATGTTGCTGGCCTTCCTCTCCTACCGCGGCCAGTTCAGTACCGCCGCGCTGTCGCTTGTCGATCAATACTTCAAGTTCCGCATGACCGGTCTGCATCTGGAGCGCCTGGCCGATGCCGTGCATCAGGATCCCGAACCAGACCTGGACATCGAGATGCGCAAGGATCGTCCGCTTGCTGGCGCTCTCGAGATGCGCAATCTCTCCTTCCGTTATGCCGAACGCGAGGCCTGGGTGCTGAAGGACGTTTCGCTGACGATCAAGCCGGGGCAATCCGTGGTGTTTGTCGGGCCGTCGGGCGGCGGCAAATCAACGCTTCTGAAATTGCTGATGGGCCTTTATCCGCCGAATGAGGGCGAGGTTCTTGTCGACGACCTTCCGCTCAACACGCTCGGAATGCGGACCTACCGCGGACAGATCGGCGCGGTGATGCAGGACGACCAGCTTTTTGCGGGCACGATCGCCGACAACATAGCGTTTTTCGATCCGGATATCGACCTCGCACGGGTCGAAACGGTTGCCGGTCTTGTCGGACTTCACGACGAGATACTGCGCATGCCGATGGGTTACATGACCCTGGTGGGAGATCTTGGATCCACGTTGTCCGGCGGCCAGCAGCAACGGGCATTGCTGGCGCGGGCGCTCTATCGCCGGCCGTCCATCCTGTTTCTCGACGAGGGGACCGCCAATCTCGACGTGCTGGCGGAGCGACGCCTCATGCAGGCGCTGAGCAGGCTCGGCGTCACCCAGGTGATGGTTGCCCATCGTCCCGGTGCTATCGAAGGTGCCGCGCGTGTCTTCGCCGTGGAGAACGGCCATGTCCGCGAGCTGTCGCGCGATGTGTCGACACAGACTTTGCAGGTGGTTCCATGAGCGACGTCCTGTTCCGCCGCGAAGTCATTGAACATCGCCGCCGGCTCGGTGGCGAGGTGATGATCGCGCAGCCTATAAGCCACGGGATGATGACAGCGATCCTCGGTGTCTTCGTAGCCGTTGGCGCAACCTATCTTATGACCGGCACCTATGCGCGCAAGGAAACGGTTGCCGGCTATGTCGCTCCAACGGGCGGCCTGGCACAGCTATACGCGACGAGAGGCGGCATCGTCAGCAAAGTGTTCGTTCATGAAGGCGACGTGGTGACCCAGGGCCAGCCGATGGTGGAACTGTCGCTGGAAACGACCGGTGCCGACGGCCAGGTCGGAGAAAAGCTGCGCCTTGAAACGCAGGCCCGTATCCGGTCGGTCGATACGCAGATTGCGGCGGTGCAGACCCGTTTCGACGGGGAGGAACGGCGCCTGTCGGCGCGTATCGGCGGGTTGGGCGACGAGCTGGCAAGCCAGGAACGGCGGCTGGAATCGGAACGTCGGCTGCAGGCGTTGCAGACGGACGATGCCGGCCGCTATGCGCAGCTCCAGCTCAAGGGCAGCGGTACGCGCTTCGAATTGTCGCGCCGGCAGCAGCAAATCTATTCCCAGGAAAGCGTCATTCACGAACTTGAACGACAGAAGGAGCAGCGGCAGGGAGACCTCAACGATGCGCGTTCGCAGCTGGCGGGGCTGCCGGCCGAGCGGGATGACAAGCTTGCGCAGCTGCAGGGCCTTCGCAGCGAGCTGGAACAGTCGCTTGCGCAATTGGAGGTGAACCGCGCCTATGTCGTGGTTGCGCCGGTGCCCGGCCGGGTTGCTGCATTGCAGGCCCAGCCGGGGCAGACGGCCGGCGCACAGTCACCGCTTGCGGCCGTTGTGCCGGCGGGCAGCGATCTCGAGGCCAACCTGCTGGTGCCGCCGCGCGCCGCCGGCCTGATCCAGCCGGGGCAGGAGGTACGGCTCAGGGTCGATGCTTTCCCGTATCAGCGCTTCGGCGTGGTGTCGGGTCATGTGGCGCAGGTTTCCCGCGCCACTTATCGCGAGGGCGAGCTTCTGGCTCCCATTGCTTTCAAGGATCCCGTCTACCGGGTGACCGTCAGTCTGGAGCGTACCAGCATCACCGCCTATGGCGACGAGCGCCCGCTGACCCCCGGCATGACCCTCATCGGCGATATCATAACGGATCGCCGGCACTTCACCGACTGGATACTGGACCCCCTGCGGGCCATAGGCAGCCGGTGACGACAAGACGAGGGGAGGACCGTTCTGGTCAATCCCTCACCCTTAACCCAACAGGAGACTAACATGAGCAAGATCACTGAAATCAACGACGACATGCTCGATCTCGTCAGCGGCGGTGCTGCAACCGTTGCTTCGACGGTCACCATTGGTGCGGATGGCGCCGTCAGTGGCAGCTACACTTTCGGCAGCCGTTCGGGCACCTTCTCGGCAACGCTGCCGGCGGAACTCGTGCAGAAAGCCGGGACATTCTCCTTCAGCAACGCCTCGGGTTCCTTCAGCTTTGACAGCTCCTTTGCAAGCTGATCCCGTTTAAACAGATAAATCCGGCAGCCAGTTTCTGGCTGCCGGTCCTGCAATCATATGCCGCGCGTCCACCAGCGGCACGCTGAAGCTCGTTAATATGGGTGCGATTGCATCATCATCGTCCGCAGAGCGAAACGCTAAAGGTGGGGATGTGCGTGATAAGGGGGCGCTGCCGAATGTTAGAGGAGCCCCGGGAACGTCAAATTTTCATGGCCGGGCTAATGGTCATGTGCCTACGCCCATGGCGGCATCGAAGGCCAGGGCGATATCACCGTCTGCCATTCAGCGCGATCCGTCTGGATATTGAGACGGTTGCGGCACGCCTTGCCTGGGTGGCGGTCGGGAACTGACGGAAGAAGGCGGTCACGCCGCTTGTTCGTCCCCGGTCATGGTGGCTGGCGGCGCAATGGCGCAGGACGCCGATGCCGCGTTTCTTGCCCTATCGGCGGCTTCCCAGAGCAGGGTCGCGAAATCAGAGCGTGCGACCTTATCTGCCTTCAGCATCTGCCGGATGAGTGGGTCGCGAAGTGCTTGCGCAATTGTCAAATCGTTGGCGGACATTTTAGTCTCCTGTATCTGTGGAGAAACTAGCGGCCCTTTGCAGACAGGTTTTGTCCTAAATCCGGCCCAAAACCGGCATTTTGTTTAATATTGTTGCGCTGCTCCCGGCATTCAGCGTCCGATATCTGCAAGGAGGGCATCCGCACCCTTGCCGATACCCACCTTTGACGCCTCAAGCGAGGAGAAGGTGGCGCCGATGTTCATGGCCCCGGGATATTGCTTGGTAACATAGGCATACAGCAACGTATCGCTTTCCGCATCATGGATCTCGACGGCATAGCTTACCGAACCGGTCATCGCGCCCTCTTGGTCCCGGATAGCCTGAACGGTATTGTATACGCCACCGCCGACATCGATGCGTGACAGCGGACCCAGCACCGGGCTGGTCTTTTTGGCTCCCGTCAGGGTCAGGCGAAGCCTCAGCGTACCGGGTCCACGCGTCCCGATGATCCTGAAGCGGGATCCCAGCTTTTGCTTGAACTGGGTGGCCATGTCGTCGGCGAGTTCGGCCTTCTCGTTTTCTTCAATCTTGACGAACTGGTTGTCGGGACCACGATAGATGACGACCGGCTCAACGATGATTTTGTCATATTGGCGCCAGTTGACGGGAGCCTTGTATTGATAGGGGATGCGGCCACTTTTGTCCTGTGGATTGGGTTGCAGCTGCGAGGCGGAAGTCAATGCCTGGTACATCGTCGGGCTGGCGGTCGAGCAGCCCGTGACGATCGATCCGAATGCAGCCATCGCGACGGCTTTCCTGAACATGTTTTGCACGATTGGCTCCGCAGTCTGAGGGAAATTCAACTGCGGCATTTCTACAGAGCGATCGCGTTGCGATGTTTTCTTTCATGTTCGGAAATATTCGCAGACCCCGAGCAGGCCAGTTGGGCGCGCGGCCGGGCACGTTCACTCATCACCTTCACCAATTCTGAAGGCGCGGCATGGCTGCGTGCTCTTTGCGAATGCTTCGGACGGTCAGATGGCGGCATTGCCCGAAGGTGTTGAAAGACGGCCTGATCCATGGTCGTGGAACGGCGGCAGGTGGATTTCAATGACCAGGCCATTGGGTTTTCCGTCCCGCAAGGTCAGCGTTCCGCCATGCCCTTTCCGGATGATGCCTTCCGCCGTCGGCAGACCCAGGCCGAAACCGCTGCCGCTGCCTGCGGTGCGGGCTTCGTCAGCCTTGAAAAACGGCTCCAGAACGCGCGCCTTGAGGTCGTCGCTCAATCCCGGGCCGTTGTCGCTTATCCTGATGAAAATGCCATGCTTGCCCGCATCCTCGAGCTCGACATCGATCTGTGTGGCATAACGTGAGGCATTTTCCACCATGTTGGAGACCGCCCGTGTCAATGCCTGCGGCTTGCAAACATATTTCAGCCGGCGAGGGCCGGAATATCTGACATCGACACCCGTTTCCGAAAAATCCGTGGCGATCGTCTGAAGCAGGCTCGACAGATCCACCTTGCGTGAGGGCACGTTGTGCAGGGGATTGGTCAGGAACGACAGGCTCTCATTGATCATTGAATCCAGAGCGTCGAGATCCTCAAGCATCTTTTTCTGCAATTCCGGCTGCTCGCAGCGTTCGACCCGCATACGCAACCGCGTCAGGGGTGTTCTCAGGTCGTGGCTGATCGAGCTGAGCATGCGCGTCCGATGTTCCGCCATGTCCAATATGCGCTTGCGCATGACATTGAGGGATGCGGCAAGACTTCGTATTTCCGAAGCCCCTTCCGCAACGAAGGGCTGCTCAAGACTGTCATCCGCGCTGGCGCGCTCCGCCGTCGCCGCAAAACGCGCAATCGGCCTGATGATGAGCCAGCTGCCAACATAGGCGAGGACGATCAGCGGGATCACGATCTTGAGAATTCCGCTGATGAATGCCGGAAAGAACCACAAGGAGCGAGGGAAGGCCGGAAGATGGAAAACAAGAAGCCGGGCATCGTCCAGCTTGACCACGAGCGGTCGCGCTTCCGGCTGCTTCTCGAACAGGCCGTGCAGGACGTCCTGAAAGTTTTCCTCAAGCGCAAGGCGCACGCTGCGGAGAATATCAGCCGATGTCGTGTTGGCTATGTTGGCCGCGGGAGTTTGATCCGCCGTGCGGACCTCGATGGGAAGTCCCAGGCTGGCGGCCAGTTTTCGCGCGTCCTCCTCTTCCTCGGGAGAGCGGGCATCGTGGAATTGGTCAACCACGCGTTCAATCCGGCCGGCCAGCAGGCCGATCTGGATACCCTTGTCGTGACGGCCGTAGATGAAAGGCTCCGTCGTGGCGGCAACGACCGAGACCAGAACGATGAGCAGCACCGCCAGAACGAGAATCTGTGTTCGGATTGATGCCGATCGGAGTTTTTTCAAGAGATTCTCTCGACGCTTGCCGCAAAGAGATAGCCGCCCAGACGAACGGTTTTGATGAAGGCCGGCTCCTTGAGATTGGCTTCGATCTTCTGTCTTATGCGGCTGATATGGGCGTCGATGCTTCGCTCCACCGGTCCTGCCGATCCGGCATGGGTCATGGAAAGAAGTTGTTCACGCGTCAGCACCCTGTTCGGATTGCAGCAAAATGCCCACAACAGGTCAAACTCGGCTGTGGTCATGGAAACCTCGTCGCCTTCGGCGTCGAAAAGTTGCCGGCTGCTTGGGTCAATGCGCCAACCGGCGAAGGCCAACGGCCCGGAAACCTCCTCCCGTTGCCGCGAAAGGGAGGATCGTCTCAGGACGCTCTTGATCCTCGCCAGCAATTCGCGCGAGTTGAACGGTTTGGTGACGTAGTCGTCGGCACCCAGTTCGAGCCCCAGAATCCGGTCGATCTCCTCCCGCCGGGCGGTGAGCATGATAATGGGAATTGCGCGCGATGCGCGCAGCCGCATGCAGATATTGAACCCGTCTTCTCCCGGAAGCATCGCATCAAGCACGACAAGGTCGAATTTTTTACGGGCAAGCACGCGATCCATTTCGGCACCATTGCTTGTGGCCGATGCCGTAAAGCCATTGCGCTTCAGCAAATCCACCAACATGCCCGCAATTTCCGTATCGTCCTCGACGATCAGAATATTGGGTTGCCCGCTGGATGTTTCAGATACCGTCATTTCATATGCCGTTGCAGATACTTGAGTGACGTGCGGCGCGTGCGTTGGAAGGGAAATTATCTCATCAAGATGTGGATATGTCACGCTACTATTCCTATCATAAGCCAAACATCGGCAGCCATCGCCGTACCGAGGGAAAATCGGTTTCGACCGGATGTTTCGCCGTCAATTGTCCGGCGTTAAATCTTCAAGGCAGGAGATCAGTAAAATAGCCAGGAGCTCGTGGAGTTGTATTTTTAAATATTGAGAAATATTGCCGGCGAAAATCTTGGTTTTCTGCCGTGGCGTTGGCCAAGAGCAGAATGCACCGGTGAGGAAAATCCGTCATGACGGGAAACGCCGTTCGGAATTGATGATTGCAAGAACGCGTTTTACAAATGCCGCGCCGTCAAAGTGCCGGATCGGTTGAGACGAGGCTTCGCCTTGCTTCTCGAACATGAACGCTTCTATGTTCACGATAGGCAGATTAAAGGCCGTTCTTACCCGGCCAACCATGGCGGTATAGGTCACCACGAGCCGGGAATGAGCGATGTCCGTTTCATACGGTCTTTCGGTGAGCGAGACCGGGATCGCCGCAAGCCCATATTGTGACAGGGCTGCCTGTATGCGCGCGGCTGATTTCGGGCTCTGCAGGCAGATCAGCACCTGGCGCATGGATGTCGGGGATGAGCAAGATGACATTGTTACACCTCTTATATGGCAATCATCTTACGTGCGCGATCTGCAAAGCGGTGTTTTAATTTGTTTCGTTTTGTTACGGCTCCGATCCGCCACGCCAGCGGTGGCATGGTTTCACGGCCTGGCCGCCGGTGCGGTCGGCCGTGTAAAAAGCCTGCCGATACGCGGAATGGCTCCGCAACATTTCGCAATCAAAAAAAATACCGTCGCATTGGCGGAAACCTATGCTCCTTCCGTTGCTTGCCGTTGGCGAAACCCGCCCCGGACAAGGACATGAGGAAAGGTTCCGCTATGAAGTTATATCCCGTCACTGCAGCAATAACGGTTGCCTCGTCTTTGGCGTTTGCCTTGCCATCGCAGGCTCAGGTCGTGATCTACAATGATGACCCGCCCGCCTATTCACAGGATCGCGGCCAGGCGGAAGCCGATTTCCTGGGTCGGTGGAACCAGCGCCACGAGCGGCGGGGATGGGACCGGTTCGGTCCCGATGATGCGATCCATCTTCTGGAGCGGCGCGGTTATCGCGTCAAGACTGTCACGGATGTGGGAGAACGCTTTCTGGTTCGCGCCTCGCGAGACGGCGATGATCTGCTGGTGAGCGTTTCACGCGGGGGAGAGATCATGGGCGTCGTTCATGAGGGGTATTGACGCGCTGGCCTGACGTGCACGGCCGCGATTAAAAACGAAGTCCGTCCTGTTCATCCGGACGGACAGTTCAGTCCTGTGTATTTTCCCGGAGGTCCTGTGGAGAAGCAGGTATCAAATCCACGGCGCGTGCGACGCACCGCTCTGGCGACGCGCGTGCTGATCCTGCATGAGGCGAGGCGATCATTCATCGTGCTGGGTCATAAAAAGACATCGATATCGGATATCGCGGTCACATTGAACATGTCGCCCGCAAACGTCTTCAAACACTTCCATTCAAAAGCCGAACTGGCCCACGCGGTCCTCATCGATCGCTTCCGCTCCGGTCGAAAAATCCGGGGACTGACGCCGCTTGCGCGAATAAGGAATTTTCTGTTCGACCTCCTGGTGGAACTCAATGCCTGCCTCAAGAAGGAACCCCTTCTTTTCGCGGTGATGACGACATTTCTGACCGCGGATGAGGTTGATCAATTGCTTCGGGATCACATGGTGGCGGGAATCCGGGAGGCACTGGCCGATATTCCGTTGCCCCATGAAACGGAACGGATGGTGGAAATGCTGGCCGACGCCTTCCTGTGCGTACTCCATCCAGCGATCATCGGTACCACGAGGCAGGCGGAGCTGCGTTCGCGCGCCGACAATGTGCTCCTGCTGGTCGAGCTTGCGATCTGCCGTCCGGCTCGGTGAAGCGCCGCTCACATGTTTCGGCGTCCGATAGAGGAAGGGTAGACCGCCATTAAATTTCAAGAGGCTGGTGGCGTGGCGCTTTGACGAGGAAAATCCGCAAAACCGGGTCAGCGGAAAGCGTCGGCGGCAAATCGGATCACCTGCCGGCCTTTGTCCAACGTCATGCCTGGAGCTTCCGCGACTTTTCCAAGCAATTGACCGCCGCTTTCCAGCAACGAAAAATTATTGCCGGATGCTTCCGGTTCCGGCGGCAGCGGCACCTCGGCTTCGGCGGGGGGCAGGGGCGGTTGCGCCGATGCAACCGCGCCCGTGATTTGAGGATCGCGTGTATCGCAGGCCGGGACGCAACGGTCAAACCGTTGCACATTGTAAACTGGCTGGGGCGCCTTCTTCACGCTTGGCGTCACACTCGCGCGCAGCAATGCCGGGCTGGGCAAAGGAACGCGTTCGACAGGACCGGGGACTTGAGCCAGGGGTGGGATTTCCGGGATTTTCCGTCCTTCGTCCTGATCAACCGTTTCCTGCTTCACGAAAGGGACCGCTTCCGTTTTTGCAAGTTCCGTGGGGAGGTGGTTCTCTTTGCGAAGCACAGCGTCAGCAACGGCGTAAAGCGAAAGAAAGCCGAAACCCACCGCACCCAGGCTAAGGGCGATTTTTCCGGTCTTTTGCTCTTTTATCTGCGATATCCAGTGCGGCACGGTCATTGTGTTCTCCTTGCGGCTTCGTCATTGCCATCTAACGCTGCCATTTTGGTGTTTTCGGTCAGAAAACATGTCCGACTGAAGGCGTTTGATGCGGTAATGTTGCGTCGTCACTCCGCCGCGGACGGTGCTCCATCTCGCGGGGTCTCGTGCTGCAGGCGCCGCCCGGTGAACCGCATGACGACCGCAAAAAACACCGGCACGAAAAGGACAGCCAATATCGTGGCCGAAATCATGCCGCCCATGACCCCCGTGCCGATCGCCCTTTGGCTGGCCGAACCGGCGCCGGTGGCGATGGCGAGTGGCACGACACCAAGCGTGAAGGCGAGGGAGGTCATCAGGATTGGCCGGAAACGCAGATGCGCCGCCTCGATTGCCGCTTCGATGACGGTACGTCCCTCCGCACGCAGATCCTTGGCGAACTCGATGATCAAGATGGCATTTTTGGCTGACAACCCGATGATCGTGATGAGACCGACCTTGAAATAGACATCGTTGGGCATATCGCGCAGCATGACGGCCGCGAGCGAGCCGATGATGCCGAGGGGAATGACCAGCATGACGGAGAGCGGAATGGACCAGCTCTCGTAGAGGGCCGCAAGGCACAGGAAGACCAGCAGGCAGGAAAGCCCAAGCAGCATCGGGACTTGCGAGCCGGACTGGATTTCCTGAAGTGACTGGCCGCTCCATTCGAACCCGAATCCGGACGGAAGCAACTGTGCAATGCGCTCGACTTCGGCGATGGCTTCACCGGAAGAGTGTCCAGGGGCCGCCTGGCCGCTGATGCGTATCGCCGGAAAGCCGTTGTAACCCACGAGCTGCGTGGCTCCCTTTGTCCAATTATAGGTGGTGAAGGCGGAAAACGGCACCATGCTTCCTTCGGTGTTGCGCACGTTCATTTTCATGACGTCGAAAACATTGCCGCGTTTGCCGGGTTCTGCCTGCACGGTGACGCGTTGCATGCGGCCGGCATTTGGAAAATCATTGACATAGGCGGAGCCGATATTGGTGCTGATCGTCTGATTGATATCGGCGAAGGTAACGCCGAACGCATTTGCCTTCTCGCGGTCGACCGTCAGAACCATCTGGGGCGCATCCGCCAGTCCTTCTTCGCGGACGCCGGCAAGGATCGGGCTCTTGCGGGCCTCGGCCAGGAACTGGTCACGCGCGGCCGATAACGCAGCATGGCCGCGGTTGCCCCGGTCCTGTAGCCGAAAGGCGAAGCCGTTGGTGGCGCCGAGGCCGGAAATCGCCGGCGGCGAGGTGGCGAAGGCGGCGGCATCCTTGATCGACAGGAAGGCGCCATTGAGTTTTTGCGTGATCTCGCTGGCGGCTTGTCCGGCACCTCGCTCGCTCCAGTCCTTCAGGGTCATGAAGACCAGCGCGGCATTCTCGCCCGCGCCGGAAAAGCTGAAGCCGTTGATGGCGACGACCCTTTCGACGGCTGGATTGTCGAGCACGATCTTTTCCATCGTCTGCACCGATTCCAGCGTTCTGGCGGACGTGGCGTCGGCAGGTGCCTGTACCTGCGCCAGCAACGTGCCCTGATCCTCGATCGGCAAAAAGTCTGTAGGCAGGCGGACGAACATGTAGGCCGCCGCTCCAACGATAACGAGATAGACCAGCATGACGCGGCCGCTCTTGCGCATGAGGCGACCGACCCAGCCGCTATATCCGTGCGACAGGCTGTCGAAGCCCCGGTTGAACCAGCCGAAGAAGCCTTTTTTCGCGTGGACGTGTCCTTTTGCCAGCGGTTTCAGGAAGGTCGCGCAGAGTGCGGGTGTCAGCGAAAGCGCCAGAAATGCGGAAAACAGGATCGAGGCCACCATCGTCAGGGCGAATTGCTTGTAGATGACGCCGACGGCACCGGGAAAAAACGCCATGGGAACAAAGACCGAAGTGAGAACCAGCGTAATGCCGATAACCGCGCCGGTGATCTGCTTCATCGCCTTCTTGGTTGCCTCTTTCGGAGAAAGCCCTTCCTCGGCCATGATGCGCTCGACATTCTCGACGACGACGATCGCGTCATCAACGAGAATGCCGATGGCCAGCACCATGCCGAACATGGTGAGCACGTTGATCGAGAAGCCGAGCAGCAGCATGACGGCGCAGGCGCCGAGCAACGCGATCGGCACGACGATCGTGGGAATAACGGTGTAGCGTATGTTCTGTAGGAACAGGAACATGACGATAAACACCAGGATCACGGCTTCCAGCAGCGTATGCAGGACCTTTTCGATGGAGATCGAAACGAAAGGCGTCGTATCATACGGGATCGACCATTCAACGTCCTGCGGGAAGGATGGGGCGAGTTCCGCCATCCTCTCGCGGATCGCCGTTGCCGCCGAAAGCGCATTGCCGCCAGGCGCCAGTTCGATTGCCGCTCCGGCTGCGGGTTTGCCGTTGATCCGTGTGGACGTGTTGTAGCTTTCCGCGCCGACCTCTATTCGTGCCACATCGCGCAGGCGAACGGTGGAACCGTCGGCCTGCGCCCGCAATACGATTGCCCCGAATTCCTCCGGAGTGATGAGCTGGCCTTTGATCAGCAGGGATCCCGTGGTGCGGCGGTCCGCTTCCACGGGGGCCGCGCCAACCCGGCCTGCGGCCACCTGGGCATTCTGGGACCGGATAGCATCGCTGACATCGGTGGGAGAGAGGTTGAAGCCGAGCAGCTTGTCCGGATCGATCCAGATGCGCATCGCCCGCTCGCTGCCAAAAAGCTGTACATTGCCGATGCCGGGAACGCGGCGCAGCTCATTGGCGACATTCCTGCTCATATAGTCGCCGAGCGCCAGCCCGTCGGTTCCGCCGCTCTTCGATGTCAGGGCGACGAGAAGCAGGGTTCCGCTGCTGGCCGCCGTCACGGTGATGCCGCGCTGCACGATCACGGCGGGAAGCCGAGCCTCGGCGCGTCGCACCCGGTTTTGCGTCTCGACGGCCGCCGTGTCCGGATTGGTGCCGGGGGCGAAAGTGACGGTGATATTGATCGCGCCGGCGGCATCCGACGTCGATTCATAATAAAGAAGACCCGGAATGCCGTTCAGCTGTTCTTCGACCAGCCGCGTGACACCCTCATAGGTGTCCTCGGGGGAAGCCCCCGGATAGGTCGCGGAAATCTTGATCTGTGGCGGTGCGACATTGGGATATTGGGTGATCGGCAGAGCCGTCAGGGACAGAATACCGGCCAGCATGATGGCAATGGAAAGGACCCAGGCAAATACCGGGCGGTCAATGAAAAAGGCGGCCATCCGGTTCAGTTCCTCTTTGTGTCTTTCGCAGCGGCGATGGCCGGGTTCGTCCACGGCTCCGGCGCCACCTTTATTCCCGGGGCGATCCGCTGAAATCCTTCGACGACGACGCGGTCGTGCGGGGCGATCCCGTTGACGATCACCCACCGGCCATCCAGAAGCCAGCCGAGCTGGACATTGCGAACTTCAACCTTGTCGTCCTGCCCGACCAGATAGAGTTGCGATTTCCCGGCAGTGTCGCGTTGCACCGCCTGCTCGGGCACGGCGAATGCGCCTTCCATCGAGGCCTGCTCCATTCTCGCCCTGACATACATGCCGGGGAGAAGGTTCGTCTCGGGATTGGGAAACTCCGCTCGCAGGATGACCTGTCCGGTCGCTGCATTGACGACCGCTTCCGAAAACAGCAGCTTGCCGTCATGCGGATAGGATTGACCTTCTGCCGATGCGAGCTTGAGAAGCGCACTACCTGATTCATCCGCCTTCAGTTTTCCATTGGCCACCGCATTCTTGAGGGCAATGAGGCTGTCTGCCGGCTGGGTGAAGTCGGCATAGATGGGGTCAATCTGCTGTATTGTTGCCAGAACATCGGATGTCTGGCTGACCAGAGCGCCTTCCGTCACCAGGGCGCGGCCGATCCGCCCCGAGATCGGCGCGCGGATTTCGGTATATTGCAACTCCAGCTGCGCGGTGCTCAAATCCGCCCGCGCGCGTTCGACATCGGCATTGGCCTGCGCCAGTTGCGCGACGGCGCTTTCGGTCGTCTCCCGGCTGGCAACGCCGCCCTGCAGCAATTGCGTCTGCCGATCCGCCTTCTGCCTGGCAAGGGTCTGGGCGGCCAGTGCCGCATCCAGCGTTGCCTGGGCCGAGGCGACTTTGGCGCGGAATGGCGCAGGGTCGATGAGATAGAGAACATCACCCTCGCGAACCGTCGAGCCCTGTTCGAAAATCCGCTTGAGGATCAAGCCGGTAACGCGGGGGCGGACATCGGCCGTGACCATGGGCGCCACCCGCCCGGGAAGCTCGATGACCACCGGCAAGGTCTCCGCCTGCACATCGATGATGGCGACTTTAGTCGGCGGGGCGGCGGGAGCCTTGGTCTGCTGTTCGTCCGAGCACCCCGCGATCGCGAAGCAGAAACAGGAAGCGAGCAGAAATCCTGCCTTCTTCGACAAATGCGGCATCAATTCATCCTTCATTATTCCACGCGGCCGGTCATCGCAAATGGTCGACCAGCTCCGAATTTTGCGCAGAGTGTACGAAAAAGAGACGTTGCCGTTGCTGCTTTAATGTTAAGAAATGTTGCGAAGCCCGCCGCAGCTGCATGGCGGCCATCGACCGGTGCTCGGAAAAATCGGATTTGTCCTCATCGCCGCGCTAGATGCCGCTCCGCTCGAGGCAGGGCTTTGACAACGCCGCGCGTGCCCTTCGAGACAGGGTTCGCAACATAATTTAATCTTATAACACAGTACGCAATCTTGATCCGGGAGACAGTGTCTTGCTCCGAGGGGGATTCGCAAGCGGAACGCCCCCTCCCTCCCAACAGATCACGAGGCATCCCAATGCATTTCAAGACAATCGTTTTCGCCGTGCTGGCCGTTTCTGCGGCTCTTCCTGCCACGGCGGCGGACATGACGTTTGCGCAGCCCAGCCCCCAGCCCGAACATCAGGCTTATTCGGCTTTTGACTGGTCCGGTTTTTACCTCGGCGGCCAGGGCGGCTATACCTGGAACCAGGCAACCATCTTCGGTTCGGCCGAAGATCTCGACAGCGGTTCGGCCGGTCTTCATGCCGGCTACAACTTCCAGTCCGGCGATATCGTTTATGGTATCGAGAACGACTTCAACTACAATTTCGAAAACAAGGGCGACGCCAATCTCGAATGGGATGCGTCCGCGCGCGGCCGCGTCGGTTATGCGCTTGACCGCACGCTGATTTTTGCAACGGCCGGTGTGGCCGCTGCAGGTGCGAAGGTCGACGTTCCGGAGGCTTCCAAGAATGATGCCATTTTGATCGGCTGGACGGCCGGCGCCGGTGTCGAGCGTGCATTCACCGATAACATCGTGGTGCGCGGAGAATATCGCTATTCGGATTTCGGCAGCAAGGATTTCGGTTCGGCGGTCGGTGATTTCAAGGCCGACCAGCACAAGGTCGTTTTTGGCGCCAGCTACAAGTTTTAACGGTGAGGGAGGCAGTCGATCCGACTTCGGCTGCCTTCGAACGTGGCCCGCCCGATCGGTAACCGGCGGGATGGCGGATCGTCTCAGGAGCGGCTTCGCTGGGCATCTCGCGACTGCGGCGCCGCGGATTTCGATCCGGCCTTGGCCAGGCGGCACGCTCCTCGCGCGCATCCGGGCGGCGTGACCTTTGCAAATACGGCAACATTCAAACCTGCCTGCGCTATTTATCGTCTATGCTGGCCTCACTCTGCGCTTATAGTCGGGCGTATAGAGGTGTCGTTTTGTAACGGCGTTAATGTGGGGAAGCATGCGCATGACCATTGCCGATTCAGTGCCGGCGAAAAAAGAGGTGAGGCGGCCAGGTCGGCCCAGGAAAGAAGATACCGGCCTTCTGACGGACCGTATCGTTCAGGTCGCCACTCAGCTGTTTCTCGATAATGATTTCGAGACCACCAGCGTCGACATGATCGCCTCGACGGCGCGGATATCCAAAAAGACCTTTTATGCCCGCTTTTCCTCCAAGGAGGACATCTTCGTTGCCGTTATGAAAAAAGGCATGTCCGGCCTCTTCATGGCGGATGCCATAGGCATTGGCGACGAAGCTCCTGTCGATGAGGCGCTGTACCGTATCGGCCTCTTGCTTGTCGATCGCTCTCTCACCCCGAAGGCCAAGGCACTTTACAGGCTGATCGCCTCCAAATCGGTGCAATTTCCCCAATTGACCGCAACCTATCACGAGGGTGGGGCAAGGCTGCGCGAGGTGGTGGCCGCCATCTTCCTGCGTGCCATCACCAGAGGGGAAATTCGGCCGGCCGATGCGTATTTCCTCGCGGATCGGTATCTGGATGCCATAATGTACGCCCCGATGAGCGCGTTGATCCTGCAGGGCAGGCAGGCCCTGCCTGCACAGGACCCGCATCGGCATGTCAAATGTGTTCTCGACCTGTTTCTCGAGGGTTGCCGTGACCGGCGCTAGTGTCTGTGTCCGGCGGTGCGGCATTTCCGATAAATGAGGATCGCTTCGGGGCTGGAACGACCGCAAACAGGCCATGGAACGCGCCGGCGATTTCGTTCAGGTCAGGCGCGCCCAGGCGTTCATCGAAGCGGAGCTGTTGTTGTCAGAAATCGCGGTCGCGAACGACACCCATGATTTCTCCGCGTCTCGATACGCTGACCAATACCCGATCGCCTCGCCGTGAGGCTCTCACAAGATAGCGATCGCCGACATTCTCGATGTCTCTGACCCGGTATCCCCGATCTTCAAGCAGGCGGATGATGTCGCGCGCACCAAGCCTCTGCGCACGTTCCCCCGATTCCCGATAGCTGCGGTGGTCGCGGTGACGATCCTGAACCGTCTCAAACCTCGCACCGGCCATATAGAGATCATCGCCCGCCGGCAGCGAGTAGGCGCTGCGCCCGGAGGTCTCGGCAAGCGCCGCCGTTCCGACGCATCCGGCCAGGAGCGTGCCTACGAGAATTGTAGCCCGCAGAGACTTTTTTTCATTCGGTTTTGTGCCTGTATTGGCGGCAATACGATGCCGCTGCCCAGTCAATTGTCCACTCATGCTTGGAAATCCTCGTTGCAAAGAAGATCATATTAGCCAGTGGTTTATTGTGCTGTGTGTTTATATGTTGGAATTTTTTATGTTTAAAATCAAGTTCTTATGGTGTTTTTTGGAGCAGACCGCGAGGCGCGCCGGAGCGGTGGCTTGGCCTTGCCGGATGCGATCCGTTCAAGGCCTGCATGTTCTGAGGCTGGACCCGCTGGCGATTGCCGGCGGTGGGAGACGGCGGAGTTTCGGTCATCCCATGAACAGGGTGACGGGCAACGTAACGATCGTTTCCGTGTTTAACCGGCCCTGTTTTTAAAAGCTAGAAAAGATAACGCCCGCCATTGACGCTGAGCGTTTGGCCGGTGACGTAACCGGCTTCCTCCGACGCAAGATAGGCCACGGCATGGGCAATGTCGTCCGGCTGGCCCGCACGTTTCATAGGCATTGTTCGGGCCACGGCCTCGACGTCGATTGGCCCTTCACGCACCAGCGGCGTATCCACGAAACCGGGCGGCACATGGTTGACGGTAATTCCCTTGTCTGCAAATTCGATGGCGAGCGCCTTGGTCAAACCGATGACGCCGCCCTTTGAGGCGGCATAATGGGCCATGGCGGGAGCGCCGGTCTGTGCCGAGGACGAGGAAATATTGACGATCCGCCCCCAGCCTGCCTCCAGCATGTCTGGCAGGAATGCCTGCGTGACGAGAAAAGGTCCCTTGAGATTGATGCCGATGACCCGATCCCAAACCTCTTCGGTGAGGCTTGTGAAGGGCACGTAACTGCTGATCCCGGCATTGTTGACGAGGATCGTGACCGGTCCGAGTTGATCACGGATGCGGGCGGCCGATGCCGCGATGGCTGCGGCATCGGCCGCGTCGCCTGCCACGGCAATCGCCTTTCCGCCGGCCTTGCGGATAATCTCGACCGTCTCGTCGGCGCCCTGCGCATTGAGATCCCAGACCGCGACGGATGCGCCGAGGGCGGCAAGCACCGTCGAGATGGCGCGGCCGATCCCCCGGCCGCCGCCCGTGACCACGACATTCTTTCCTTGAAGTGACATTCGCAACGTATCCTTTTGATGTGATGGCCTTGCCGATATTTCAACCTTGCGCCAATGCTTCGCGGGCGGCATTGCGGGCGGTCACGGCGGCGGGGAAACCGACGTATCCGGCCGAGTGATAGATCACTTCGGCGATCTCGGCTTTCGTGAGGCCGTTTGTCAGGGCTATTCCGACATGAGTGCGTAGCTCGGCGTCGGCGTGCAGCGCGATCAGAAGAGCGAGCGTTACCAGGCTGCGGTCGCGGCGGCTCAATCCATCTCTGGCCCATAGAGCGCCCCAGACGCTGACGAGGCCGATCTCGACCAGATCTTCGCCGAATTTGCCGTCGCGCAGGTCGACGTCACCATCGGGGAAGACGCCCGGCATGGCTTCTTTCAATGCCGCCAGCCCCGCCCTGCGCAGGTCGGGCGCTTCGGTTGCGTCCACCTTGTTTTTTACCATCCTGTCCTCCTCCCATTTCAATGTTAGTCTTCGGGCCGCGTGCCGCGACCTTCAGGTGCTTCGGTTTCCACAGCGCATGCCGCCTCCTCGACAGCGTGAAGCCGCCGTGCTCACCAGGTTACAGGCAGTGCTTCGATGCCGTAGGCGAGTGAATCGTGCTTGAAGCGGAGTTCGGAAAGCGGAACGGCGAGCTTGAGCGTTGGAATTCGGCGCAGCAGCGTCGGATACACCACCTGAAGTTCGACGCGCGCAAGCTGCTGGCCGATACATTGGTGCGGACCCCAGCCGAAGGCGTGATGGTGACGTGCATCGCGGGTGATGTCGACTTTCGCCGGATCAGGGAATGCGACAGGGTCGAAATTGGAGGCGGGCAAGGACGAGACGATGCCTTCGCCGGCGCGAATGATCGTGCCGTTGAAATCTATATCCTCGAGCGCGATGCGGCGTTGCAGCAGATGCGGAATGGTCAGATAGCGCAGCAGTTCCTCGACGGCGCTGGCAACGATCTTCGGATCGTCGGTTTCGCGCAGTAATTTCAGCTGCTCCGGGTTTTCAAGCAGCAGGGCGGTGCCGAGCGCAATCATGTTGGCGCTGGTTTCATGGCCGGCAATCAGCAGGATAACGCCGAGCTGTACCGCGCCGGCCATGTCCAGGTCGCCGGCCTTTACCCTCTGGCCCAGATCGGAGACGACATCCTCTTCGGGATTATCCATTTTGCGCTGAATGAGCGTGCCGATATATTCGCCAAGCGCGCGGGATGAAACCCGGTTTTCCTCGGGGGATTTGTCACGGGAATTGGCCACCTTCGCATGCTGTTCGAAAAAGCCGTGATCTTCGTAGGGAACGCCCAGAAGGTCGCAGATCATCAGTGACGGCAAGGGCAGGGCCAAGGCTTCCACCAGATCGGCCGGCTTGGGGCCTGCCAGCAGACCGTCGATCAGATCGTCCGTCACCTGCTGTATTTGCGGCCTGATCTTTTCCATGCGGTGGCGGGTGAAGGAATTGGTCAGCGTTCGGCGCAAACGTGCGTGATCCTCGCCATCCGTGTCGAAAATGGTCTTCGGACGATCATGAATCGTTTCCGCGATCGCCCGGTTCATATAGGGGAAATTGGGAAGATGATCATTGGCGCTTACCCGCGGATCGGACATGATCTTGCGTTGCGCCGCATGCGAAAGGATGAGCCATGGTGTGCTGCCATCCCATATCCGGACACGGGTAAGCTCCACGCCGGCGTCGTGCAGCGCACGGATTTCCGGCGAGGGCAGGAATGGTGCGGCAGCGTCCCTTGGTGTTGGGTGCTCCAGAACCTCTGTGGTCGCGTGGTATGGACAGGTGGCCATAGCTTTTCCTCCTATATTCGGCTGGGCGGCGGGAAACGCCGCCATCTTCATTCTTCGATGCGGATTGCCAGCGCCGGACAGACTGCGGCGGCCTGGCGGACATTCTCCGCTTCTTCCGGCGGCGGATTTTCGTTTACGAAGAAGACGATGCCATCCTCTTCCCGCTGATCGAAAACATTGGGCGCATAGGCGACGCATTGCCCGGCCGCGACGCATTTTTCCTGATCGATGAAAATTTTCATCTGATGATCCTTCCTCTTGTCACATCCTGTTTTTTGCGGTGCGGTCAAAGCCGCTCCCGGACACCCATTGCTTCGGCGAGGTTCTGCCGATGCTGGCGAACCTGTTTCGGCATGTTCCAGCCGAGAACAGCCGAGACGGCGCCATCGGTGGTGTAGCGGGCAACGAAGCGGCGGGTGGAGAGGTCCCCTTCCACGATCTCCACGGCTGCATCGGATCCGATCACGCCGAAGACTTGAATCTTCACGTCAAACTGGTCGGTCCAGAAATAGGGTATGGGCGCGTAGATCGTTTCGTTGCCGAGAATGCCGGCGGCGACCGCTTCGGCCTGTTCCGTCGCGTTTGTCCGGTTTTCGAAACGTGCAAGACGCCCGAGTGTCTGATGGTGCCAGCGCGCCACGTCGCCAACGGCGTAGATTCCCTCGGCGGCCCGGCATCGCGCGTCGCAGACGACACCATTGTCGATTTGCAGTCCGCTACCCTCGAGCCAGCCAGTCGCGGGCGTGCCGCCGATCGCGACGACCACCAGATCGGCGGGCAATTCCTCGCCCTCCGTCAGACGTACGCCGGTAACTCGGCCATTGACGCCCAGAAGGCCAGCGACGCCCGATCCCAGCCGCAGTTGAACGCCGTGCTCCCGGTGCACCTGCCCAAGCAGTTCCGAGGCGAGCGGGCCGATCTGGGCGGCCATCGGGGCGGCAAGGGGTCCGGCAAGCGTCACATCCAGCCCCAGCAGGCGCGAGGTTGCAGCGATCTCGGAGCCTAGTACACCTTCGCCGACGACAACGACGCGTGAGGCCGTTTCCAGCCCTGCGTGAAGTGCCAAGGCATCGTCGAGCGATCGCAGCACATGCACGCCGGCAAGGCTCGCCTGGTCAGGCAGGCGCCGAGCCCGCACACCCGTTGCGATGACGATGGCATCGGCTTCGAAAAGGCGCCCTGAACTGGTTCGCACAGCACGCGCGCTGACATCCAGTTCAACGGCGGCATCCCCGAGAATGAAATCGGCTTCCAGCGCCGAAAGAGCTTGCGGCGGGCGCAAAGCCGCCCTGTCCGGCGCCCAAACACCCTGGAGAACCTGTTTCGACAGCGGGGGACGGTCGTAAGGGGCATGTACCTCGTCGCCGATCAGGGTCAGTTGTCCCTTAAATCCGCCGCGCCGCAATGCTTCGGCGGTGCACAGGCCGGCCGCCGAAGCGCCGACGATAAGGACATGTGCAGGGACACTCATGGTGCGGCTCTCCCCGCCGTCCGGGAATAAGGCGACACAAGAATTCCCGTCGGGCGCATGGCGCCGACAGCTCCGTCAAACAGCTCGCGAAACATGAATGCCCTCCCAAGCATTCGCCGGTCCCTTATGGCTTGCATAATTAGGGAACTTGGCCGTACTATTTATTAGGACAACAAATTATGATTGTAGAGTCAATAGTCAGTTTGTTTAGTTATGTTCGTATTTGTGCGCGGAGGCAAAAAACAGGGAAGAAGGATCGGTCGAGACGCCACCGCCACCGTCTGGGAAAAACGGCTTACACGAGCTATCGCCAGAAATATTGCGTGAAAAGGCCTGATTTTCAGGGCTTTCGGCGAAAAGCAGATGAGCATGGGCGTGTATCTGTTTTGGCGGAAAGGCTGGTTGTGATTTTCACCGATCCCTGGGAGATCGCAAAAAGCGAGTGATAAAAACGACTATTGACTCGTAAATCATTATTTGCTGTTCTGCGCTCGTCTCAAATCGAAGAGACGGTTTGTCAGCCTGGGAGGAGGGGTGATGACGAGAAGACGATGGCCAATGCTGCGGCCTATGGAGAGTTTCCGTGCATTTTTGCCGGCGCCAAGGCTTGCCGAAGGGCGTGAAGCCCGGCCATCCCCGGCTGTCCGGCCAGCGGGTGACCGCGTGGTCTTGCGAGGGGCTCAAATCGCCGTTCTCATCAGGAAAACTAGACATTTCAGACCTCACACTCCGGCTGCGGTATTGGCGGCAGTCGCCAGCGTCCTGGTGGTAGCGGTTGTGCGCGTTGCCGGGCAGCATCGGGGCAGGAACGTCACACGCCTTGGTCAAACAGGCCCATCCATGGCCTTTCCTGTCAGGTCGCGACATCTCCTTCTGACAACCGACGTTGTGTTTCAACCGTAACGGGGCGGTCGAGGCGAGGAGCTCAGAAAATAAATGAATTATGAATCATTTGGCATTTTATGCGTGACGACCGTGCGGTCTGGTCTGGGCATCGCAGGAAGATTGGTGGCCGGTAATGAACCGTGATGTTCTGCAAGATATATACAGGATGATGCTTTTGATCCGCCGCGCCGAGGAGACGCTGCAGAAGCTTTTCATTGACGGCCAGGTGCCGGGTTTTCTCCATCTTTCCATCGGTCAGGAAGCGGTGGCGGCGGCTATATCACGCTGTCTTGGCCCGCAGGACACGGTCTCGTCGAACCATCGCGGTCACGGGCATACGCTTGCCAAGGGCGTGGCTCTGGAGGGGTTCTTCGCAGAGATTTTGGGCAGGGCGACCGGATTGTGCCGGGGGCGCGGCGGGTCCATGCATGTGGCCGACCTGAAAATCGGGATGTTGGGCGCGAACGGTATCGTCGCGGCCGGATTGCCGATCACCACCGGCAGCGCGCTTGCCCTGAAACTGCAGGGTGAGGGCCATATCGCCGTGGTCTATTTCGGTGACGGCGCCCTTGCGGAGGGCGTGGTGCATGAATGTTTCAACATCGCCAAATTGTGGTCGCTTCCGGTTCTGTTCGTCTGCGAGAACAACGGCTGGTCGGAATTCAGCCCGACCGAAAGGCAGATGGCGACGGGCCTGCGCCAACTCGCCACCGCCTGGGGCATCACCTATGCGGAAGTGGACGGAAATGATGCACAAGCGGTGCACGACGTGGCCGAAGCCGCCATCGGCGCCATGCGGATCAACCCCCACCCGTCCATTCTGGAATGCCGAACCACCCGTGTGAGGGGACATTATGAGGGCGACAAGCAGGACTATCGTCCCGAAGGGGAGGTCGCCGAAATGGCCGCCCGCGACCCGCTCGCCATTGCCCGCCGCTACCTGGAAGATGACGGCGTGACACAAAGCTGGTTCGCGGAACTCGCCGAACTGGTCGATGCGCAGGTCAGCGCCGCACTTGAGGCCGCTCTCGCGGCGCCGCATCCGGTGCCCGCCGATATTCTCGCCGATGTTTATACCATCTCCGGAGGCCGCAATGGCTGAGGTCCGTTTTCTCAAAGCCGTCAATCAAGCCTTGCATGACGCCATGCGTCACGACCCGACGGTTATCTTGATCGGTGAGGACATCGCCAGCGCCGGCGGCTCGTTCAAGGCGACGAAGGGCCTGCTCGACAGCTATGGCCCCGAGCGTGTGTTCGATTCACCGATTGCCGAAGCGGCCATCGCCGGCATCGCCGTTGGCGCGGCGCTGACGGGCATGAAGCCCGTTCTGGAAATCATGTTCATGGATTTTTCCACGCTGACCATGGACATGCTGGTCAATCAGGCGGCGAAGGCACGTTCCATGTTCGGTGGGCAGGCAAGCGTTCCGCTCGTCCTGCGCACGCCGCATGGCGGGGGACTGTCCGCCGGCCCGCAACATTCGCAATGTCTGGAAGCCTGGTTCGCACATATTCCGGGCCTGAAGGTCGTCGTTCCGGCCACTCCGGCCGACGCCTATGCGCTGCTGCGTGCCGCTATCGACGATCCTGATCCGGTCATCGTCGTCGAAAACAAGGCGCTCTACGCCATGAAGGGTGATCTGGCCGAAACGCCGGAACCGGTGGCGATCGGCAAGGGTCGTATCGCCCTGCCCGGTCGGGACGCAACCGTCGTCGCCTATGGGGCGATGGTTTTTAGTGCGCTTGAAGCGGCAAGCGAACTCGCTGGGGAAGGCATAGCGGTCGAGGTTATCGATCTTCGGTCAATTCAGCCCTGGGACGAGGCTCTGGTGCTCGAGAGCCTGTCGCGGACCCATCGGCTGGTTGTCGCCCACGAGGCGGTGGAGGCGTTCGGCGTCGGTGCGGAGATCGCCGCGCGTATGGCCGATATCGGTTTCGATGAGCTGGATGCCCCTATCGTTCGCGTTGCGGCGCCTTTTGCGCCGGTCCCCTTCAGCCCGGTGCTGGAGAAGCATTATCGACCCGACAGCGCCGACATTGCCGCCGCGCTGCGTCGTATTCT
This sequence comes from Agrobacterium sp. NPDC089420, assembly GCF_044900305.1. Classification (NCBI taxonomy): domain Bacteria; kingdom Pseudomonadati; phylum Pseudomonadota; class Alphaproteobacteria; order Hyphomicrobiales; family Rhizobiaceae; genus Agrobacterium; species Agrobacterium sp. NPDC089420. Next base: position 19,352 of record NZ_JBJDMY010000012.1, on the reverse strand, counting down.
TGCATGAAGTGGAATCTATCATGACGACTTCGCCCATCAAAATTACGGTCGACGGTTCTGTCGCCACATTGACAATCGATCGGCCAGAGACGTTGAATGCCCTCAACACCGAGGTCGTGGCCGCCTACAACGCCGCTCTGGACCGGATCGAGGCGGATCCTTCGATCCGCGTGGTGATCTTCACCGGCGAGGGCCGGGCCTTCATTGCCGGCGGTGATATCGCCGATCTGAGTTCGCGGCAGGGCCTTGCCCATTACCAGCAATTTGCCGAGGACATCCACCGCCTGTTCCGGCGTATCGAGATGCTGGACAAGCCAACGGTGGGTGCCGTGAACGGTTTTGCGCTGGGCGGCGGCACGGAACTCCTGCTCGCTCTCGATCTCCGGCTGGTATCGGACAAGGCCAAGCTCGGCCTGCCGGAAATCAATCTCGGCCTGTTTCCCGGCGCCGGTGGTTCCCAGAGGCTCATCCGGCAGGTTCCCTCCTGTCGCGCCCGCGAACTCATGTATCTGGGCGATATGATTTCCGCCGAGGAGGCCGTGCGGATCGGTCTTGCCAACCGCGTGGTGGCGCATGAGGCGCTGATGGATGAAGCGCGGGCATTGGCCGGCCGTCTGGCGGAGAAATCGCCGCTTGTGCTGAAGCTCCTGAAACGCGCGCTCGTCGATGGCGCCGACATGCCGCTCTCGGCGGCGATCCGGCATGAGCAGGCGATGATCGGCCTGGTTCTGGACAGCCGTGACGCACATGAAGGATGTGCCGCCTTCCTCGAAAAGCGCCCCGCGCATTTCACGGGGGAGTGAGGATCGATGGCTGAATTGCTCATGCCGAAATTCGGACTGACCATGACAGAAGGTCAGATCGTGCAGTGGCACAGAAAGTCCGGCGAGCGGTTCGCAAAAGGCGAAGTACTGTTCGTCGTCGAAACGGAAAAAGTCGCCAATGAGGTTGAGGCGGAAGCGGATGGAGAATTGCTGGAGATTTTGGCCGGCGAAGGCGACGTCCTGGGAGTCGGCCTGCCGATCGCGCGTGTCGCCTATGAGGATGATGCCGGCGGGCCGGTACCGGTGTCGGCTCGCAACCGGTCATCCGACGCTCTCCCATCAAATGCGCCGATATCGGATGCGCCTTCCGCGCGCAAGCTGATGCGGGATCACGGCCTGTCCCCCGCCGATGTCGTTGGCAGCGGCCGTGGCGGGCGGATCATGAAAGGCGACGTATTGCGTGTCATCGCCACGCCGCTTGCCCGGCGCGTCGCGCGACAAAATGGCGTCGACCTGCACGAGGTGACGGGAAGCGGGCCGAATGGCCGCATAAAAGTGGCGGATGTCGAACAGGCACTCGTTGCGCTGCCGAAAGATCTGCCGCCCGCCGCCGTGCCGGTCCCCTTCCTTCAGCCGGATATCAAGAAACCGGATGCGTCGCGGCTTGCAACCGCCCGTCGCGTTCAGGCCGCCAAACGGGAAATTCCGCATTTCTACCTGACGCGGATGGTGAACGTTCTGCCGCTCGGACGATTGCGCGACGATCTCAATGGCGATGGCGCCGGTCGGGTCAAGATCTCCGTTACCCATATGCTGGTCAAGGCGCTTGGGCTCGCTCTTGCGGAGATGCCCGCCATGAACCGTATCTGGACGGAAGAAGGCATCCTTTCTTTTTCCACCGCTGATATCGGCATGGTGGCCGAAACCGTACAGGGTCTGCGTATTCCGGTTTTCAGGGATGTGGGGCGCCTGCCGCTTGACGATGTCGCCCGCATGGGCGCCGATCTCGCTGCGCGGGCGCGCGATGGCAAGCTGGCCGCAACGGATGTGGGCGGCGGAGTGATCTCGGTTTCGAATGTCGGAATGTTCGGAGCGACCAGCCTCACGCCGATCATCAGCCCGCCGCAGGCGATGATCCTTGGTGTCGGTGCCGAACAGCAGATGTTCCGGCCGGACGAGGCGGGGCAAGCCCGGCTGTCGCGTGAAATCTGCCTGACGCTTGCTGCGGATCACCGCATCATCGACGGCGCCGATGCGGCCCGTTTCCTCCAACTCGTATCGCGCAACCTGGAAGAGCCGTTGCGGCTCTTGCGGAGTGCGGCGGCTGTGAATGCCTGACGGAAAGATATTGCCCATGAATTTTGAACTGACAAACGAACAGTCGATGATCATCGAGACGGCGCGCCAGATCGGTGAAAAATTCGGACCGGATTATTGGCGGGCCAAGGACGCCTCAAAGGAATATCCCTTTGAATGCTGGCAGGCGATCTGCGACGCGGGCCTGGCCGGCGCGATGCTGCCGGAGGAATATGGCGGCGGCGGCCTTGGTCTTGTCGATCTCGCGCTGATTATTGAGGAACTTTGCAAGGCCGGGGCCGGGGCGACGCTGGCGCAGATGTTCATGCTCAATCCCGTCTTTGGCGGCGTTGCCATCAGTAAATACGGCAGCGAGGTGATGAAGCGGGAATGGCTGCCCCGGCTCTGCTCCGGCGAGATGACCTTCTGCATGGCATTGACGGAACCGGACGCGGGCACCAATTCGCTGAATTTGAAGACAACCGCCCGGCGGGACGGAAACGTATGGCGGATCAACGGTCAGAAGATCTGGATCACCGGCGTTCCTCAGTCTCAGAAAATGCTGGTTGTGGCGCGCACAACGCCGCAGGCGGAAGCGCCGCGCAAGACCTTCGGCATTTCCCTGTTCATGATCGATACCGTGCGAGACGGTCTGTCGCATACGCCGATCGAAAAGCTCGGCACCAATACACTGCCTTCGTCATCGGTATTTCTGGACAATGTCGAGGCGCGTGACGATGAGGTTATCGGGACGGTCGATGGCGGATGGGACCAGCTTCTCGACGTGTTGAACTCGGAACGCGTCGTTACGACCGCCGGGCTGGTCGGCGCCGGCTATCTCGGCATTTCGCTTGCCGTGAATTATGCGAAGGAACGCAAGGTCTTCAATGGCACGGCAATCGGCGCCTATCAGGGGCTGCAGTTTCCGCTCGCCCAGCATTGGGCGGAAATCGAGGCTGCCCGTCTGCTCAATCTCAAGGCAGCTTCCAATTTCGATAACAATCTGCCTTTCGGTTCGGAAAGCAACGCTGCCAAGCTGATCGCCAGCCAGGCGGCCTCGGCCGTGATCGAACGATCGATGCAGGTCATGGGGGGCATGGGCTACGCCAAGGAATTCCATGCGGAACGCCTGTGGCGAGATGCGCGGCTTTTCCGTTTCGCGCCGGTCTCGGAGGAAATGATCCTGAACTTCATAGCCATGAACAATCTTGGCCTGCCACGGTCCTATTGAGGTTCGGCAGGAGGCGCGGATGTACGAGCGCACGAATTCCGCCATTTGCCGGCACCGCGATCCGGGCCGGTTTACGAGGCGCAGGCCCCTGCGGGCCGATGAACACCTTTGATGCCGCTCCGTGGGAGGCGGCGGCATCAAACGTCCCTGACCGGCAAGAACGGGCCGCTTGTGGGACGCGCGAAATAATTTGCAAATGTCGGGAGGATCGACAGTGAAAAAGGGTGAACTTGAAGGGCAGCGCAGACCTGTTTTATCCGGCGGAAGTCCGGGCATGTCTTTTGTTTCCAGCATAGCCTGTCGCATCCGGCGGGTCGCCTTGCCGTGTTCCGCAGCGGTGATGTGCATCGGCCTTTCTGCGGCCGGTGCAACCGAAGTGACGTTGCAACACGTTGCAAAATCGGCGAGGGCGAGCGAGAAAACCAAGGTCGCCGCAACTCCACAGGACGGGGCGGACAGCGCCATCAAGTCGGATGACGCGGCCGAGACGCGGGACATGGGGTCTGCCGCGCGCGCCCAGGCTCTCGACAAAGTTTACGGATACAAGGGATGGAACATTACCTTCCCTTCCTTTGCCGATACGGTGGTGCAGGACGACGGCTATTGGCGCACGCGGCTTGCATCTTACGGCTTCGGATTCCACTCGCAGAACTCGGCAATATTCCAGGGAAATATTCTGAACACGCCGCGCAAGATTCCCGCGGAAGGGTTTCTGCCCTGCACATCGGCGAATATCGACTATAATTGTGCCGGCGGCCGCTCCTATTTCGGACAGCGACCGGAAGCCTATCTTTCCGGTATCGGACTGCTGACCTATGACATGAGCCAATGGGGTGTCCCCGACGGGCAAATTGCCGCCGGTGTCCATTATGCATTTAGCACGGATGAGCAATTCAGCCCCAGCGCCCTTCGTGCACAAAGCCTGTCCTGGTATCAGACGCTGTTTGACGGGAAGGTGGAAGTCAAGGCCGGTTATTTCCCGTCTCTGCCGGAATTTGCCGGAACTTTCGTTGGCGGGGTCGTGACAAGTCCGTTCGGGCCGGCCGCGTCTGTTCCGGTCGTGCTCGGCATTTCCCCGAACGGCATGGGAACGCCGAACTTTCGCGCTACGTGGCATTTGAACGAAGAGCTTTATGCCCAGACGGGGGTCCAGCGAAGCCTGCCTGTCAACGGACCGACGGGTAATCCGATCTATGACGAGGAACGTGCCAATCCCTCCGGTCTGGATTTCAGCTCCTCGGTTCCGGGAACCGGCATACTCTTCACCAACGAGGTGGGCTACAAAAGACAGGCTTCGCCCGACAATCCCTTCGTTTGGGTCCGCGGTGGCGTGCTGTACAACAATTCCGAGTTCAGGGACTACAGCCGGCTGCTTTCCGATCCGCATGCAACGAGAGATGGGGCGCTTGGTGTCTATCTTCTCGCCGACTATCAGGTATGGCAATCCAATCCGTCCTCGCCGCTGACAGCCTATCAGGGGATTTATGTCGGCGGAACCTTCATGTACGGCGAACCGGAAGTTGCAGCCTTTACCCAATATTACGAAGCCCGCGCCTATTGGTTCGCGCCGTTCGAGAGCCGTCCGCGCGATCTGCTGTCGGTTATCTACAGCCACAATGAGACCAGCAAATATGTGAAGAACGCCATCGATTCGGCGTCGGCTTTCACAAACATGTTCGCCATAAATGCTTCGAACAGCATCACTGCTTCATACATGGCCAATATCAAGCCGGGGCTCTATGCAACCCTTGGTGTCGGATACACCGACAAGCCGAGCCTGCAATATTTCAAGGATGAAGGAAGCTCCTTCAATCTGCTGTTCAGCGTCTATGCGCTGTTTTGATCGCTGCCGGCGGCGGCTGCGCCGCCCCCTCACCAATCACGCGAAACGATAAAAGTGGAGGAACGAATAATGACGAGCGTGCCTGAGCCCCTTCTTTCCCTGCAGGGCAGAAAAGCTCTCATAACTGGCGGCGCGTCGGGCATGGGGCGCGCCTCATCCCTGCTCTTTTCCGCCCATGGCGCCCATGTCGTCATTGTCGACCGCAACGGTGAGGCCGCTCAAGACACCGCGGAGGACATCCGCCGCGCAGGTGGGACGGCTGAAGCACACACGGTGGATCTGCTCGACTGGGAGGCTCTCGATGCCTTTCTGGAAATCTTTGTCCGCGACAATGCGCATCTGGATATTCTGTTCAATCAGGCGGGTCTGCCGGCGCCGCCTGGTTTCGACTATGATCTGGACAGCTGGACAAGCTGCATGACGATCAACCTCTGGGTTCCCATGCTGCTGACGAAGCGGCTGTTGCCGCTGTTGCGCAAGTCCTCGCATGCGTCCGTCATCTGCACCTCGTCGATCGCGGGTGTTCGGGCGGTTTCCTTTTTCCCGACCTATTCCGCCAGCAAGGCCGCACTGATCCAGTACGTGAAGTCGATCGCCCTGCTGTTGGCGCCGGAAGGTATCCGGGTAAACGCAATCTGCCCCGGCGCCACCGACACGCCGGCACTGCGGCGCGACATCGAGGATGGCACCGTCAGGGCCACGATAGATCAGATCGCCGCAAGCGTGCCGATGAAGCGCATGGGCAACGCCCAGGATATGGCGCAGGTCGCGCTGTTCCTGGCCTCGGGCGCTTCCGGTTTTATGACCGGAACGGCCATTGCGGTTGATGGCGGCGCGACCGCCTGACGCTGAAATTTCACCCATGATGGAGCGGAATGCCCAGCGCGCCGCGACAACATACGAACAGCAAACGTCCTGGAGGAGACATATAAATGGAACAATCGCAATTACACCGCCCCGGCAAGCTTGGAAATCCCGATCTGGTCATTCGCGATGATCCCCGGGCCGATCGTCGTCTCGTGGCCGCGCTGGATGCGGCGCAGATGGGCGGCGAGCCGCCGGTCTACGTGACGGCGCAGACGCCGCTGGAAGGCATCCTGCAATATCTCAAGGCGGCTGAAGCCGGATCCTTCGAGTTTCTCGAAGCCGCGGTTGCGGGCATTCCCGCGGCCAAGGGCATCAGCACGATCGTCGAGAAAACCACGGGTGTTGACGGCAATGTCATTGCCCTCTTCATTCACCGCCCGGAAGGCGCTGAGGGACCGTTGCCCGCCATCGTGCATCTGCATGGCGGCGGCATGTGCATTCTCAATGCGGAAGGTCCGCTTTATGCCCGCTGGCGTGACGATCTGGCGGCGAAGAACCTCATCGTGATCGGTGTCGAGTTCCGCAATGCCGCCGGCCATCTGGGAGAACATCCTTTCCCGGCGGGCCTCAACGACGTCAGTTCCGCGCTGGACTGGGTGGCCGAGAACAGGGCACGTTTGGGCATCTCCAAAGTCGTCTTGTCGGGCGAATCCGGCGGGGCGAACCTTGGAATGGCCGCGACGATCAAGGCAAAGCGCGAGGGCCGGCTTGACCGCGTCGATGGCGTCTACGCGCTTTGCCCGTATATTTCCAATGCCTATGCGGAAAAATTGCCCGAGCTGCAGTCGCTTTACGAGAATGACGGGCTGTACACGCCGCTGGCGGTGGTTGCCGCCACTGCCGTTGCCTATGATCCGAACGGGGAAAATGCCACCAATCCTCTGGCCTGGCCCTATCATGCCAGCCGCGAAGACCTCGAGGGGCTGCCGCCCCATGCCGTTTCGGTCAATGAGCTGGATCCGTTCCGGGACGAAGGGCTGGCCTATTATCGAAAGCTGCAGGCAGCAGGCGTTCCGTCACGGGCGAGAACGGTAATCGGCGTCTGCCACGCGGCCGAGAATTATTTCATGCGGGCGATACCGGATATCTACGATGCGACGCTCTCCGACATCGCCCTGTTTGCCCACTCGCTCTGATCCGTGAAAGGACAGTCCCATGATTGATACCGCTGTTCACACCACGTCAGGCCCGATCGGGGTCGACATGCTGATCGTCGGTGCCGGCATAACCGGTCTTTACCAGCTCTATCGCGCCCGCCAGGCGGGGTTCAATGCGATCATCCTTGAGGCCGGCGGCGGCATCGGCGGGACGTGGTACTGGAACCGCTATCCGGAAGCCCGCTTCGATTCCGAGAGCTACACCTACGCCTATCTGTTCTCGAAAGAACTCTATGACGAATGGCGCTGGTCGGAGCATTTCGCCGGCCAGCCCGAAATCGAGCGCTATCTCAACCATGTCGCCGACCGGTTTGACCTGCGCGCCCACATACGGCTCAACGCCAGGGTCACCTCGGCGGTCTTCAACGAGACGACCGGTGCTTACACGGTGCAGTCCGAAGATGGCGCGACCTATATTGCCCGCTTTCTCGTCGCGGCTACCGGCGTGCTGTCGGTGCCCTTCTTCCCCTCGATACCGGGGCGTGAGAATTTCGCCGGGCAATCCTACCATACCGGCCTCTGGCCTGCGGCACCGGTTGATTTCAAGGGAAAGCGCGTCGCCGTCATCGGCACCGGTTCGAGCGGTGTTCAGCTCGTGCCCGCCATTGCCGGCGATGTGGCGTCGATGACGGTGTATCAGCGTTCGCCGAATTGGTGCACGCCGCTCAACAATCGGCCGATCACCGAGGAGGAGCAGCGTGCGTTGCGCGCCGATTTCGAGACGATCAAGAAGACGCTCGACACGTCAATCAGCGGTTTTCTGCACGAGCCGTCAAACCGCTCGTCATCCGAGGACAGCAAGGAGGAGCGGTTTGCTTTTTTCGAGACGCTCTGGAACAGCCCCGGCTTTTCGAAAATGACCTCCAACTATGCCGACTTCTTTTTCAACAGGCCGCTGCGCGAAGAGTTTTCGGAATTTCTGGCCGGCAAGATCCGCAGCATCGTCAAGGATCCGGGCACGGCAGACAAATTGATCCCGAAGGATCACATCTATGCTGAAAAGCGGCCGCCCTATGCGACCGGTTTCTATGAGGCCTTCAACAATTCACATGTCAAGCTTGTGGCGATGAAGGAAACGCCGATCACACGCATTACCGCAAAGGGCATCGAAACCACGGAAGGTTTCGAGGAATTCGATATCATCGTCTGGGCGACCGGTTTCGACTTTGCCCGCGCCATGCAGCGCATGGGCATTCGCGGCCGGCGGGGCGTTGCGCTGCAAGACGCATGGAAAGATGGCCCGAGTACCTTCCTCGGCATTCAGGCGGCGGGTTTTCCCAACCTGTTCTTCCCCGGTGGTCCGCACGGCGCGGCCGCCAACAACCCGCGCTACAATGGCGATCAGATTGACTTCATCATGGAGCTTCTGACCCATGCCGAGCAGAGCGGCACGAACATCATCGAGCCGACGCAGGCGGCAGAGGATGAGTGGAACCACATCATGGTCAGCGCAGCGCCCTACTCGCCGTTTTCCCCGGAGCTAAGCTATTATTATGGCTCGAACATTCCGGGAAAGCCGCGCAAGCTCCTGCTGAACCCGGCAGGACGCGGCGTTTTGTTCGACGTGATGAACGCCAGCCGGCAATCCGGCTTTGCCAACTTCACCCTGTCATCGGCTGCGGCAGACGCCGTCCCAGCCTGAAACGGAAGCGCGTGCCGCCATCGGCGGCCGCTCATTTCCATGCCGACGGTGCCCGGAGACTGAGGCGGAAAGGAATTCCCCATGACGACGCAGGAAAACGCAAGCAAGCAGAATTTTCGTGTCGTGCGATTGTTTCATCCGACGATCCATGTGCACGATCTCGCCACGACGGAAGGCTGGTTCGAGCGGGTTTTCGGGCGCAAGAGCGCGTCGCTGGAGACGATCCTGCCTTCGACGCCGAACTATCCCACCGACTATTCGACCTTCACGGTAATCCGCGATGTCTTCATCGATTCCATCGATCCGAAACGTCACTTCGTTTCGGGTTTCCAGCGTTATCCGGCCGTCGAGGCTCCAAGCCTGAAGGGATTGGGCTGGTATATCGAGGGTATGACCGCGCTGCATCTCGGGCTGCGTGGAGCGGGTATCCGGTCGATGGGACTTTCGGACGAGATTGCCGAAGGCGAGCAGCCGCCCCTTTCACCCGGTGGCGGCGTCATAACGTTCTTCACGGTGCCGCAGGATGCCGGTCTGCAATACCAGTTCTTTCTGGAAGGAACGCCGTTCCCCCTCGACCCCCGCACGGCACCCGGCTGGCTTCTGCCGCCTGTCGAGGAAAACGACCCGCTTGCCATCGAATGCTGCTCCCACCACACCATTTTGACGAGCCAGCCAGACAGAGCGCTCAACTTCGCGGTGAACGCGTTGGGTGGCAGGGTCATTCATGAGGGCCGCAACCCGATATTGGCGGCGACAAGTACGTATGTCGCCCTTGCCGATACGGTGCTGGAATACGCCGTGCCGGACGCCGGAACGGCGGCGCAGGCCCATCTGGCCGCGGCCGCGCCGGGCGATTCCTATTATTCGATGACGTGGAAAGTTGTCGATCTCGACCGGGTCGAACGCCATCTGGTCGCGGAGAATGTGGGGATCAGCATGCGCGATGAAACGACGATCGTGACCGACGCGCAGACCAGTCTGGGTATTCCATGGGGTTTCACGAACACGTTCGTGCCGAACGACCCAAGGCAAAGGACATAACGGATCACGATGGGCTGTTGAGGAGCGGTCCATCGGGAGGAAAAAGGGGAGGAGAATTCTATGATGTTTGAGTTTCAGTACTCGGATACGAAATCGTCATCTTCGTCCGGCGCGGATTTGTCTCGCGGTCCTGTCGGGGCATCTGCCGCGCCTGGGGGGCGGGGAGGATCCGGTGGCCGTGGCCGGATGGGCCGCTCGGCTCGATCTCTGGCTCTGGCCGGGTTTATGGCATTGGTCGGATCGCAGGGCGCTGCCGCCGAGCCGATACCGCCCGTCAGTATCGCAACGATGACTTCGGAAGATATTCCGATCGTCAACGAGTTGCCGGGCCGCATCGCTCCAACCACGATCGCCGAAGTCAGGCCCCGGATCTCCGGTATTCTGGTCGAACGGGTATTCGAGCAGGGGAGCCTCGTAAATGAGGGCGATGTTCTCTATCGCATTGACCCCGGTCCGTTCCGGGTGCAGCTCGAAAGTGCGCAGGCTGCCCTGCAGCGGGCAAAGACCAGCCAGAATTCAGCCCGGCAACGCGCCGATCGCCAGGCGAAACTCCGGGAGGGCAATGTTGCAAGCTCGCAGCAGCTGGAGGATGCCCGCACCCAGTTGGCGCAGGCCAATGCCGATGTCGCAATCGCGACTGCAAATCTGGCGCAGGTTCAGCTGAACCTCGATTACTCCGAGGTGAGGGCGCCGATTTCGGGCCGGATCGGGCGGGCGCTGGTGACCGAAGGAGCACTGGTCAGCTCCAGCAATGTTCTGGCCCTCATTCATGTCATCGATCCCGTCTATGCGGATTTCACCCAATCTTCCATTGAGATGCGCGATTTGCGCCGGGCGCTGGCTTCGGGCCGGCTTGTCAGCATAGCACCCGGCGAGGCGGATGTGCGGCTGCGGCTGGACGACGGCAGCGATTATCATCACCATGGTATTCTGCTGTTTTCGGACTCGACGGTCGATTCATCCACCGGGCAGATCGCGCTGCGCGCCACTTTCCCCAATCCGGACGCCGATTTGCTGCCCGGCATGTATGTGCGCGTCGTCATCGAACACGGCGTGGAGCGCGGTGTTGTCGCCGCGCCGCGGCAGGCCATACAGCGCGATGCCAGCGGCAAGGCCTATGTCTTTGTCGTCAATGGTGAGCAGAAGATCGAGCAGCGTTTCGTCACGATCAATCGTCAGGTCAAGGACCGCGTGGTGGTCGACGGCCTCAATCCTGGCGACCGCGCGGTTGTCGAGGGTTTCCAGAAGATCAGGCCCGGAAGCAGGGTTTCCCCCACAGAATGGGCTGGCTTGTCGGTTCTGACCGGCATGCAGGCCGCCGTCCGTGGATTGAAGTGAGGAACACCGGCCATGACACGCTTTTTCATCGACAGGCCGGTTCTTGCATGGGTGACCGCGATCTTCATCATGCTTGCGGGTGTCCTGGCGCTGCCTGCGCTGCCCGTCTCGCAATATCCGAATGTGGCGCCTCCAAAGGTCAATCTCTCGACGAACTACGCCGGCGCTTCACCCGATCAAATCTACCAGAGCGTCACGCGCGTGATCGAAGATGCCATCAACAGCACGCCGGGCCTGATTTATTTCGAATCCAGTTCCGATGCATCCGGCCGCGTTTCCATCAATGCGACATTCAGGCCAGGCACGAATGTCATCGAGGCGGCAATGGATGCCCAGAACCGCGTCCGCCGCATCGAGGGACGGCTGCCTCAGGCGGTCGTCCAGCAGGGCGGTATTCGCGTCGAGCCGGCCAGCGCGGATATATTGATGGTCGTGGCATTGCGTTCCACCGACGGAGCCTATGATTCCATCGCCCTCGGCGATTTTCTCGACCGCAACATCATGCGTGAAATCCAGCGCGTCGAGGGCGTCGGTCCGATACAGCTGATCGCGTCGCCGCGCGCCATGCGTGTCTGGATCGATCCCGGCAAGATGCTGGGACTGGGCCTGACGACAAATGATGTCATGAATGCCATCCGCACACAGAATGCCCAGGTGGCGGCAGGGCGGATAGGGGCGGAGCCCAGCGTGGCAGACAATGCGATCACGGCCAGCGTCGTCGTCCACGGGCAGTTGTCGACTGTCGAGGAATTCGGCGCGATCACCCTGCGGGCCAATCCCGACGGTTCAACGGTGCGCCTGCGCGATGTCGCGCGGATCGAGATCGGTGGAGAGAACTACAGTTCCACCGCCCGTCTCGATGGCCAGGCCGTCGCCGCCATCGGCGTGCAGCTTCATCCGACCGGTAATGCCGTCTCAACCGCGGCGGCGGTGCGCGAGAGAATGAGCGAGCTTTCCAGATCGTTCCCCGCTGGCATCACCTACGATATTTCTTTCGATTCCACGCCGTTTGTCGGGGCATCCATCGACAAGGTCGTCATGACGCTCCTTGAAGCCATGGGCCTGGTCTTTCTGGTCATGTTGTTGTTCCTGAAGAGTTTTCGCTGCACTGTCATCCCGGCCCTCGTCGTACCGGTGGCGTTGCTCGGAACCTGTGCGATCATGTTCGTCACCGGATTTTCGGTCAATGTTCTCACCATGTTCGCCATGGTGCTGGTGATCGGCATTCTCGTCGATGACGCGATCATCGTGGTCGAGAACGTGGAGCGCATCATGGCCGAGGAACAATTGTCCCCGCGCGAGGCGACCCATAAGGCAATGGGCCAGATTGGCGGCGCCATTGTCGGCATTACGCTGATCTTGACGGCGGTTTTTGTTCCGATGGCCTTCTTCCCCGGGGCGGTGGGGGTGATCTATCGGCAGTTCAGCCTGACGATGGTTGTATCGATCCTGTTTTCGGGTTTCCTGGCCCTGACATTCACGCCCGCGCTCTGCGCCAGCCTGCTCAGGCCTCCAGCGGCAGGCCATCATGCCGGACGTGGTCTCTTCGGCTGGTTCGACCGCTTTTTCAAGGACACCACGAACGGTTACGTCGCGCTCGCGCGGCGCGGCGTCAGGAAGACGGGGCGAATGATGGTGATCTACGCCGCGCTTGCCGCCGGCGCGGGCTGGGCTTTCATGCAGCTTCCCACTTCCTTCCTTCCGGTGGAGGACAGGGGCACCATCATGGTCGATATCATAGCGCCGACGGAGGCAAGTGCACGCAGGACGGAACTGGTGATCCGGCAGATGGAGGAAATCCTGCGGTCGGAGCCGGCAATAACAAGGGTCAGCGCCCAGACGGGCGGAAACCTGGCGGGGTCAGGCCAGAATGTCAGCAGCGTCTATCTGACACTCAAGGACTGGTCGGAAAGGGCACCGGAGGATTCGGCGCAGGCCATCGTGCATCGCCTCAATGAAAAATTCTTCACCGGCATCAAGGATGCCCAGATCTATGCCATGCTTCCACCCTCGATTTCGGGCCTCAGTTCGCTTGCCGGCATCGATTTCCGTCTGGAGGACCGGGCCGGCAGGGGGCAGGATGCGCTGGTGGCGGCATGGGAAGAACTGCTCGCCGCAGCGGCCGGTTCCGACATCGTTACCGGCCTGAGGGTCGTGGGCATGCCGGCTGGACAGCAGCTCAACCTGATGATCGACAGGGAAAAGGCCAATGCCTTCGGTGTTTCCTTTGCCGACATCAACAGCACGATCTCGACCAATCTCGGCTCGGCCTATGCGAACGACTTTCCCAATGCCGGCCGAATGCAGCGCGTGACGGTTCAGGCAGATAGTGCCGCGCGCATGCTGCCTGGAGATTTGATGACGCTTTCTGTCCGCAACGCAAGCGGTGGCATGGTGCCTCTCTCCGCCTTCATGAGTGTCGAATGGTCGATGGGGCCGACCCAGATCACCGGATATAACGGTTATCAGGCCTTGCGGATCAGTGGCCAGGCAAAGCCCGGCCATTCTTCCGGGGATGCCATCGCCGAGATGGAGCGGCTGGCGGCCAAGCTACCGGAAGGTTTCGGTTACGATTGGACGGGCGAATCCCTGCAGGAGGTCCAGGCCGGGGCGCAGGCGCCGTTGCTGATCGCACTTTCGGTTCTGTTCGTCTTTCTGCTGCTCGCCGCGCTGTATGAAAGCTGGTTCATACCGGTTTCGGTCATGCTGGCCGTTCCGCTCGGGGCGATCGGGTCGATAGTGGCGGTCATGATGCGAGGCATGGACAATGATGTCTATTTTCTGGTGGGGTTCATTACCATCATCGGGCTGTCTGCGAAGAACGCCATTCTGATCGTCGAATTTGCGCGACACCTCCTGCGGCAGGGAGTGCCCCTGAGGGACGCTGCCGTGGAAGCGCTGCGCATACGGTTCCGGCCTATCGTCATGACATCGCTGGCTTTCATGTTCGGTGTCCTGCCGCTTGCGGTGGCCTCAGGCGCCGGGTCGGCCGGGCAGAACGCGATAGGCACCGGCGTCCTTGGCGGAATGATCTCCGCAACCGTGCTGGTGGCCTTGTTCACCCCCGTCTTCTTCGTGTTCCTCGTTCAGCGTCGGGAGAGAAAATATCAACCCGTCGCGGAACCGGGCGGAGTGCCGGCGGCAGGCGAATGAGGGTGGGATTTTTTCAGCAACAATCGAATTTTGGAGCTTCAATGACAAAACGTTTCGAAAACAGGCGGGTCGTGGTGACCGGCGGCGGCGGTGGCCTGGGGCGGGCGCTTGCCCTCGGATTTGGACGCGAGGGGGCGGAACTGGTTCTTCTCGACATCAATGAGAAGGGGCTCGCCGACACCGCTGAACAATTGGCAGCGACAGGTGCAAGGGTCTCCACCCATACGATCGATCTTGCAAACGAAGGCGCCATCCACGACTTCGCGGCCGATTTTCACCAGCGTCATGAACGGCTCGACGTCCTCATCAACAATGCCGGTCTGGCCTATGGGGAAATCAGCCAGTCCTTCGAGACGTTGAGCATGGATAAGTGGCTGCGCTTTCTGGCGATCAATACGGTCTCGCCACTCGTCCTGGCGCAAGCCCTGCGTCCCGCCCTCGCCCGCACCCGGGGCGTCGTTCTGAACCAGTCCTCCATGGCGAGCTTTGTGCCGGCATCGGCCTATGGCGTCACCAAGGCTGCGCTCAATTCCATGACCTATGGCATGGCGCAGGTCTTTGGTCCTGATGGCATCAGGGTCAATGCCGTTGCACCGGGGCTGATGGAGACGGAAGCGAATCTGGCCGGGCTTTCACCGGAAACCCATGCACGCATTCGCGGCATGCAACTCGTCGACCTTCGCGGCGTCCCCGACGACATCGTCGCCCTGCATCTCTTCCTGGCGTCCGACGATGCGCGCTTCATCACCTGCGAGGTCGTTCGCTGCGACGGTGGAAACCGGCTGCGCGGCTGGCGAAACTGATCCGTGCCCCTCGTCCGGCAAAAGCAGGGAGAGTGCCGGACAACAAAATGAATATTGAATCATGGAGCCAAAACAACTATGAACGGGATCGGGAGAGGCGACATAATGAGTTTGAACGGCGTACCGGATCAGTCATCGCAAACCAGCGGCCGTCATGATCGCCCGGTGGAGAAGGAATCCACGGTCAAGAAGGGCGTGAGCCCTCTGGTTCACAAGGGCGCGACGCCGCAATCCGGTCCGGGCGGCGCTGTACTCAACCTGTCACACATCCTTGCGCAAAACGCCCGCGTGATGCCCGATGCGGAAGCCCTGATCTTCGACGATATTAGTCTGGACTGGCGTAAACTGGAGAAGCGCGTCAGCCATCTTGCCTATTGTCTGGCGCGGCGCGGCGTTGAAGAAGGCTCAATCGTCGCATTGCTGATGAAGAACAGCCTCGCCTATATCGAGTTGATTTATGCGATCGGGCACATCGGCGCCGTCGTCCTTCCGCTGAATTTCCGGCTCTCCGCGGATGAGGTGAAATATATCACGGTTCATGCCGGAGCGCAGATCGTCATCGCCGACGACATTTTTGTCGACGCCACCGAACAGACGCGGCTTCCCGTCATTTCTCTTGATGAAGAAGGACGCCGCGATATTGGCGCTATGCTGGAACCGGTGGCCAATGGCCGCAGGCGCATAAGTCTGGTGCCGCGTGGCCGCGACGATGTTTTCCGGCTCATGTATACGTCTGGCACGACCTCGCGGCCGAAAGGTGTCGTGCACACTTACGACAGCTATTACTGGAAATGTTTCGATCACATCCTGGCCCTTGATTTGAAGAGAAGCAGCCGGTTGCTGATTGTCGGGCCGCTCTATCATGTCGGTGGGTGCGATCTTCCGGGGCTGGCCGTGCATCTGACAGGCGGCGCCATCGTGCTCATGCGTGATTTCGATCCGCGCAAGGTGTTGGAGACCATCGTCCTGCGGCGTGTGGACGGTATCTGGCTGGCGCCGGTGATGACCAATGATATTTTGGCGTTGCCGGTGGAGGGGTTGCCGACGATGGACACCCTTCGGTGGTGTATAGGCGGGGGCGAGCGTACACCGGAATCGCGCATCAGCGCCTTCATGAAACGTTTTCCCCAGGCTCGTTACATCGACGCCTACGGCATGACCGAGACCTGCTCCGGCGATACGATGATGGAACCCGGTCGCGAACTGGAAAAGATCGGATCGGTCGGCCGCGCGCTGCGTTTCGTCGAGGTGCAGATACGCGATGACGAGGGCGCACCGCTGCCTGCGGGCGAGGAAGGGGAAATCTGCATGCGCGGGCCGAAGGTCATGCGTGAATACTGGCGCGATCCCGACAATACCGCTGCCGTGTTTCATCCGGACGGTTATATGCGCTCCGGCGATATCGGTTATATGGACGATGACGGGTTCCTGTTTATCACGGATCGACAGAAGGACATGATCATTTCCGGGGGAGAAAATATCGCCTCTTCGGAGGTGGAGCGTGTCATTTATGGCCATCCTGCCGTCAAGGAGGTTGCGGTCTTCGCCCGCCCCCATCCCCGATGGGGCGAGGTTGCCGTTGCCGCCGTGGTGCTGCATGCGGGCGCCAGCCTCGGCTTCGAGGAATTGTCGGCATATTGTCAGAAGTCGCTGGCGAAGTTCAAATGCCCCAACGATCTGGTGCTGCTCAAGGAACTGCCCCGCAATCCTTCGGGGAAGGTACTCAAACGTATATTGCGGGACATGGACCGACATGGTCATTTTGAAACTTCGCATACAGGATAGGACGTGGAAGAAATGAACGATGAACGGTCGAACCGGCGCTTCGGACGCCGCCTTTCAAGAGATGAAAAGGCGAAGCTGACGCGTGAAAGTCTGCTGTCCGCCGGTTGCAAGGTGGTCGCTGCGGAGGGATATGCTTCAGCCTCCATCGCGAAGATCGCGGATACCGCCGGCGTCGCTCACGGCACCTTCTACAATTATTTCTTCGACCGGCAGGCACTGTTCGATGAGCTCTTGCCCTATGAGGGGCTGCGCATGCTGGCGGTCATCGAAGAAGAGGCGCGCAAATCGGCTCCGGGCATGGCGCGTGAGCTGGCGAGATTCAACGCATTTCTCGACTATCTCGTCAAGAATGAGGGCTTTTATCGTATCCTCTACGAGGCGGAGGTTTTCGCCCCGGAGGCTCACCGCATCCATATGGATAATATCGTCTCGGGCTACAGGCGTTCGATAAAACGCGGCATTGTGACGGGACATATCGCGCTTCTGTCCGACGACAAGATAGATTGCATCATCTATCAGCTGCTTGGCATGCGTGCCTATGCCGCCATGCAGATTCACTACGAGCCCGATGAGGGTCGTAGAGAGCTTATCATTGAGAATTCCGTCTATATTTATGAACGCATCATTCGCGCAAGCCTGCTGATTGCCTGACAGGATGCATAGAGCGGCCGGAAATTTTCCGGCCGGAACCACACATCTGCCTGAGGAAAGCCGCCGATGAAGATCCTTGTCCCCGTCAAGCGCGTTGTCGATTACAATGTGAAGATCCGTGTGAAATCGAATGGTTCTGGTGTCGAGCTTGCGAATGTGAAGATGTCGATGAACCCGTTCGACGAAATCTCGGTGGAAGAGGCGCTTCGTCTGAAAGAGGCGGGCAAGGCCGAAGAGGTTGTGGTCGTGTCGATCGGCCCGGCCAAGGCGGAAGAAACGCTGCGCACGGCGCTTGCCATGGGTGCGGACCGCGCCATCCTGATCGAGACCGACGAAACCGTCGAGCCGCTCGCCGTCGCCAAGCTCCTGAAGGGCGTGGCGGAAGCCGAACAGCCCGGTCTCGTCATTGTCGGCAAACAGGCGATCGATGACGATTCGAACCAGACCGGCCAGATGCTGGCAGCATTGCTCGGCTGGGGCCAGGGCACCTTCGCCTCCAAGGTCGAGCCTTCCGATGGCAAGGTCGCCGTGACGCGTGAAGTCGATGGCGGCCTGCAGACGGTGGAGCTGAAGCTTCCCGCCGTCGTCACCACCGATCTGCGCCTGAACGAGCCGCGTTATGCTTCGCTGCCGAACATCATGAAAGCCAAGAAGAAGCCGCTCGACAAAAAGGCTCCGGCCGATTTCGGCGTCGACGTGTCGCCGCGCCTGAAAGTGCTGAAGACCGAGGAGCCGGCAGGCCGCAAGGCCGGCATCAAGGTCGGCTCGGTTGCCGAGCTGGTCGAAAAGCTCAAGGCCGACGGCGTCCTTTAGAGCGCGTCCGCCCGGACGCACTCTGCATCTTTGTTTTTACGCATTTTCCGGACGTAAAACCGCTGCGCAGTTTTACTGGAAATGCTCCGAGTTTCGGAAAAGGGAGATATTCTCATGACCATTCTTCTTCTGGCAGAACACGACAACGCAACCCTTTCCGACCTGACGGCAAAGACGCTGACGGCGGCAACCCAGATTGCCAAGGGGACGGGAAGCGACGTGCATGTGCTGGTCGCCGGCTCCGGCGCAAAGGGTGCGGCTGACGCAGCCGCGAAACTCTCCGGCGTCTCCAAGGTGCTGCTTGCCGACGACGCCTCCTATGCCAATGCGCTGGCAGAGCCGCTGGCGGCGCTGATCGTCTCGCTTAGCCCCTCCTATGATGTCATCATTGCGCCGGCCACCGCATCGGCCAAGAATGTCACGCCGCGCGTTGCGGCGCTTCTGGATGTGGCGCAGGTTTCGGAAATCATCGAGGTCGTGTCGCCTGACACCTTCAAGCGTCCGATCTATGCCGGCAACGCCATCCAGACGGTGCAGGCGAGCGATGCGAAGAAGGTCATCACCGTGCGCCCGACCGCTTTTGCGGCAGCAACGGAAGGCGGTTCGGCAGCGGTCGAAACCATCGGTGCTGCCGAAAACCCCGGCCTCTCCAGCTTCGTTTCCGATGCGCTGGCGTCGTCCGACCGTCCGGAGCTGACGTCCGCGAAGATCATCATCTCGGGTGGCCGTGCGCTTGGCTCTTCGGAGAAGTTCAAGGAAGTCATCCTGCCGGTTGCCGACAAGCTGGGTGCAGCCGTCGGTGCAAGCCGCGCCGCCGTCGATGCCGGTTATGCGCCGAACGACTGGCAGGTGGGCCAGACCGGCAAGGTGGTGGCGCCGCAGCTTTACATCGCGGCGGGCATCTCGGGCGCCATCCAGCATCTGGCCGGCATGAAGGACTCGAAGGTCATCGTCGCCATCAACAAGGA
>NZ_JBJDMY010000011.1:0-206941 GCF_044900305.1 Agrobacterium sp. NPDC089420 | reverse complement strand
GCAAACGCCATTCTCAGGGACAAAACCACATTCAAAACATCCTGAGAATAATATCCACCAATACAGTTGCCAGCGCGATCAAGTCCTTGATCGCGGGAGACTCTTTCACGGCGCAGACGCGCCGTGGCTGGATGCCGGATCAAGTCCGGCATGACGGGGGTTTTATGTTGCGCTAAAAAGCACAAAGCCCCTTCGGATACCCCCTCAGCCGTAAACCCTGAGCGGCTCCTCAAAACCCTCATCTTCCGCCGTGGCGGCCGGCATCACGGCTTCGCATTTGCGCCAGCCGATCTTGCCCTTCAGCCGCTGGTGCACGTCGTCGCCAAGCGGCACGACCAGCACCCGGTTCGGGTCAACCGGGCCGGGAAAATCGAGCGCCGCATAGGCGACCTTTTCGAAGCCGAGCGGCATGTAATAGGGCGGGTCGCCGATCAGGATCACGGCCTCGGAGCCTTTCCGCCTTGCAGCCGCAATGGCGATCCGGACGAGTTCCCGGCCGATGCCCTTGTTCTTGTGCGAGGGCCGAACCGCGAGCGGGCCAAGCATATGGCCCTTCACCCCACCGGCCAGAACCGGCGTCATGCGCACCGAAGCAATCGTCTCGCCATCATCGGCGCAGACGAAGGACAGCGAGCGGTCATGCGGCCCCTGCTCACGGATGCGCGCCGCCGCACGGGTGTGCCGGCCGGGACCAAATGCTTCTTCGTTGATGACGTCGATGATGGCGTCGTGGGACGCGTCCTCGGTGAGGTAGACAAGATCGTGCTTGGACATGAAGAGACCGAAACTTCCAGAATGCGGATGCGACAATAAATGACGGCTGCGCCGGTAAGGGCGTTCAGGAGCGTCAGCGTCGTCGGAGCATCCGTGGTTCGATCATAGTCAAAAAATTCCTCAGATTTGTGAAAATCGCAATTATCAGGAAAATCGCCACCCGTCCAGAACAAATCTCGGCGCTTCTTCATTCAGCCTGTGCGGGACCGGAAACGCATTGTTCAACGCCTTGCGGGTTCGCGGCAAGGAGCGAAACGGGTAATATCGCCGCCAGGGAAACAATCAAGGAGATCATCATGGGCATGCTGGTGGAGGGCGTATGGAAAGACCTCTGGTATGACACCAAGGAAACCAGGGGGCATTTCAAGCGCAGCGCCTCGCAGTTCCGCAACTGGGTGACAGTGGACGGCGCGCCCGGCCCTTCCGGACAAGGCGGTTTTGAGGCGGAGAAGGGTCGTTACCACCTCTATGTCTCCTTTGCCTGTCCCTGGGCGCACCGCACGCTGATCTTCCGCAAGCTGAAGAAGCTGGAAGACCTGATCTCCGTCTCCGTCGTCGATCCGCTGATGCTGGAAAACGGCTGGGAATTCAAGCCTGAGGGAGAACGCACACCGGGCGCGACCGAAGATCATCTGTTCGGCTCCTCCACGCTCTGGCAGGTCTATACCAGGGCGGACCCCAACTATTCCGGGCGCGTCACCGTGCCGGTTCTGTGGGATAAAAAGCGCGGTACCATCGTCTCCAATGAATCGGCGGAAATCATCCGCATGTTCAACGTGGCCTTCAACGGTCTCACCGGATCGGACGCGGATTATTACCCTGAAGCGCTGCATGCCGAGATCGATGCGCTGAACGACGTCATCTACGACACCGTCAATAACGGCGTCTACAAGGCCGGCTTCGCCACCACGCAGGAAGCCTATCAGCAGAATGCCGTGAAGGTCTTCGAAACGCTGGACATGCTGGAGAGCCGCCTGAAGGACCGGCGTTTCCTGTTCGGTGCGGAACAGACCGAAGCGGACTGGCGCCTGTTCACGACGCTGGTGCGGTTCGACCCCGTCTATGTCGGCCATTTCAAGTGCAATATCCGCCGCATCCATGACTATCCGCATCTGACGGCGTATCTGCGCGATCTTTACCAGACGCCGGGCGTGCCGGAGACGGTCGACATGCGCCACATCAAGGAACATTATTACCGCAGCCATCGCACCATCAACCCGACCGGCATCGTGCCCGTCGGCCCGGAGCTGGATCTGACCATGGCCCATGGCCGCGAGGCCCTCTCCTGACGGAAGCTTTCCGCCGCTACCAGTGGTCGGCAACCGCCGTTTCACCGGCAAATTCGGCAAGGCGGCGGCGGGTTGCCGCCGTCACCCCTTGGGGGAGGTCTGAAAGCTCGAAGAAACCGCTTTCGGCAATTTCATGGTCCGGCTTTTTCGGTTGCGTCTGGGTGACGGCCAGCCGGTAGAGCGCGACATGGTCGCGGTTGCTGCCTTCCAGATTGAGATAGACATGGAAAAGCTCCGGCCTGGAGGCCGCTTGGAGATTGCCCTCCTCGCGGATTTCCTTGTGCAGCGCCTCAAGCAGGGTTTCGCCGCGCTCCACGCCGCCGCCCGGCAGATACCAGCCGGGCAGATAGGTGTGCCGTACCAGGAAAATCCTGCCCTTTTCATCGTAGCAGGCGGCACGCACACCGAGGGTTGCGCCGCGCGTGAACAGAAAAACGAAATGCAGCAGGCGAATGAAGATGCGCATATGGAACGGACGGGCCTGCCGCCCGGTTGTCTCGTCATTCACCCTGGTTTCTCCCCGCCTGCCGGCTTTTGTTGGACGTGGGGCATATCATAGGTTATCTCTGCCGCCATGTTCAAACTTGCGCATATTTCAGACGTCCATTTGGGGCCACTGCCAAAACTCACTTTCCGGGAACTTGCATCCAAGCGTATCACCGGTTTCGTCAACTGGCACCGCAACCGCCGCAAGCACCTTTTCACCGATACGCTGGAAAAGCTGCTCGACGATCTGGAAACGAAATCGCCCGATCATCTGGCGATCACCGGCGATCTCGTCAATCTTGCGACCGGCATCGAAATCCGCGCCGCCGCCGACTGGCTGGAGGAAGTGGGCGACCCTGAAAAGACCTCGGTGGTTCCCGGCAATCACGACGCCTATGTGTCCGGCGCGCATGACAAGGCCATGCAGGCCTGGTACCCCTATGTGCGCGGCGATGGCGATCCGCCGGAATGGGACGACGACCGCAAGATTTTCCCCTATCTGCGCGTGCGCGGCCCCGTGGCGCTGATCGGCTGCTCCACCTCGATTGCCACACCGCCCTTTTCAGCCACCGGTTATTTCGGCAACCGCCAGGCCCGCGCCACGGCGGAGCTTTTGAAAAAAGCCGGCGAACAGGGGCTGTTCCGCGTGGTGATGATCCATCATCCGCCGATCCGCGGTGCAGCCGCCACCCACAAGCGCATGATCGGCATTCGCCGTTTCGCCGCAGCGCTGGGCGTCGGGGGTGCGGAACTCGTGCTGCATGGTCATACGCATTTGAATACGGTTTATTGGCTGAATACCCATCACGGGCTGGACCACATCCCGGTCGTCGGCATCGCGTCGGCCAGCCAGGGGCCGGGCGGGGAAAAACCGCGTGCGGCTTATAATCTCTTCAACATTTCCGGCGGGCCGGGCACCTGGAACGTAACCTGCGAGCGGCATAGCCTCGATGAGACGGGGACGGGCGTGGCGCTGGAGGATGTGCGGGTGTTTTATGAGAATGGGCGGCCGCTGGGGTTCTCGCGGTTGGGGGAATAGCGTTCGCCGGCTTTGAGGCTGGGGCTTACCCCCCTCTGCCCTGCCGGGCATCTCCCCCTCAAGGGGGGAGATCGACTCGTGGTTGGGTCTCGCCCATCTCAACGTTGCAAATGAAGTGGTGGTAGCGCCTCCTGCCGATCTCCCCCCTTGAGGGGGAGATGCCCGGCAGGGCAGAGGGGGGTGCCTTGCCCCACCCTCCAAGCAAGCTCACTTAGCCCGCTCTTCCAGCACCCGATTGGCCGCCGAAACGATCGCCTCCAGCGACGCCGCCACGATATTCGTATTGACGCCTGCCCCGAACAGCTTGCCGCCCGGATGCTCCATCTCGACATAAGCAATGGCCGAGGCATTCGACCCGTGCTGCAGCGAATGCTCGGAATAGTCATTCACCGACAGATCGATACCGAGATAGACCGACAGCGCATTGATGAAGCCGTCGATCGGACCTGTTCCCTTACCCTCGATGCGCTTCACTTCGCCATTGTCGGTGATCTCGGCGGCAACGATGCGCACGCCCTTGAAATCGCCGGCGGGATAGGTGTGGTGATCGACGAACTTGATGCGCGCCTTCGGCTGCGTCACGTAACGCTCGATAAAGCGCTCATAGATGCGCTTGGCCGGCAGTTCGACGCCTTCTTCGTCGGTGATGCGCTGGATATCCTCACGGAACTCCACCTGCAGGTTGCGCGGCAGGTTGATGCCGTAATCCTGCTGCAGAATATAGGCGATGCCGCCCTTGCCGGATTGCGAGTTGATGCGGATGATCGCCTCGTAGGAACGGCCGACATCCTTCGGGTCGATCGGCAGATAGGGCACTTCCCAGACCGGATGGTTGGCGACCTTGATCGCCTTCATGCCCTTGTTGATCGCATCCTGATGCGAGCCGGAAAACGCCGTATAGACCAGTTCGCCGACATAAGGGTGGCGCTCGGGGATCGTCATCTCGTTGGAATATTCATAGACCGCCTTGATGCGCTCGATATCGCGGCAATCCAGTTCCGGATCCACGCCCTGTGTATACATGTTCAACGCCAGCGTCACGACGTCGACATTGCCGGTGCGCTCACCATTGCCGAACAGCGTGCCTTCGACGCGGTCCGCACCGGCCATCAGGCCCAGCTCGGTTGCCGCGATGCCGGTGCCGCGGTCATTATGCGGATGCAGCGAGATGATGACGTTTTCGCGATTGTCGATATTGCGGCACATCCATTCGATCTGGTCGGCATAGATGTTCGGCGTCGCCATTTCCACCGTCGAGGGCAGGTTCAGGATCAGCTTGTTGTCGGCCGTCGGCTTCACCACTTCGACCACGGCGTTGCAGATTTCCAGCGCCACTTCCAACTCGGTGCCGGTAAAGCTTTCCGGCGAATATTCGAAACGGTAACCGCCGCCGGCCTTGGCCGCCATGTCGGTGATCATCTTGGCGGCATCGACGGCGATCTGCTTGATGCCGTGCACATCCTTGCCGAACACCACGCGGCGCTGCAGTTCCGAGGTGGAATTGTAGAAATGGATGATCGGCTTGTTGGCGCCTTCCAGCGCCTCGAAGGTGCGGGTGATCAGCTCCGGGCGGCACTGCACCAGCACCTGCAGGGACACGTCGTCAGGCACATTGCCTTCCTCCACGCACCAGCGGGCGAAATCGAAGTCCGTCTGCGAGGCGGAAGGGAAACCGATCTCGATTTCCTTGAAACCCATTTCCAAGAGCAGCTTGAACATGCGGGCCTTGCGGTCGTGGCCCATGGGGTTGACCAGCGACTGGTTGCCGTCGCGCAGGTCCACCGAACACCAGATCGGCGCCTTGTCGATGGTCTTGCCCGGCCATGTACGGTCGGGGATATTGATGGTCGGGTAAGGGCGATACTTCACGCTCGCATCGGTCATGCCCTTGGAAATAGTGGTGGTCTTGGCGTCCATTTCGCTTCCTCCTTGCGCAGTCCGCGGGCTTCTTTAAGCCATCGGCGGATGCGCGGCCCATCGGGGCCTAAATCCAGTATAAAATGAGATTTCGAGATGAGGAGCGTTTGCACCAGCGGGCTTTCGGCCGCCGGGCGCTCCTCACTGGACCCGGCAACCGCGTGTAAGGTCGAGGCTAAGAAGCGAGAGTGCACCGCACGGCGAAGCCTTCGCAGAAATCTGCGCGCTCATGCCGGAAATGGTTTCGATGCTGTTGCTCATGGCGATGTGTATAAACAGCGGCTGGCGGTCTGACAAGTGATCTTGTGAGGCGCAGACTTATTTTGCTCGACGGCCAGTCTCCAGCCTTTCGGCGATCCACAATTTGACAAGCGATTGCCGGGTCACACCGAGACGACGTGCTTCGTTGTCGAGATCGTTGACGACCCATGTTGGAAAATCGATGTTGACGCGCTTGGGTTCGATGTTCAGATGCCGTGCCGTCGACCAGTCGAGATATTCGCTGATGTCTTCGCCACCATCGGCCATCCTGTCGAATTCTTCTGCGCTTATTGTCTTCATAGTGATACCTCTCTAATTCTCGGACACGTCGCACGGAAATGATGCGAATACGGCTGCCCCGCACTGTGTGGACAGCCAACCACAACTTCTCCCCGAGAAGTGCGATGAGGGCGAACCGCTCTTCTCCAATATTGTGCGCTGTAACCGTCAAACCGTATTTATCGTGCCACAATGCCTGGGCATCGACAAAATCAATGCCGTGTTTGTCTTTATTGCCAGCACTCTTTATCGGATCAAATTCGAATACCATGAGAATATAATATAAAAACTATACCATTTCCACCATCTAACCACGCTTCACCACCCGCTGCAACGCCATCATCAACCCGCCGCCGATCAACCCCCAGAAGGCCCCGGAAACACCGCCGAAGGAGAGGCCGGAAGCCGTGATGAGAAAGGTGATCGCCGCAGCCTCACGGGTCTCGGGTTCCCTGAACGCCGCAACGGCGGAGCCGGAAAAGGCGCCGACCAGCGCCAGCCCCGCCACCGCCTGAATGAGGATGGGCGGCGCCAGCGCCACGAAGGCCGTGACGACACCGGCCAGCAAGCCGAAGACGATGTAACCGACGCCGCCGATGATTGCGGCCCAGTAGCGCCGCCTGGGGTCCGCATGGGCGTCCTCGCCCGCGCACATGGCCGCGGTGATGGCGGCAAGATTGACGGCATGGCCGCCAAAGGGGGCGGAAAGCAGCGAGAAGAAGCCCGTCGTGGCGAAAAGCGGTCCGGGCTGCGGATCGTAATGATTGACCTTCAGCACCGCGATGCCGGGAATGTTCTGCGAGGCCATGGTAACGATGAAGAGCGGCAAGGCGATGGAAACCACGGCGTGCAGGCTGAAGGTGGGCGTCACCCATTCCATCGGCGGTGTCAGCGATTGCGCCACGCTGTCCAGCGCGCCGGCGGGAATATCGACGCCGAAGATCATCACCAGCACGAAGGCGGCAAGCGCGGCGGGCACGGCGAAAAGCCGCTTGAAGGCCCCCACCACGATCCAGGCCAGAATGATCGGCAGGCCGAGCGCCGGGTTGAAGCCGATCGCCTTGATCGGCGCAAAACACAGGCCGATGATGACGCCGGAAAGCATGGCGTTGGCAAGCGGCGCGGGAATGGAGGCAACCGCCCGCCCGAGCGGCCGGAACAGGCCGGCAATGATGATCAGGACGGCGCAGATGACAAAACCGCCCACCGCCGCCGGAAATCCGCCCTCGATCACGCCCGTGGTCGCCAGAAGCGCCGCGCCCGGGGTGGACCATGCGATGCTGACCGGCAGCCGGGTGGCGATGGAGAGAACGATGGCGCAGAGCCCCATGGCCACCGAAAGCGCCATCAGCCCGGACGCCGCCTCGAAATCCGTCGCACCCACGGCCTTCAGGCCCTGCAGCACGACGGCAAAGGAGCTGGCGAAACCGACAAAGGCGGTGAGGCACCCCATGAACAGGCTCTGGACGGAAAAATCTTTCAGCATGAAGCACTCTGCGGCCTGCTGCCTGTCGCAAAAACCGCAGCGGTCTGCATTGACGACGGACAGGAACAAAACTTGAAGCGTGGAGCGCGAATCCGAAGATGGCGACACGCTTTGGATGAAGCATGACTATATTCAGGATCAAAAAAGACAAGGCTTGGCAAGATGAGCGGCCGGGCTTCAGGTACGGGAGACGCGGAAAACGTCATCAAAGTTTAGCGACAGGGGACTAATCCTCTCGGCATCCATAACAGCGGGGCAGCCGCCACAAGAGGGATCGTCTCCATGTTTCGCATCGCCACCTTCGCCGCTTTTTGCCTTGTGGCACTTCCGGCCGCCGCCCAGACCCCGCCACCGCCGGCCTTTCTCGGCCAGATCGTCGTTCCTTCGGGCCTTGCCATCAATGGCGTCGCCTTCGGCGGCATTTCGGATCTCGCCTTCGACAGTGAAACCGGCCGTTATCTAGCTATTTCCGATGATCGTGTGGAAAATGGTCCGGCCCGCTATTACGAGCTGGAACTGGCCGTCACGGATGGCGCCGTCAAGCTTAACATCGCCGCCACGCGGGAATTGAAGGATGAGGCCGGCGCAGCCTTCGCCCCGAAGGGCATCGATGCCGAGGGAATAGCGCTCGACCGCAAGGGCGGCAAGCTCTACTGGTCCTCCGAGCGTGACCTGAAGAACCAGCCCGCGATCTATGTCTCGAACCTCGATGGCGGCAATGTCAGGCGGCTGGAATTGCCCGACGCCTATCTCGTCGATGACGCAAAGACCAAAGGCGTGCAGAACAATCTCGCCTTCGAAGGCCTGATGCTGATGCCCGGCCGGCTGATCGCCGCCACCGAAAACGCCCTGATCCAGGACGGCCCCAAGGCGACGCCGCAGGCCGGCAGCCCGGCACGCATCCTCGTGATCGATACGGCGACGCTGAAACCGGTGGCCGAGCACGTCTATGTCACCGAAGCGATCTCGAAGACCCCGACAGCCGCCGAGCCGAAATATAACGACAATGGTCTCTCCGCCATTGCGGCCCTGCCGGATGGCCGTTTCGTCGCCGTCGAGCGCAATTTCGCTTCCGGCGTCGGCAACCATATCCGCTTTTTCATCGCCGACCTGTCGCGCGCCGACAATATTCTCGGCAGGGACAAGATCGATGCGGCCTCCGTGGCCGCCATATCCAAATCCGCCTGGTTCGAAATCAACGAAGGCGATTTCGGCCTGGACATCGACAATATCGAAAGCTTCGCTTTCGGCCCGGTGGTGGACGGCAAACAGATCTTCGTCATCGCCTCGGACGACAATTTCAATCCGGGCAAGCAGTTCACCCAGTTTGCGCTCTTCGCAATTCCCGCAAATTTGGGTCAGTAGGATCCGTGATGACGCAGGATGCCGGCTCGGGCAACGCTCGGGGCCGGTATCGGCAACCGGCTCGGCCAGGCGAAGGAAACGGTCACCAGCGGAGAAAACGGGAGCCGGCAAAAGCGCCGATCAGGCCCATGACAAGAATGCCGAGCGAATACCAGATCAGCACGAATGCCATGCCGTTTTCGGTGCAGAACCAGGAATAGACCCACGCCCCGGCTGCACCCGCGGCGATGCCCGCCGCAAAACCGGCAAGCGCGGGATCGGCGGGCGCGGAGCGTTTGAGAACCGACAAATTCGCCAGAAACATGGGAAATGCGAAAACCACGATCAAAAACGGGCAATGCAGAGCCGACGATCCCAGAATAAGGGTGCGGTAGCTGCCCGGCAGGGCAAAGCCCAGCTGGACGAATGCGATTGCCGCCATTGCAACGAAAATCACCGCCAGCCATGCAAAAAAACGGCCACGATCACCATCGGGCCGGGCAAGGCGCCGGACGGCAAGGAACGCAACCACGGCCAGCACTGCATTGTAAGCGGACTTGATCCAGAAACCCAGTTCGGTGAAAGCATCATCCATATCGCTGCGCAGCCCGAGAATGACGAACATCAGCACAAGCGAAACGCAGAGCGCGGGCAAGACGGCCAGCAGCAGCCTGCGCTCCAGCGCCGAAACCGGTACGGGCCTGAGGTCGCCCGCCAGTTGATCAATGATGTCTTCGGTCTTTCTCACGTGTCTCCCCGCAACTTTGCCGCCAGGACTTTCAGCGTTCTATGGATGCCGACCCTCGCCGCAAGTTCGGTCTGACCGGACCCCTGCGCCGCTTCGGCGATTGACTGACCCTCGAGCTTCACCCTGCGAATGAGATCGCGTTGCCGTTCGGGCACGTCGTTGAGCAGGCGTTCCACATCCATGCGCGCCGTCACCGCATCGACAGTCGATTCGGCTTCCAGCGTCTCATCGAGTTCGATTTCCGCCCGCATCCGCGCGCCGCTGCCCCGATAATGGTCGATGAGCTTGTAGCGCGCGATTGCAAAGAACCAGGCCGTGAACGGTCGCGCACGATCATAGGTCTCCCGTTTGGCGTGAAGCGACAACAGGGTTTCCTGCACGAGATCTTCCACATCGCCTCGGGATGCGCCGGCCATGCGCCGGCCGTAATAGGCGGCCAGCAGCCGCCGCAGGGCATGCAGCAAATGCCTGTAGGCGCTTTCGTCCCCGTCAAGGGAACGCAGCATCAGCATCTTTAATGTCTCTTCCGAAGGGCTGCCTGTCATCGTCACTGTCGGGTTATTCGCAATCGGCAGGCTATTGTTACATAATGGCTTAAAAAAAATCTCGCCCGAATATGCCGTCACAAGCGCGTGAAGCCGTAACGGCGGGCCGTCTCCGAGCGAATGGACAATCGTGAGCCGCGGCACGCCGCCGCCGGACATAAACGACGTCCAGAGGAGACCTTTCATGACCCGCATTTTTGCGACCATCGCCACCGCTTCCATGCTGTCGGTCCTTTCCTTCACAGGCATCGCCCATGCCGACAGCATGAAAACCGATACGATGAAGAGGGACGCCGCGCACAGCGACACCATGAAAACGCAGATGATGAAAAAGGATGGTATGTCCATGGCCAGCAAGAAGGACTGCATGCACAAGGCCGGCATGGAAATGGACAGAACGAAGAAAGCCGACATGATGAAGGCCTGCGACACCATGAAATGACGCCGCGCCTGCCGCAGGGCAGGACCGGAACCACGGCATTCCGCCACGAGAAACGGAAAAGCCCGCACCGGCTGCTGCCGGTACGGGCTTTTTAAAGGAAAATCGGAAACTCAGAGCTCCGACTGGCTTTCGACGATCTTGCCGACCAGACCGTAATCCTTGGCCTCTTCCGCGCCAAGCCAGTAATCGCGATCGATATCCTTGGCGATCTTTTCTTCGCTCTGGCCGGTGGCCTTGGAGAAGATCTTGATCAGGCGCTGGTTCATCTTGATGATTTCGCGCGCCTGGATTTCGATGTCGGACGCCATGCCGCGCGTGCCGCCGGAGGGTTGGTGCAGCAGGAAGCGGGTGTTCGGCAGGCAAAGGCGACGTTCCTTCGGCACCGAAACATAGATCAGCGCACCGGCGGAAGCGACCCAGCCCGTGCCGATGATGTAAACCTTCGGCTTGATGAACTTGATCATGTCGTGGATGGAATCACCCGATTCGACATGGCCGCCCGGCGAATTGACGTAAACACGAATGTCGTCGTCGCTTGCGGCGGCAAGGGCCACGAGCTGCGTGCAGACCTTCTGCGCCAGTTCCTGGGTAATGCCGCCATAGATGAAGATAGAACGCGACTTGAAAAGATTCGCTTCCGTTTCCTTGCCGATCGGCAGTTCCTTGCTCTTGTCGTCTTCGTCTTCGTTCATCAACGGCTCTCTCCAGCGTAATTCGTGCATGCCCTTCGGACATAGTGCGACTTGTTACGTAAGGCAATGAGCGAAAAAGGCAAGGTTCGCACCTGAACAATAAACAGCACCCCCGGCAGATGACGCATGGACAGCATCCTGACATTCACGATATCGTCAGCGCCTCCATTGCCGTGCCGCCCGCCCCGGAAGCCCAAGATCCGGACAGGCGGCGACAATCAAAAGAGGGAACCATGCTGAAAAGACTAAGCCTTGCCGCCGCCGCGCTCGGCATTACCGCCCTGCCCGCCTTTGCCCATCTGAACCCGGAAGAACACGGCTCCTTCATGGCCGGCGTCTCCCATCCCTTTTTCGGTGCCGACCATATTCTGGCCATGGTGGCCGTCGGCATCTGGGCCTCGCAGATCGCCGTGGCGCGCAATGATCGCAAAGCCCTCTGGATCGTGCCGTCCGCCTTCGTCGGCACCATGGCCGCCGGTTTCCTGATGGCGGTTTACGGCATCGAGCTTCCTTTTGTCGAACCGGCCATTCTCGCTTCCGTCATCGGCCTTGGCTTGCTCGTCGCCATGGCGGCCCGGCTTCCCACCGCGGCGGCAGCGGCCGTCGTCGGCGCTTTCGCGCTTTTCCACGGCCACGCCCATGGCGGTGAACTCGGCAGCGCCGGCGCGCTTCAATTCGGCATCGGCTTCATGATCGCCACCGCCATCCTGCATGCGGCCGGCATAGCGCTCGGCCTTGGCATTGCCCGTTTCGGTTCGGTCGCAAGCCGCACCGTCGGCGCGCTGACGGCAATCGCCGGCCTGTCGCTCGCTTTCGGCGGCTGACGATCATTACCGAAATTTAAAATTCCGGCCGCTTTGAAAAGCCGGAATTTCGGCCTACCTCCTTATTGTGGATTTACGCTTCACGGTAAGGAGGCAGCATATGTCACCGGAAGAAAGCCAGCTTCTCAAGGCCCTGTTCGACAGGACCAAAACCGCATCCGTCACCCCGCGTGACCGCGAGGCGGAAACATTGATCGCCGACGCCGTGCGCGATCAGCCCGCAGCCCCCTATTATCTCGCCCAGGCGGTGATCGTTCAGGAAAAAGGGCTGGAGGCGGCAGCAGCCCATATCAGGCAGCTAGAAGACCGCATCCATGCGCTGGAAAGCGGTAATAACGCCCCGCAGGCTGCTGCACAGGGCGGGTTCCTCAGTTCAATCTTCGGCACAGGACAATCGCAGCCACCCGCACCGACGCCAGCGCCTGCTGCCGCGCCAACCTCATGGCGCAATGATACCGCCGGCCAGACGGCCGGTCCCTGGGGATCGCCCACCGGTCAGCAGCAACCCGGCGGCCCGTGGAGCCAGCAGCCCGCCGCAGTCGGACGATCAGGCGGCGGCTTCCTGCAGGGCGCACTCGGCACCGCCGCCGGCGTCGCCGGCGGCATGCTGCTTGCCAATTCGCTGAGCGGCATCTTCGGCAGCCATATGTCGTCGCTGGGGCTCGGTTCACCCTTCGGCGGCGGCAATGCCGCGGGCAACGCCCCCGTCGAGGAAACCGTCATCAATAATTATTACGGCGACAACGCCGGCCAGCAGGATAACAACGACGACGACAATATCCAGCAGGCCGATTACGATGACAGCGCCGATGACGCGGATGTCGATTCAGGCGACGACGGCTCGTTCGCCTGAACCTTCATTGCGGAAACAGCCGGATCAGCCGCGACCGCGATAGGTGGCAACCCCCTGATCCGGCAGCCATACGCCTTCGGGCGCGGGACCGGTCTGCCAGAAGACGTCGATCGGGATGCCGCCGCGCGGATACCAGTAAGCGCCGATCCTCAGCCATTTCGGCTGCAGCAGCTCCACCAGACGCTTGGCGATATAGACCGAGCAATCCTCATGGAAAGCGCCGTGGTTGCGGAAGGATTGCAGGAAGAGCTTCAGCGACTTCGATTCCACCAGGAAATCGCCCGGAATATAATCGATGACGATATGGGCGAAGTCCGGCTGGCCGGTCATCGGGCAAAGCGAGGTGAATTCGGGCGCGGTGAAGCGCACCACATAATCTGTGCCGGCATTGCCGTTCGGCACCTTTTCAAGAACGGCCTTTTCCGGGCTCTCGGGCGTATCGACCTTCGTGCCCAGCTGCGACAGGCCGGAGACATCCGTCACGGACATGGAAAACTCCTGATGGTTCAAATCCGGATTACTCGAATCCAGACGGTTCAAACGATGACTTTGACGCCATGCGCCTTTTCGCCTTCCGGCTCGACGTGAATGGCAAGGCTGGCGCCGGGTATGACCTCCCTTATGGCATCTTCAAGGCGGTCGCAAATATCATGCGCTTCGCGCACCGTCATCGTGGCCGGAACCACCACGTGGAAATCGATGAAGGCGGCCGAACCGGCACGGCGGGTCCTCAGATCGTGCACACCGATGACGCCGCCAGAATTGTCCGCGATCGCCTTCTTGATCGCCTCGTCTTCCTCCGGCTCCACCGCCCGATCCATCAACCCGCCAAGCGAGTGCAGGATGACCTTCGATCCCTGGAACAGGATGTTGATGGCGACCAGAATGGCGAGCAGCGGATCGAGAATGGCATAACCCGTCATGAGCGCCAGAATGAGGCCCACCAGAACACCCGCCGACGTCACCACATCCGACATGATGTGATGACCGTCGGCCGCCAGCGCTGGCGAGGCGTATTTCCGGCCGACCCGGATGAGGGTCGTCGCCCAGACGGCATTGATGACCGCCGCCGCCGCATTGATGGCCAGGCCGAGAACCGGCGCTTCCGGCAGTTTCGGATTGAAGAGACCGCCCCACGCCTCCTGCACGATCAGCAGCGCGGCAACGACGATCAGCACGCCTTCCACGACGGCGGAAATATATTCCGCCTTGTGATGGCCGAACTGGTGATCGTCATCGGCGGGTTTCTGCGCATAACGAATGACGAAATAGGCGATGAAGGCCGCCACCACATTGACGGTCGATTCCAGACCGTCAGACAGAAGTGCGACCGACCCCGTGACCCACCAGGCCAACAGCTTGAGGCCCAGCACGCCGAAAGAAAGTGGAATGCCCCAGAATGCGAGCTTCCTTACCAGTGCATTGCCTTCACTGTTCATGTTTGCCCCCGTGCGGATGCGAACGAATTGCATGACCGACTGCCAAAACGCACGAACCGCGCGCACGGGGTCTCCGTGCGCGCGGTTCGCTATTGAGGTTTTCTATCGTTCAAACCGCGGGCGAGGTCAAGAGCCCTGACGTCACGTCCAGGACCTCAATCCCCGCTTTTCTGTTCGCAGAACCGGATGCGATTGCCGAAGGGATCGGTGACCTCCATGACGTCGCCCCAGGGCAATTCTTCGACGCCCGGCTTCATGAAGCGATAATCCTGCGCCGCCAGTTCCTGTTGAAAGGCGCGAACGCCACGCATGGTGACGAAGATGTTGGAACCCGGTGTCGCATCGCCGTGATGACCGCTGAGATGCAACCCCATGCCGGCGCGCGAGACCTGCATGTAGAGCGGGAAATTGTCGCCGAAGCGATGTTCCCAATCCACCCCGAAGCCGAGAAAATCGACATAGAACTCCCGCGCCTTGGCCTCGTCGAAAATCCTGACGATCGGGAATGTCCGCTCGAAACCGATATCTGAAAGACCCTGCTTTCCGGCGTCGCGCATTCTCGCCTGCCTTTTTCCAAGCCATGAAAGAAGACCGGCCGCAACGGGTGCGGCCGGTA
Source organism: Agrobacterium sp. NPDC089420 (assembly GCF_044900305.1). Lineage (NCBI taxonomy): Bacteria > Pseudomonadati > Pseudomonadota > Alphaproteobacteria > Hyphomicrobiales > Rhizobiaceae > Agrobacterium > Agrobacterium sp. NPDC089420. The sequence goes on along the minus strand of NZ_JBJDMY010000011.1, from coordinate 191,907 downwards.
TCGTGAGCTTATTCAGCGGCGACGATCTTGCCGTCCTGCCACTTGAAGAGCGAGAATGCCTGCGAGGTCAGGTCGCCATTCTCGCCATAGGTCACCTTGCCGATCGCGGTCGGGAACGCGTCACCGCTCTTCAGAGCCGCGGCAACCGCCTCGGAATCCTTGGCGCTTCCGGCCTTCTCTATACCGGCCTTCAGTACTTCGACGGCGGCATAGGCGTTGAGCGTGAAGGCTTCCGCCGGAATGTTGGCGGCCTTCAGCGCCTCGGCTGCGGCCTTGGAATCGTCATTCTTCAGCGCGTCGGACGCATTGGTGAAGATCGTGCCTTCGCCGGCCTGCGAGCCGATATTCCAGAACTCGCTGTTCGACAGGCCGTCACCGCCGATGACGGCGGCCTTGGAGCCGATGTCTTTCAGCTGGCGTACCAGAAGACCGGCTTCCGGATGGTAACCGCCGAAATAGACGATGTCGGCATTGTCGGCTTTCAGGCGGGCCGTCAGCGCGCCGAGATCCTTTTCGCCGGGCGTCAGCGCATCATAGAGAACTTCGGTCACGCCGCCGGCATTCAGCGTCGCCTTGAAGGAATCGGCAAGCCCCTTGCCGTAAGCGCCCTTGTCGTGAATGATGGCGATCTTCTTGTCCTTGAGGTTGGCGAGAACGTATTTCGCCGCAACCTCGGCCTGCTGGTCGTCACGACCGCAGGTGCGGAAGACGTTGGAAAGGCCGCGATTGGTCAGGCCCGGCGCGGTCGCCGTCGGCGTCACCATCAGCACGCCGTTTTCAGCAAACACATCCGAGGCCGGAATGGCGACGCCGGACGTCACCGGACCGACGACGAAATGAATGCCCTCGGCAACGAGCTGGTTCGCCGCGGAAACGCCCTGCTTCGGCTCGCCGCCGTCGTCGGCCAGCTTCAGCACGACCTGTTCGCCGAGGATGCCGCCCTTCTTGTTGATTTCATTGACTGCCGTCTGGGCGCCGTTCTTCACCTGGTCGCCATAGGCGGCGACGGGGCCGGTAAGCGGCGCAATCAGGCCGATGACGATTTCGGCATGGGCAAGGGGTGCGAATGCGAAGGACGCTGCGAGCGTCACGCTGGTCAATGTCTTCAGTTTCATCCTGGTGTCTCCTTAAAAGGGGTCGCGGACCCGGTGAGCGCCATGGGCGTCGACCGAATGAAACTATCGGACGCCTCCCGGCGAAAACTCGCTTCATGTTTGAATTCCGAGCCTTCCTCTCAACTCATACGGAAGGTTTGATGATTTATGCAAGTCACCTTTGCAGGATAAGGTCTATTACCGGTAAATCATTCGTTGGAACGACCGTGGATGCGCCGTCTGAACCGGCAATCGTACATCCGTAAGCGCTTGGCGTTTGGCCCCTGCTGGAGGATAATACGCCATGATCGCAGCAGATGAAGAGTTTCTGACGGGCCTGCCCGTTTTCCGGCATTTTGAGGACGTGGCCGACCCGGCGCTTTATCGTGCCCTGCCGCCGGGATGGGCGCTGGCCATCGCCGATATTGTCGATTCGACCTCGGCCATCGGCAGCGGCCGATACAAGGCGGTCAATATGGCGGGCGCCGCGGTCATTTCCGGCGTATCGAACAGCCTCGGGCGCCACGACCTGCCCTTCACCTTCGGCGGCGATGGCGCCGCCGTTGCGATCCCGCCTGGCGGATCGCCGCTTGCAGCCGTCGCACTTTCAAACGTGCAGCGCTGGGTGAAGGACGATCTCGACCTTGTAATGCGCGTGGCGCTGGTTCCTATCGAGGATATCCGCGACAATGGTTTCGATATTCGCGTCGCACGCTTTCAGGCAAGCGAAGACGTCTCCTACGCCATGTTTTCGGGCGGCGGCAACAGCTGGGCCGAAGCACGGATGAAGGAGGGGCGTTATGCCCTGCCCGCAGCCGCGGCAGGCGCACGCCCCGACCTCACCGGCCTTTCATGCCGCTGGAATCCCATCCCGGCGACCCATGGCAAGGTGGTGTCCATCATCGCGGTGCCCGGACCGTCGCAGGACATGCCGGCATTCCGCCAGCTCGTCATGGATGTTGTCGATCTGGCCGCACAGGACGCAAGGCAGGGCCATCCCGTGCCGGAGGACGGCCCCAAGCTTGGTTTCGTGCGCGAGGGCCTCGGCCTCGAAGCACGGGCCGGCGCAGCCCACCGCGATCTTTGGGGCAGGATGCGCCGCTCGCTCCGTATCCTCGGCGAGACCCTGCTCATCAATCTCCTCAATGTCACGGGACTGTCGCTCGGACGGTTCAGCGCGGAGCGTTACCGGCGCTCCGTCGCCAGCAACACCGATTTCAGGAAATTCGACGACGGCTTGAAGATGACCGTGGATATCAACGCCGCACGACTCGAGAAAATCCGTGCGCGGCTGGAAGCGGGGCGAAATATCGGAACCTGTTATTTCGGCCTGCACGAACAGGAGGCCGCCCTGATGACCTGCATCGTGCCCTCCCCGCTTTCGAGGGATCACATGCATTTCGTGGATGGCGCCGATGGCGGATATGCGGCGGCGGCAAGCCGCCTCAAGCAACAGATGCAGGCTGCGCCGGCGCGCTGAAGCCCGGTATGAGAGCCAGGCTCCACACGGATCGCCCGGCCGGTTCCGCCCGGAAATCGCAGAAACGAAAAACCGGCGTCGCACGCCGGTTTCAACGGAGTTGTGCCGCAAGGCCTTTACGGGGCTTGTCGGATCAGGCGGCTGTCTTGCTGCTCTTCTGTGCCTGACAATAAATCTCCTCGAGGGAAGCGAGGATCTTTTTCACGGATTCGGAATTGCTGGAATAATAGATGGTCTGCGCATCCCGTCGGGTCTTCACCAGTCGCTGCGCACGCAATTTTGAAAGATGTTGCGAGAGCGCTGACTGGCTGAGGCCAACCTGTGAGGCGAGAACACCGACCGGCACTTCCGTATCCACCAGCGTACACAAGATCATCAGGCGCTTGGGATTCGCCATCGCTGAGAGCAAGTCTGCAGCGGCGATGCTATGTTCCGACAGAGATTGGTTATCCATACGCTCAAGTCTCCTGATGACAGTCGGAAAGACGGTCATGGTGGCTATTATAGGTGTTCCAAAAGGTGTTTTTATAATTCGGCGGATACGTTGTATATACCTAAATCTTGCTTATATCGTGTCCCTTTCAAAGACTATTCTTCACTGGTTATTTACTTAAGACACTGTGACCAAATTATCAGCTTTTTGCCTGTTTTTCATCAATTCTGCAATAAACATATGTATTAGCGGCAGTATTTATAAGCAATAAACGATCAAAAGTTGAGCGTCGAAATCGTGATAGCCGAGGCCGGATTTTGGGGTCGCAATTTTTTACCACCTTAAATTTAGCAACGAGCTATAGAATCTAGGTTAACTTTGCGCAATTTTCTCTAATTTTGCAATATGATTTTTATTAGTAATTATTTTCATGCATAACTTGTGATATCAAAAATATTCTTTGCTACCGTGGGAAGGTATAACTTGCGCCGTGATATCCGCGCAAAAATAGAAAAGGGCCTCCCTGGACGGAAGGCCCTTTGCCGGTTCTGCGCGGTGAAACGCCTATTTTTTGCGGTGACGGGTCAGCCCGGCCACGATCTCGTCGGCTGAGATCGTGCCTATGATTGCGCCATTGTCGACGACGCCGATCGCACCGGAATGTTTGGCCAGCGCATCGAGAATGTCGATCAGCGGCGACGATGGACGGGCGGTGGCCGCAACGGTCATCCGGCCGTTCTGTTCGTCCACGCCCCGCTTCATCACGTCGGCGGCGGTCAGCATGGAGATCGGATTCATGTTCTGCACGAAATCCGCGACATATTGCGTGGCCGGCTGCCTGACGATCTGCTGCGGCGTACCGCACTGGATGATACGGCCGCCCTCCATCATGGCGATGCGGTTGCCGATGCGGAAGGCCTCGTCCAGATCGTGGCTGACGAAGAGAATGGTCTTCTTCAGCCGGCTCTGGAATTCCAGCAGTTCGTCCTGCAGGCGGCACCTGATAAGCGGGTCGAGCGCCGAGAACGGTTCGTCCATCAGGAGGATAGGCGCCCCCGTGGCGAAGGCGCGGGCCAGGCCCACACGCTGCTGCATGCCGCCGGAAAGTTCTCCCACCTTGCGGTCGGCCCAGGCGGACAGGTTCACCAGTTCCAGCTGCTCGGCCACCATGCGCTTGCGTTCGGCTTCCGGCACGCCCGAAAGCTCGAGCCCGAACCCGACATTGTCGGCGACATTGCGCCAGGGCAGCAGGCCGAATTGCTGGAACACCATGGAAACCGTATGCATGCGCAGATCGCGCAGCGCTTTCGCCGTCGAACGATAGGGATCGACATAACCGGACTTGGTCTTCACGCCGACATTGCCGCGCACCACCGGCGCAAGCCCGTTGACGGCCCGCAGCAGGGTCGATTTGCCCGAACCGGAGAGCCCCATGAGCACGAGGATTTCGCCTTCGCTGACGGACAGCGAGGCATTGGCGACACCGAGCACCAGCCCGGTCTCGACATTGATCTCGTCGCGGCTGCTGCCCCTGTCGATCATGGGCAGCGCCGCGTCCGGCCGGTCGCCGAAGACGATGTCGACATTTCCGAAGATGATGGCGTCGCTCATAGGTCGTCCTCCGTGCCGGGAAGGCGGAAAAGCCGATCGAGAACGATGGCCAGTATGACGATGCACAGACCAGCCTCGAAACCCATGGCGATATTGACGGTGTTGAGCGCGCGCACCACCGGCACGCCGAGACCGTTCGCCCCCACCAGGGCGGAGATGACCACCATCGACAGCGACAGCATGATCGTCTGGGTCAGCCCCGCCATGATCTGCGGCGCGGCGAAGGGAAGCTCCACCTTGCGCAGAACCTGCGACGGCGTCGCGCCGAAGGCGACCGCCGCCTCCACCAGCGCCGGCGGCGTCGAAACGATGCCAAGGCGGGTGAGCCGCACCGGAGCCGGAATGGCGAAGATGACGGTGGCGATCAGCCCCGGAACCATGCCGAGGCCGAACAGCACCAGCGCCGGAATGAGATAGACGAAGGTGGGGATGGTCTGCATCAGGTCCAGCACGGGGCGCATGCCGGCATAGATCCACTTGCGCCGCGCCGCCAGGATGCCGAGCGGTATGCCGATGATCATGCAGACGGCGCTGGCGGCGATGACCAGCGCCAGCGTCTCCGTCGTCGCCTTCCAGTAGCCGAGATTGATGATGAGCAACAGGCCGAGCGCCGTGAACAGCGGCATGCCGACGGAGCGGCGCATCCAGGCCGAAAGCGCCGTCACGATCGCGACGATGATCAGCGGATGCGGCGCCTGCAAGACGTAAAGCAGGGCGTTGATGGCGCCTTGGAAAATGAAGGAAAGCCAATCGAAGAAAAAAGCGAGATTGCCGGTCAGCCAGTCGATGGCCTCCTTGGCGTATCTGCCGACGGGTATGCGGTTTTCAGGAGCGCTGAGCCATTCCACGGTAAGAAAAGACCTTTCGTGAATAAGGGCAATTCCGGCAAGACGCGGAACGGTCTTGCATGGAATTGCGCAGGCAAAAAGACTTGAAGCATTGACGGCGATGCCGTTCGAGCGGCAATGCGCCAATGCCGAAACGACGGCCGGCAGCAAAACTGCCGGACGCGGGGCTGGCGCATGACCTTCATGCCGGAAAAATCAGCGGAAGCAAGGTCATGCATAGGCATTGTCATTTCCCGCCGCGTCCGGCCCCTTTCGGGGAAACCGGTCGCAGCCATGCATCGTCTTGCGGCTTAAAGGCCGAGTGCCTTCTTGACGGCAGGCAGGGCGTCGGCGCTGCCGTCCTTGGTCTTGACGTTGGCGAGCCAGGGCTCGATCGCCGCCGGGTTGGCCTTCAGCCAGGCGGTCGCGGCCGCTTCCCCTTCAAGCCCGTCATTCAGGATCTTGCCCATGATCTCGTTTTCCATGGGCAGGGAAAATTGCAGGTTCTTCAGAAGAGTGCCGACATTCGGGCATTCCTCGACATAACCCTTGCGGACATTGGTATAGATCGTCGCGCCGCCGAGATTGGGGCCGAAGACCTCGTCGCCGCCGGTCAGATAGGTCAGCTTGAAATTGGCATTCATCGGGTGCGGTTCCCATCCGAGGAACACGATCGGCTCGCCGGATTTCTCCGCGCGGGCGACCTGCGACAGCATGCCCTGTTCGGAGGACTCCACCACCTCGAACGACTTCAGCCCGAAACTGTCCTTGGCCACCATGTCGAGAATCAGACGGTTGCCGTCATTGCCGGGCTCGATACCGTAGATCTTGCCGCCGAGATCGGCGCTATGGGCGGCGATATCCTTGAAATCCTTGATGCCGAGTTCCGCGCCCTTGGCGTTGGTCGCCAGCGTGTATTTCGCGCCGGTGAGGTTTTCGCGCAGCGTCTCGACGGATTTGTCCGCGCGGTAAGGGGCGATATCGCCTTCCATGGTCGGCATCCAGTTGCCGAGGAAGACATCTATGTCCTTGTTTTTCAGGGACGTATAGGTGACTGGCACGGAGAGAAGCTTGACGTCGGTGTCATAACCCAAGCTTTTCAGGAGCACCGTTGCGGTCGCCGTCGTGGCCGTAATGTCGGTCCAGCCCACATCGGAAAAACGCACCGTACCGCAGCTTGCCGGTTCGGCGGCGCCGGCCGCGCTGAACGTCATGGAGGAGATTGCTGCGGCCAAGACCAGACAGCGGCTTCTATTTGCAAACATTCGCTTGCTCCCTGTTTTTCGTTCCCTTGCCATTATCAATATCTGCCGGACACAATCAACTCGCGCGCATTTGCGTGCTTTGGCCCACCGTTTGCGACACAATCGTGAAAATAGTCGGGTTGCGCCGGATGATGCGAAAGCGGACGGGTTGCGGAAATCTGTGTTTTTTCCATCGCCACGCTTTTCAATCCGCATCTTCGCCGTCAAAAGACGCTGATTGCGGCATCGGCCCAAAACCGGAATCGGTTCCATGAGGCGCGATAGGCCGATTCGATGGGTTGGAGCATTGTCGCAAAGCGTCGGCAGACGCAAAGACGCTCCGGGAGTGGATAATGGCAAAACTCTATTTCAATTATGCGGCGATGAATGCCGGCAAGTCGACCATGCTGCTGCAGGCGTCCTATAATTATCAGGAACGCGGCATGCGGACGCTGATCTTCACGGCCGCCTTCGACGACCGGGCGGGCCTCGGCCGCGTCGCCTCGCGCATCGGCCTGTCGTCCGACGCCCGGACCTTTGACGACAAGACGGATATCTTCGCCGAGGTGTCGGCCCTCCATGCCGAAGCGCCGGTGGCCTGCGTCTTCATCGACGAAGCCAATTTCCTTTCCGAGCACCATGTCTGGCAGCTGGCCGAGATCGCCGACCGGCTGAACATTCCGGTCATGACCTACGGCCTGCGCACGGATTTTCAGGGAAAGCTTTTCCCGGCTTCGAAGGAACTGCTCGCCATTGCCGACGAGCTTCGCGAAATCCGCACCATCTGCCATTGCGGCCGCAAGGCGACGATGGTCGCCCGGTTCGACAATGCCGGCAAGGTCGTCAGGGAAGGCGCGCAGATCGATGTCGGCGGCAACGAAAAATACGTTTCCTTCTGCCGCCGCCACTGGGTGGAAACGGTCAAGGGCGGCTGACGGCCTGCGTCCGGTTGCCGCATTTGATTTTCCGCAAAGATTCTCCTCCCGCCGCCGCGTTAAGACCGGCCAGGCGCATTCGTGGGAATGTGCTTTCTCTCAGGAGCGAAATCATGCACAGCAACATTGCCAGATTTGCCGGCCTCGCCATCGCCGCGAGCCTTCTTGCCTTCCCCGCCGTCTCTGCCGAAATCGAAGTGAAGATGCTCAACAAGGGCAGTGACGGACAGGCGATGGTTTTCGAACCCGCAGCCGTCAAGGCTGCCCTCGGCGACGTCATCACCTTCGTTCCGGTCGACAAGGGTCACGATGCGGCGGCCGTCAAGGAGATGATTCCGGAGGGTGTCGCCGATTTCAAGGGCAAGATGAACGAGGCCGTCAAGGTGACGGTCGACAAGGAAGGCGCCTATGTCGTCAAATGCACGCCGCATCTTGGCATGGGCATGGTCGCGCTCGTCATCGTGGGCGACACGCCGCCCGCCAATCTCGACGCCGTCAGGAACGGCAAGCTGCCGAAGAAGGCCCGCGACCGGCTGAACGAGGAAATCGCCAGGCTCGGCCTCTAAGCGCCAATCGGGCGGTTGCGCGGCGGCGACGCCCGGTCAAGCGGTCCGGGCCTGTGGGAAAATCCGGCGCGGACCGCAGGTTGAGAAAAGTTTCGCAATCATGTTGTATCCCGGGTAGCCGGGACATATCTGGAAGGCAGCAAATGACCGTGGTTGATGCGAAGCGCCGAAGAGCGTCCGGCCGAACCGCGGATTTTCCTTCCGGCGTCCCGCCCCGCGGTAACAGGAGACTATGACGACATGATCGACCGGATCACCGCTTTGATTCAGGCAGCCTTCAGCGCCATCGGCAAGGCCGCCGGTCTTCTCGTCGCCTGGCTTTTGTGGCCCTTCATGGCCGCCCATGGCTGGTACAGCGGCCGCAACTGGCTCATCAAGGGTCCGATCGCGCTGGTCCTCGTTTTCCTTGCCGGCTTTTATGGATATTTCGTCTGGCAGACCCAGGTCTGGACCAATTTCGACCCGGACTATATTTCCCGTTACAAGCTTGCCGAACGCACCGTGCCGCCCGGACAGGAATTGCCCGCCGCCGTCCCGGCGGCCGCCGCCGGCGCAACCGGCGTTGCCGCAAACACCTCCGCACCGGTGTGCCAGCGCTCGGCCATCGTCGACGCCGCCGCCGATCTCACCGATTTCAACGTCAACCAGAACGCATGGATTTCCTCCATGCTGCTCTATCGCCTCGGTCTCTTCGGCATCGACTGGGACAGCACGCCGTTTCTGGACAACAAGGCCTCGTTCCAGCGCGGCGTGAACCAGGCGGTGCGCCGCACGTCGGTGGAGCTGGTGGATACGCTTGGCCGCGTGCGCGGAACCTCGGGCATCAACAACAATCTGCAGGAAGCGCGTGGCAACATGCAGTTCAGCGAATATTCCTGGTATTTCGGCCTCGATCCCTTCGGCCCCAAGACGCCGACCCCCAGCTATTACCGTGCCGCCATCCGCAGCTTCCAGGCCTTCAACGGCGAACTCGTCGCCTGCAAGGCCGTCTTCGATACACGTGCCGACAACCTCATCCAGTTCATCGACCGCATTGCCGGCGATATCGGCTCCACATCCGCCATCCTGCGCGAGCGGTCGGAAAATTATAATGGCGGCTGGTTCGATACCCGTGCCGACGACCGTTTCTGGTTCGCCTATGGCCAGCTCTACGGTTATTACGGCGTGCTGTCCGCCGCCGGATCGGACTTCGCGCAGGTTATCCGCGAACGCAACCTGACCAATCTGTGGAACGATACGCTGGCCCAGACCCGCGCGGCGCTGCGCATCCAGCCGGCGATCATTTCCAATGGCGAGGAGAGCGGCTGGATCATGCCGTCGCATCTCGCGACCATGGGTTTTTACGTTCTGCGGGTGCGCTCCAACCTCGTCGAGCTTCGTTCGGTTCTCGATCGCTAGGGGCAGCGCGCCCGAAGCGACGGGACGATCAGCCTATCAGGCCAAGGCGGATGGTCTTGGCCACGAGCTGCGTCCGGTTGACGCAATCCAGCTTGCGAATGGCGTTGTTCATATAGGTATTGACGGTGTGTTCCGAGATGGACAGAAGCTCGGCGATCTCCACCGAGGTCTTTCCCTGCGCCGTCCACCGCACCACGTCGAGTTCCCGCTTCGTCAGCGGCGAAGGCCCCCTGGAGCCAGCGCGACAGAGGTGATCATAGACCTCCAGGGCATGCAGCGCGATCATGCCCAGTTCATTCAAAGAGGCCTGCGGCAAGGCATCCCGGTCGCCGGCGAAATTCATCAGATAGCGGTTTCCGTATATGCCGTTTACCGGCACCATGAGACCGGAACTTATGCCCATGCTGCGCAGCGAGGCCGCCGCATCCACCAATGGTCCACAGGCGATCTCCGGGTCCGCCAGAGACCAATATTGCGGCATCATCGATGACGCGCCACGCTTGATGACCGGACAGTCGCCAAGCGCGCCATCCCTTGTCATCGCGTTCACGACGAAGATGGGCAGGCTGCTTTCAACGATCGTCGGCAGTGCATAGGCGTTTTGACCGCCAGGCAAGCGCAGCAGGGTCACATAGGCATAACCGAAGGCGCGCATCACCTCCCGCAGCGCCTCCAGCCACTGCGACTTGTCGGCAGCGGCCGACAGATCACCGCAGAGTCTGGCCTGGCGCTCCGTCTTCACCATTCACGTACCCCCGCCACGCCGGGACGCAAAGCCCGGAGCGAGAAACATGCGGCACGGCCAGGACGGGATTGCGACCTTCATATCGAATGGGCCACCTTGATCACAGCGCCGGTTTGTCGGCTTTGTCCTTCGGCTTGGCCATCAGTTTTTCCAGAAAACCGAGCATGACCGCCGACACGACAAAAGCCAGATGGATGATGGTGAACCACATCAGCTTGCTGTCCGAATACTGATTGGCATTGAGGAATATCTGCAGCAGGTGGATCGAGGAAATCGCCACGATCGACGACGCGACCTTGATTTTCAGGCTACCGGCGTCGAGCTTGCCCAGAAACGAAACCTCCGCATCCGCGTCATCGAAACGGCTGACGAAATTTTCATAGCCCGAAATCATCACCATGACGATCAGGCTGGCGACCAGCGCCGCATCGATCAGCCCGAGCATGGCAAGGATCATGTCGGCTTCATCATAGATGAAAACATTCTTCGCAACTTTGAGAAATTTCAGGGCGAAAGAAAACGCATAAACCGCCAGCGCCGCGACGAGACCGAGATAAAAGACGACAAGCAGCCAGCGGCTGGAGAGAATGATCCGCTCGACGAGCAGTTCAAGAGACTTCATTTCCGTATCCGATTAATGATCTGTTTATTGTTGGGCCATGCATTCTTTCGCCATGTAAACTGGCTGTTATTATCGTAGCAAGCATCAATGTCGCCACTTTGTCCGCTCTGTGGCCTTTTCACCCCTTTCCGCCATTTTTGCTGCGGCGCGGTCAGGCGTAACATTTTTGCAACAAACGGTTATGCTTTAAAACATGATGCAAAAAGTCATATATAATATGTTGACAGTTATCATCATGTTTTTTAGTCCTCGCTTATCGGCTCGCCCGTAACAATCAAAACAGTTCAGCCGCGGCAGCAAGCGCGGCGCGTTTTTGCGCGCCGGGGTTTCTCCGCGCGCCTACCCCGGGGGTACTCAATGTCCATCTCGCGCACGCATTCCGCGTTGCTTCTATGCACTGCCATGTCTCTTCTGCCGTTCGCCGGCCCTGTGCAGGCGCAGGATGCCGCGACGCAGGCCAACAGCACCACCACGCTCGAAAAGATCGTGGTCAAGGGCAAACGCGCCAAAAGCGCCAATGCGGCCGCCGACACGCCGCTTGCCAGCCAGACGACGGCGGAGGACATCCGCAAGAAGGATATCGGCAGCATCAAGGACCTTGGAAACTCGACCGAGCCGGGCGTCGATTACGTGGACGCCAAGCCCGGCAAGCCGGGCGGATTGTTCATTCGCGGCCTCGGCGGCGCCCGTGTCGTGACGCTGATCGACAATATCCCCGTCCCCTTCTTCGAAAATTTCGCCCGCCAGGGGCAGGCCACCACGACACTCAGCAATACGAATTCAAGCTTCGATTTCTCCTCGCTTTCGACGGTCGACGTGGTGCGCGGCGCCGATTCCAGCCGGATCGGCTCCGGCGCTCTGGGCGGCGCGCTCGTGCTGCGCACGCTCGAGCCGGAAGACCTGATCGGCGAAGGCAGGGATTGGGGCGGCGTTGCCAAAACCACCTATGACAGCGAAGACAGAAGCGTCGGCGGCTCGCTCGCCGTCGCCAAGAAGATCGAGAACACCTCGGTCCTGTTCCAGGGGTCCTACAAGCGCGGCAACGAGACGGACAACAAGGGCACCGCCGATATCTACGGAACAAGCCGCACCAAGCCCAATCCGGCCGATACCTATGAAAGCAACCTGATGTTCAAGATCCGTCAGGATCTGGAAGGCGGGCACCGCATTGGTCTCACGGCCGAGCGTTATTCGCTACGGAACCGCAGCGACATGAAGACCCTGCAGGGTGTCAGCATTACGGGTACGGGCTCGACCTACCGCATCGGCGATTACCGGGGCTATGAGGACACCGAGCGCGACCGCGTTTCGCTGGACTACGAATACGAAGCGCCCTCGACCGACGGCCTGATCGATGCCGCCAATCTTTCGCTCTACTGGACTCGTCTTTCCAAGGAATCCGGCGCAGGCGACCGCCTGACCAACAATTCGCTCTATATTCGCCAGGACAATATGCGCAACAATTCCTTCGGCCTGGTGGGCGGACTGGAATCGGGCTTCGAGATCGGCGGCGTGCAGCACACCGTCCGCTTCGGCGGCAATGCCGCACTGATCGATTTCAGCGAAAGGCTTTACGCCAATACCGCGGGTTCGACGACCGCCTCGCAGTCCGACATGCCGGACGTGACCGGCAAAACACTGGGCCTTTACCTGGACGACGAAATCGCCTTCAACAATAGCGGCTTCAAGCTGACCCCGGGCATAAGGTTTGACGCCTACGACTTCGATCCCGACGGCTCCGTTTCCAGCAATAGCGGCTACAATACATTTGGCCTGCCAAGCGGAAATAACGGTTCCCGTTTTTCGCCGAAACTGCTCGCGACCTATGATCTCACTCCCGAGGTACAGCTTTTCGCACAATGGGCCATGGCATATCGTGCGCCGACCATCAACGAGCTTTATCTGAATTTCTCGAATATCACGTCTGGCGGATATGCCGTTGTCGGCAATTCCGAACTGAAACCTGAAACGAGCAACGGCTTCGAGATCGGCGCGAATTACGCCTCCGGCGACATCAACGGAAGCCTGACGCTGTTCCACAACAAGTACAAGAACTTCATCGAACAATATACGACGACGACGAACCTCTTCTCCTTCAGAGGCTCCGCCGGAAGCCTGTTCACCTATCGTAACCGTAACAACGTCGAGATTTCCGGTGTCGAAGCCAAACTGCGCAAGGAATTCGCAAACGGCTTCTTTGCCCATGCGTCGCTCGCTTATGCTTATGGCAAGGACACGGATACCAATCAGTTCATCCGCACGGTGGCGCCCTTCAAGTCCGTCGTCGGCGTCGGCTATGCGCAGGATGTCTGGGGTACGGAATTTACCGGCATATTCTCCTCGGGAATGCGTGACGACAAGGTCGCCTCGACCTTCGATGCGCCCGGTTACGGCATCTTCAACCTGACCGGCTGGTGGGAACCGGAACAGACCAAGGGGCTGCGTATCCAGGCCGGCGTCTACAACCTCTTCGACCGCAAGTACTGGAATGCCGTCGGCGTTCGCGACATCAACCCCAACTCGGTCACCACCGTCAACCAGCCGGTCGACTTCTACTCCGAAGCCGGACGCACCTTCAAAATCTCCCTGACCCAGAAATTCTAAAACGGGCAGGACCACCGTCTCCAGTCGGGGCGGCCTTCGGGCCGCCCCTTTTTGTCAGCGGCAATAAAGATAATCGCCCTTTCTTTCCAGCACGTCGAGATGCAGGTGATCCTGATGGGTGGCATCGCTGCCGGGTGAAAGAACGGTGCGGAAGAACAGGCAGGCGGCGGCCGTAATCGTTCGCTGGAAGGCGCCTTCAGGGGTTCCGTCCTCACCCCGCGGCTTCATCACCAGCGGCTCCCCCTTATCAAAGGCGATGGTGGAAATATCCACGGCATTGCCCTTGGCATGTTCGGAAATCTTGCCGTTTTCCGCGCTGTTGCGATTGCGGCAGATATAGGTCGAGGCATTGGCGATGGCCGTCACCTTCTTCTCCGGCAGCGCAAGGGCCGCCGCCGGCAACATCATCTCCTTGGTCCAGCGGGAAAGGGCAAGCGCGGTTTCGCAGCGCATGGTGCCGGACGGTTCGAGCTTGATGCCGGGCAGCACCACGGAAAGCTCGATCGGCGCTTCAATGCCGCAGCCCTGCTCCTCGTCCCGGATCGGTTCAAGCTTTTTGAATTCCGCACCGATCTCCTTCAGCGCGCCAAGGCAGGCCTCAAGTGCCGCCGGGTCTTCCGGCTTTACCGGTTCGCGCGGTTTCTCTTCCGTTTTTTTCACCTCGTCAGCCGGTTTCTGCTGACCGTCGCTGGCCTTGCCCTCGTCTTCCTTTTTCGGATCACCAGGCTCTTTGCCGGCGGGTGTCTTGTCGTCGCCCGGTTTCGACGCTTCCGGCGCTTGCGGCTTCGGCTCCGGTTTCGGCGCATCGGCCGGATCCTGCAGCTTCTCCTCCGACGGCTTTTCCGAAGGGCTGGAGGATTGCCCCTCGCCCGGCTTGGGCTGCGGCACCGGCACCTGCGCCGGCGGTTCGGAGGCGGAGATCAATATGAGGCTGGTTACCAGAAGACACAGGCGACGAAGCATTTTACGGGGCACTCCTGACCGTTTCGGCAGGATGGGAACGCGGCGGCGGCGGGTAAGGTTCATTCCGTTTCTGAATCCGCTTGCCAAGGCGGATCGTGCACGCTAACAATTTTCCCATGAATATCGTGTCTAAGAACATTGCTAACTGGTGGTGGGGCAGCTTTTCGCGGCCTTGACCAGTCATGTCTTCAGACAAAGTCCAAGCCGCCCGAATTTTCAGGCGGCTTTTTTGTTATTTTGCCGCCTGTCATCGGGCCTGAACAACAGGAAGTACGAAAGAAATGGTAACGATCATTCAGGATGACGGAGCGGAAACCTACGAGACGAAAGGCGGCGTCAAGGTCAGCCGCAAGCGCCGGCCGGCCGACTATGCCAATGCCATCGACAATTATGTCGAAAAGCTCGATTCGCATCGCGGCGCGGTTTTTTCGTCCAATTATGAATATCCCGGCCGTTACACCCGCTGGGACACCGCCATCATCGATCCGCCGCTCGGCATTTCCTGTTTTGGCCGCAAGATGTGGATCGAAGCCTATAATGGCCGCGGCGAAGTGCTGCTCGGTTTCATCACCGAAAAGCTGAAGGCGACGCCCGATCTCACCCTCGGCGCCTCCTCCGCCCGCCGCCTCGATCTCACCGTCAACGAGCCGGACCGCGTCTTCACCGAAGAAGAACGCTCGAAAATCCCGACTGTCTTCACGGCGCTCAGGGCCATCGTCGATCTCTTCTATTCGGATGCGGATTCGGCCATCGGCCTGTTCGGCGCCTTCGGTTACGATCTCGCCTTCCAGTTCGACGCCATCAAGCTGTCGCTTTCGCGCCCGGAAGACCAGCGCGACATGGTGCTGTTCCTGCCGGACGAAATCCTCGTCGTCGACCACTATTCCGCCAAGGCCTGGATCGACCGCTACGATTTCGAAAAGGCCGGCGTGACGACCGACGGCAAGTCCTTTGACATTGCGCCCGAGCCGTTCAGGACCACCGATACGATCCCGCCCAAGGGCGATCACCGTCCCGGCGAATATTCCGAACTGGTGGTGAAGGCCAAGGAAAGCTTCCGCCGCGGCGATCTGTTCGAGGTCGTTCCCGGCCAGAAATTCATGGAGCGTTGCGAAAGCAATCCGTCGGCGATTTCGCGCCGCCTGAAGGCGATCAACCCGTCGCCCTATTCCTTCTTCATCAATCTCGGCCATCAGGAATATCTGGTCGGCGCTTCGCCGGAAATGTTCGTGCGCGTCTCCGGCCGCCGCATCGAGACGTGCCCGATTTCAGGCACCATCAAGCGCGGCGACGATCCGATCGCCGATAGCGAGCAGATCCTGAAGCTGCTCAACTCGAAAAAGGACGAATCCGAACTCACCATGTGTTCGGATGTGGACCGCAACGACAAGAGCCGCGTCTGCGAGCCGGGTTCGGTGAAGGTCATCGGCCGCCGCCAGATCGAGATGTATTCGCGCCTCATCCATACTGTCGATCACATTGAAGGCCGCCTGCGCGACGACATGGACGCCTTTGACGGCTTCCTCAGCCACGCCTGGGCCGTCACCGTCACCGGTGCGCCGAAACTCTGGGCCATGCGCTTCATCGAAAGCCATGAAAAGAGCCCGCGCGCCTGGTATGGCGGCGCGATCGGCATGGTCGGCTTCAACGGTGACATGAATACCGGGCTGACGCTGCGCACCATCCGTATCAAGGACGGCATCGCCGAAGTGCGCGCCGGCGCGACGCTGCTCAACGATTCCAATCCGCAGGAAGAAGAAGCCGAAACCGAACTGAAGGCGTCGGCCATGATCGCCGCCATTCGTGACGCAAAAGGCACCAACGCCGCCGCCGCCAAGCGCGATGCCGCCAAGGTGGGCAACGGCGTCAAGATCCTGCTCGTCGACCACGAAGACAGTTTCGTCCACACGCTGGCGAATTATTTCCGCCAGACGGGCGCAACTGTCTCCACCGTCAGAACACCGGTTGCCGCAGAGGTATTCGATCGCTTCCAGCCCGACCTCGTCGTCTTGTCTCCCGGCCCCGGCAACCCGACGGATTTCGACTGCAAGGCCACGATCAAGGCTGCGCGCGCCCGCGACCTGCCGATCTTCGGCGTCTGCCTCGGCCTTCAGGCACTGGCGGAAGCCTATGGCGGCGAATTGCGCCAGCTGGCGGTGCCGATGCACGGCAAACCCTCGCGCATCCGCGTGCTGGAACCCGGCCTCGTCTTCTCCGGCCTCGGCAAGGAGGTGACCGTCGGCCGTTACCATTCGATCTTCGCCGACCCCACCACCCTGCCGCGTGATTTCATCATCACCGCGGAAAGCGAGGACGGCACGATCATGGGCATCGAACATGCCAAGGAGCCGGTGGCCGCCGTTCAGTTCCATCCCGAATCGATCATGACGCTCGGCCAGGACGCCGGCATGCGGATGATCGAAAATGTCGTGGTGCATCTGACCCGCAAGGCGAAGACGAAAGCCGCGTGATGGCGCCCGACGACACCGTGTCCATCGAGCCGATCCGGGCAGAGCACGTTGAAAGCTTTCATCGTGCTCTCGATGCGGTGTCGCGCGAGCGGAAATATCTGGTATTCCTGGAGGCGCCGCCGCTGGAAGCGGTGCGCGCCTTCGTCCTCGATATGATCGAACACGGCCATCCGCAATTCGTCGCACTCGCCGATGGCGAGGTGATCGGCTGGTGCGATATTCGCCGCGAAAGCAGGCCGAGCCTCGTCCATCGCGGCGCGCTCGGCATCGGCATCCTGCCGCCGCACCGTGACAGGGGGTTGGGCGAACGGCTGATGCGACGGACACTCGATGCGGCCCGAGACCGCGGCCTGCACCGCGTCGAACTCAGCGTGCATGCCGACAATACAAGGGCGATCGCGCTTTATGAAAAGATCGGTTTCGTGCATGAGGGCCGCGCCCGCGACGCCGTTCTGATCGACGGACGTTACATCGACAGCCTGAACATGGCGATCATCTTCGGCCACTAGGCCCGTGGCAGCGCAGCCGAGATGCAAAGCGCGAATTTTTTCAGAAGCTGCATGTCGAAATGGCCTTCCCGGCGCAGCATCCAGGTCAGGGCGTCATTCGCTGTCCACGGTTTCTTGTAGGGCCTGACCGAGGTGACGGCGTCATAGACGTCGCAGATCGCCGCAAGGCGCGCGTAAAGGCTGATCGCACCGCCTGCGCAGCCGCTCGGATAACCGCCGCCGTCCATCCGCTCGTGATGATTGAAGCAGACATCGAGCACCATCTCCGGCATCTGCGCGTTGCGCGACAGGATATCGCGTCCGAATGCGGGATGGAGATTGATGATTTCCCGCTCATTGGCGCTCAGCCCCTCCGCCTTGTTGAGGATCGATGAGGGGATTTCCACCTTGCCGATATCATGCAGCAGCCCGCTGATGCCGAGCAGTTCGACCGTTGCCCTGTCGAGCCCGAGATAATTGCCGAAAAGCATCATCAGGCCGCTGACGGACACCGAATGCACGAAGGTCGTCTCGTCCTTTGATTTCAACCGGGTAACGCCGATGAAAATCGCCGGGTTGGACTGTACCGCGTCCGAAATCTTGCCCGCGGCCGCAGCCATGCCCTGCAGCGAAACACAGCCGCCAGCGGCCGCGGAAGCAAAGGTCTCGGAAATCGCATCGGCGGCCGAGCGCACGGCATGGGTGACGGCGGCAATGGTTTCCGGACGCTTGTCCGATGGCGGGGCGGCGGCACGCGCATCGCCATCGGCATCATATCCCTTGGCGGTGTTGATGATGATGCTTTCCGCACCGCTCAATTTCAATTGACGCATCCATTCCTCATGCCGCAAAAGAAAGCGGTGCCGCCGCAAGAACTCCTGGTTCGAAGGCGTTCCTTCGACCGCCTCGATGAACATACCGAGCGTCAATTGCTGGGTGGAAATTCGCTTGAGCATCAGATGCTTTCATTTTCCTTCCCGGGAATGATAACCTGAACTCGCAACAGCGCCGGCACGACCCCGGCTAAAATAAAAAGGTGCAGTTAAGCTTTCCCGACATTCCTAAACTTGGACCTTCGTAGATTAGATAACACAAATATGAAAATTTTTTACTCAGGATATCTTTAAAACCCAAAGAATCAACATGAATAGAGCAAAATCAACCTGAGAATGTAAATAATAAAAATTCTCGTATATGACGCAGACCAGGAGCCAGAGAAACCCGCATGACTTCCACACTTGAAACGCGCATCGATCAGGGTACGGGCCGCGAACCGGCGGATATGGTTCTCAAGGGCGGACGTTTCTTCGACCTCGTCACCGGAGAACTGGTCGCCTCGGACATAGCCATTTGCGGCGACATCATCGTCGGCACCTCGGAACATTACGAAGGGCGTAGGGAAATCGACATTTCCGGAAAGATCGTCGTTCCGGGTTTCATCGACACGCATCTGCATATCGAATCCTCGCTCGTGACGCCGCATGAATTCGACCGCTGCGTTTTGCCCTATGGCGTCACCACCGCCATCTGCGACCCGCATGAGATCGCCAATGTCCTGGGCGAAGAAGGGCTGCGTTTCTTCCTCGACAGCGCCATGGAAACCATCATGGATATTCGCGTGCAGCTGTCCTCCTGCGTGCCCGCCACCCATCTGGAAACCGCCGGCGCCGACCTGCCGATCGAAAAGCTTTTGCCCTTCCGCCATCATCCGAAGGTCATCGGGCTTGCCGAATTCATGAATTTTCCGGGCGTCATCCACAAGGACCCGGTCTGCATGGCCAAGCTCGAGGCCTTTCAGGACCAGCATATCGACGGCCATGCGCCGCTTCTGTCCGGAACGGCGCTGAACGGTTATCTCGCCGCCGGCATCCGCACCGAACACGAATGCACGAGCGCGCCGGAAGCGCTGGAGAAAATCCGCAAGGGCATGCATATTCTGGTGCGCGAAGGCTCGGTCTCGAAGGACCTGCACGCTCTGATGCCGATCATCACCGAACGCCTTTCGCCCTATCTGGCGCTCTGCACGGATGATCGCAATCCGCTCGATATCGCCGAACAGGGCCATCTCGATTACATGATCCGCACGGCCATCGCCAATGGCGTGGAACCGCTCGCCATCTACCGCGCCGCTTCGATTTCCGCCGCCAGAGCTTTCGGCCTGCGCGATCGCGGTCTTGTCGCACCGGGCTGGCGCGCCGATCTGGTGGTCATCGACAGCCTGCAGAACTGCAAGGCCGGCATGGTGCTTTCCGGCGGCCGCATCGTCGATGACGCGCTGTTTGCCACGCGCAAGCCGGTCTCGCCGGTCGGTCTCGACAGCGTCAAGGCAAGGCCGGTGCTGGCCTCCCATTTCGGCGTGCCGGTCACGGAAGGCGAAAGCCCGGTCATGGGCGTGCTTCCCGGCAAGATCATCACCGAACATCGCCGCTACAGGCTGCCGACGGACGGCAACCAGACCACCGTCGATCTCGAAAACGACATCATCAAGGTCGCCGTCATCGAACGGCATGGCAAGAACGGCAACCATGCCAATGGTTTCGTGCAGGGCTTCGGCCTGAAGAAAGGCGCCATCGCCTCCACCGTCGGCCATGACAGCCACAATATCTGCGTCGTCGGCGTCAATGAGGACGACATGGCGCTGGCCGCCAACCGGCTCGGCGATATCAAGGGCGGTTTCGTGGTGGTGGAAGACGGCAGGGTGACCGGCGAGATCGCGCTCCCCGTCGCCGGGCTGATGAGCCTCGAACCCTATGAGACGGTGCGTGATACGCTGCACACGCTCAGAAAAGCGGCCTATGCGCTCGGCACGACGCTGGAGGAACCCTTCCTGCAGGTGGCCTTCCTGCCGCTGCCCGTCATCCCCCATCTGAAGATTTCGGATATGGGCATGGTGGATGTGGACCGGTTTGCGCTGATCTGACCGTCACGTGAGTCTGAAGGAACGGAAAAGGGAGCGCTCCAAGATTTAATTGGAAAAACTCCAATCCACATAGGAATAAATTTCGGGCAATCGCCAAGGATTAAAAACCTTGTGCGCTTTACATTTAAGATTGCTTTCAGCTTCGGAAAATCAACCGGAACGAGCAAGGAGATAAACGATGCCTGTTGTTTTCCGGTCCGGAAATCTAACTTTTTTCTTTTATTCGAACGAAGGCGACCCGCGTGAGCCCGTCCATATCCATGTCAGGAAGGCTGGAGCTGAGGCAAAAATCTGGCTGGAACCAGCAACGGGCTCGCGTCCAGTCGCGGGTTCAACAGCCGAGAACTTTCTGTTATTATCAGGGAGGTCATCGACAATCGCAATCTTATCATGAGTAAGTGGAATGACTATTTCGGCAACTGAAGTGCGTTTCGACGACAACACTATGTGGGTGTCGCTGGATGATGGCCGCACACTCGGCATTCCATTGGCATGGTTTCCGCGGCTGCTCGTCGCCCCTACTGCCGAACGGCTGAGGTTTGAATTGAGCCCTGGCGGCATACACTGGGAAACTCTGGACGAAGATATCTCCATCCGGGGGCTTCTTGCCGGGCGCGGCGATCAGACGAGCAAGCGACCCGCCGCGTGACCAATTGTTGTAATCAGTTTGAAGAGACGATCTTCCGGAAATAGACCACCCGCTCTGTTTCCTCAAATCCCAGCGCCGCATGCATGCGATGGGAATCGACATTTTTGATATCGGCATCGGACGCAAGCTCGCTGACGCCCTGGCCGATGGCCCAGCGGGTCACTTCGGCCACAAGTGCTGCTGCAACGCCCCTTTTGCGAAACGCTTCCTCGACATAAATTCCCTCGAGAAACGCCACGGGCGACGTATCGCAGCCGTTGACGTAATCCCGCCGCAGACTGACTTCGGCAAAACCAATGGCCACGCCGGCCGGATCGTGGACAATAAATGCCGCCCCGGTGTCGCAGACGCCACGCAGCTCCGTCAGATGTTCGGCGGGCGCAGTATCCGGCCACAGGCGGTGCCGCAACAGGCACCACTCATCCCGATGGTCGGCAGCGTTTCCGATAACAAACGGTCCACTCATGCAACGATCCCGCAAAACACGTCCAGCCCCTCGAGCTTGACGACCCCCGCATTAAACAGCGGTGCAAAACCCGGCATCGGCGCTATATCCGTAACGTGCATGGCCTTCGGTATCGGGAATTCCACCGCATCACGCGTCAGGTTGAAAACGAATAGCAGCTTTTCATCACCCTTCTGGCGCGTGAAGGCCAGCACATCGAGATTTGTCTTGAGGAAATGCATATCCCCGTCGCGCAGCGCGCCATGGCTTTTGCGGAAGGACAGGACGGCGCGATAATGGTTGAGAACCGAATCCGGCTTGCGCTCCTGCGCGTCGACGGCCTGCATGGCGTGCACATAGGGCACCGGCAGCCAGGGCTTTTCGGCACTTGAGAACCCGGCATTCGGCTTGCCGGTCTCCCACACCATCGGCGTGCGGCATCCGTCCCGCCCCTTGAAGGCGGGCCAGAAACGGATGCCATAGGGATCACGCAGATCCTCGAAGGCAAGTTCCGCCTCGGTCAGCCCCAGCTCCTCGCCCTGATAGAGACATATGGAGCCGCGCAGGCTGGCAAGAACGCAGATGGCGAGCTTCGCCACCCGTGTCTGTTCCTCCACGCTTTCGGAAAAGCGGCTGAGATGGCGCACCACGTCATGGTTGGAAAAGGCCCAGCACACCCAGCCATCCGTCACCACCTTGCCGAAGGTCTCCACCGAGCCGCGCAGATGCTTCGCGCTGAAATCCGGCCCCAGCAGGTCGAAGGTGTAGCACATGTTGAGCTTGTCATTGCCGGACGTATAGGCCGCCACCGTCTTCAGCGAGCGAGCCCCGTCGCCCACCTCACCCACCGTGGCGCGGCCCTCATAGTCATCGAGCAGCGCACGAAAGCGCTTGAGGAACGCCACGTTTTCCGGGCGTGTCTTGTCGTAAAGATGATCCTGCATGCCATAGGGATTGACGTCGGAGGCATCGAGGCCAAAGCTTTCCTCGTCGAAAAGCGGCGGGTTGTCGCGCAAAAGCTTGTCATGGAAATAATGATTGACGGTATCGAGACGGAAACCGTCCACACCGCGATCCAGCCAGAAGCGTACCGTTTCCAGCAGAGCATCCTGAACCTCGGGATTGTGGAAATTGAGGTCCGGCTGCGAGGCAAGGAAGCTGTGCATGTAATATTGCTTGCGCACGCCGTCCCATTCCCAGGCTGGTCCGCCGAACACGGAAAGCCAGTTTGTCGGCGCCGTGCCGTCCGGCTTGGGATTGGCCCAGACATACCAGTCGGCCTTGCTGTTCGTCCGGCTGGCGCGGCTGTCCACGAACCATGGATGTTTGTCGGACGTGTGGGAAATGACCTGGTCGATGATGACCTTCAGCCCCAGCCGGTGCGCCTCGGCCATCAGCGCATCAAAATCGGCAAGCGTGCCGAACATCGGATCGACATTGCAATAATCGGAAACGTCATAGCCCATATCGGCCATGGGCGAGGTGAAGAAGGGCGACAGCCAGATGGCATCGACGCCGAGCGAGGCGATATAGGGCAGACGTTTCGTCACCCCGGCCAGATCGCCGTAACCGTCGCCGGTCGTATCCTGAAACGAGCGCGGATAGACCTGATAGATCACCGCCCCCTTCCACCAGTCCGATTGCGCTTGCGATTTGTGGACCGGGGCATGGGGCAGCGTCATCGGCGATCTCCTGATGGTGTCTGGCCGGAGAATATAAAGCCCTCGCCTCCGCGTAAACCGGAACTTCGCACATGCACAAACGGCCCGAACCGCCCTTGTCAGCGGCCTGCACTCGTCGTAAGCCGCATGGCTGGAAAAAACGGGAGGATGACGGCGTGGGCGGACGGTTTCTGTCGATTGGCGAATGCATGGTGGAATTGTCGCAGGCCGGCAACGGGCTGCTGCGCAAGGGTTTTGCCGGCGATACCTTCAACACCGCCTGGTATGCGCGCGCCTGCCTGCCGCAAGACTGGTCCGTCGATTATTTCACCGCACTCGGCGACGATCCGCTGTCGGAAGACATGCTGGCCTTCATCGCCGAAGCCGGCATCGGCACGGAAGATATCCGCCGCATCAAGGGCGGCACGCCCGGCCTTTACCTCATCAACCTGAAGGACGGCGAACGCACCTTCAGCTACTGGCGCAACGCCGCCGCGGCAAGACAGCTGGCCGCGGACGCGGATCACCTGCGCAGGACGGTGGAAAGCGCCGATGTGGTCTATTTCTCCGGCATCACGCTCGCCATCCTCGCCTCCGCCCATGATATCGATACGTTTCTGGCCGAGCTTCGCCGCGCCAGGGCAGCGGGCAAGCTGGTGGTCTTCGATCCCAACATCCGCCCGCGCCTCTGGGCCGACAAGGACGTGATGCTGGAGACCATTTCCAACGGCGCGCGCGCCGCAACGCTCGTCATGCCGAGTTTCGATGACGAGGCGAGCCATTTCGGCGACGGCTCCGTGGAGGCGACCATCGACCGCTACCGCTCGCTCGGCGTCGAGAACATCGTCGTGAAGGACGGCGCCAAAGGTGCGACGCTCGATTTCGCCGGCAGCCGCAGCCACGCCCCGGCGGTGAAGGCCGTCGATGTGGTGGATACGACGAGCGCCGGCGACAGCTTCAACGGCGCCTTCCTCGCCCGTTACGTGACCGGCAGCTCTCCGGAAGAGGCCGCCACCTTCGCGGCAAGGGCTGCGGCAACCGTCATCGGTCATCATGGCGCGCTGATCAGCCCCGAACTGCTTCCGCTGGTGGGATAAGGCTCGCCACACTGCGCGAACGTGGATTTTCGCATGCAGCCACCTCGGTTTCCCTCATTCCTGTGCTTGTCACAGGAATCCAGCCGACGCGCGTCGGCGCGGCGAGAAGTGCCCTTTCAGCCCAAGGACTTGGGCTGGCTGGATCCCTGTGACAAGCACAGGGATGAGGACAGGAGGCAGCGCCGCGGACAACAGCAAAATTTCGAGCGTAAACCACGATACGCCACCGTCCCAGACCCTGACATGATCCTGTAACACGCACGCCGCATATACGGGCGGAAGCCGGGCAATGGGGATTCGCCCGTACGCAGATGAGCAGGATCGGTGTTCATGACGAGAATCACGATTGTCACAGATGCCTGGCACCCGCAGGTCAACGGCGTGGTTCGCTCGATAGAAAACACCAATACCGAACTGGCGCGGCTGGGGGTGGACGTGCGCATGGTCACGCCGCAGAGTTTCTATAGCATTCCCTGCCCCACCTATCCGGAAATCCGCCTGTCGGTCGCCAGCTATCGCCGTGTGGCGGCGGAGATCGAAAAAAGCCAGCCATCCTTCGTGCACATCGCCACAGAGGGGCCGCTGGGCTTCATGGCGCGACGCTGGTGCGTGAAGAACCAGATGCGGTTTTCGACCAGCTATCACACCCGCTTTCCCGAATATGTGGCGGCGCGTTTCCCCGTTCCGGAAAGCTGGCTTTATGCTTTCGTGCGCTGGTTCCACAATGGCGGCAACACCTGCATGGTGGCCACCCCGAGCCTTGAGACCGAACTGGAAGCGCGCGGCGTGCGCAACCTGAAACGCTGGAGCCGCGGCATCGACGCCGAACTGTTCCATCCCCGCCCGAAAGCAAAGCTGCCGTTCGACCTGCCGCGGCCGATCTTCATGACGGTGGGCCGTGTGGCGGTGGAGAAGAACCTGCCGGAATTCCTGGAACTGGACCTGCCGGGCTCGAAGGTCGTCATCGGCGACGGCCCCGCCCGCCATGAATTGCAGGAAAAATATCCGGATGTGCTGTTC
Source organism: Agrobacterium sp. NPDC089420 (assembly GCF_044900305.1). Classification (NCBI taxonomy): domain Bacteria; kingdom Pseudomonadati; phylum Pseudomonadota; class Alphaproteobacteria; order Hyphomicrobiales; family Rhizobiaceae; genus Agrobacterium; species Agrobacterium sp. NPDC089420. The sequence goes on along the minus strand of NZ_JBJDMY010000011.1, from coordinate 166,634 downwards.
ACCGGCGTCAAGACCGGTGAGGATCTGGCCGACGCCTATGCGCAGGCCGATGTCTTCGTTTTCCCCTCCAAGACCGATACATTCGGCAACACCATTCTGGAGGCCTTGGCAAGCGGCGTGCCCGTCGCCGCCTTCCCCGTCACCGGACCGATCGACATCCTCGGCGGCAACCCCGCCGCCGGCGCGCTGGACAATAATCTGCGCAATGCCTGTCTGGCGGCGCTCGATTGCTCGCCACAGGCGGCGCTGACACTGTCCAAAAGCTACAGCTGGGAGAAGGCCTCGCGGCAATTCCTCGACAATGTCATCCACGCCGCCGGAAAATCGCTGCCGCTGCTGTCCCGTTCGCAGCTTGCCTGAAGCCATCCACGGGATTCTGTTCGGCAATGGTGGACGAAACGGCGCGGGAGTGTCACAAGGCGATCAGGACGCGACTGCCGTTATCTTTAGAACGGGGTCGGGCTGCTGATTGACGTCAGGCGGCTGCCGCGAGACCACGCTGGCCGTCCTGTTTCCGGATGATATCCCGCCACAGCCCCTTGAGATGCCATGTCAGGATAGAGGAAGAAGCTCTTTCTGCTGGGCCGCGCTCCATTGGTTGATCTTCTCGACAATGTCCTTTGGCGCCATCGGCAAGGCACTGCTGGGTATCACGGCGACCGTCCCATGGAAAACCAGCACCAGACTGTCCGGCGGCGTGATGGCGAGATGATAACGCGCCCAGCTCAGTTGCACGGTGTCCAGTCTTGTGACCTGCTTGTAGCCATGGGGTCCTATCTCGACCTGTATTTGAGGCGAATACATCAGCTCATGGGCGATATTCCAGTGTGCCAATGCCTCGTAGTAGGATTTCATCTCCCTTCTCGAGCCCCGCCAGATAATAAGCCAGACGGCGAGGGCCACAAACGGTGCGGGTGCAAACACCCAATAACCGACCACCGGCCAGACGCCCGGAAACCATGGCAGGCTTAAGGAATAGATGAAACCGGCAGCCAGTCCCGCAAACAAGGATAGATGCGCTCTTGCCGAGGCAAAATGGTGCTTCCAGGACCTGTCGAAAATCATGCTGTAATTTTCATAGGCCTGATTTTGATAGCCGTAGATGTAGTCGGGGACATGTTTCGGGTCTGGTGTGAAGCTTATTGAAATGGTGTCATCAGCCATCGGAGCACGTCCATCCCGTCCCTGTTGCAGCCCGGTCTTTGTAACAGCCATTGCCCCTTTAAATCAAAAGGCCTTTTGCTGCCAAAACCGTCGGGATCGACATCGTGCGAGGCAATCTGCCGTCACCATGCTCCGGAAAGTATCTGACCGGAAAGCGGCACGGTCCGCGCCTTGCCGTCCCGGTCGGTCACCGAAAGCGATGCGGCCATCTGCTTCGGCGACTTGCGAAACCAGTTGGCGGCAACGCTCGCCATGTCGCCGATCATTGCGTGCTTGTGCCACTCGGCAAAACGTCTGGCCGTGGCTTCGGGTTCGGAACGGTAGAAGAAATCGCCGGATTGCCCGAGATCGTTGATGGATGCCGCCATGGCGACAAGGGGCCGCTGGAACATCCTTGCCGGCACCGCAAGCGCGTCCGCACCCTCAGAAAAAGCGGGCGCCATGAAATCGATCGCCCAGCCGTCGGCCTCGACCCAGCAATGGAAATTCTCGCCCGCACCCGTGACATAACCGTCTTCGCGATGATCGGCGAACAGGAGAACCGTTCCACCGAGATTATAGGCGGCCAGCCCGCCCTTCGGCACCGCCTTCAGCTTGTAATGCTGCTGCAGGATGAAGGCGCCGAAGGTGCTGAAATACATCGAGGCCGAGGCGGGATCGGCATTCTGGCTGATGAGCAGGCTGTTGATGACGCGGTAGATCCGGTGATAGTCGGTCTGCTTGATCAGCATGGTCTTTTACTCTTCAAAAACAAGTCGTCGGGCGAGCGTCCGCCGCATGTTTCTTATCTCCGACGGAAAAAGAAAAATGCGGCAGTGTCATGCATCAAAAACGACGGCCGATTACCGCCGCTTCTTCGCCTTGCTCTCGAACGGATTGTCCGACCCACGATAATGCACCCGGATCGGCACGCCGGGCATGTCGAAATCCTTGCGCAGCCCGTTGACGAGGTAGCGCGTATAGCTCTCCGGAATGGCTTCCGGCCGGGTGCAGGAAATCATGAAGGCCGGCGGGCGGGCCTTGACCTGCGTCATATATTTCAGCTTCAGGCGGCGGCCGGAAACGGCCGGCGGCGGATGCTGCGTGGTCTGCGCGTCGAGCCAGCGGTTGAGCCTTGCCGTGGAGATACGGCGGTTCCAGACCTTGTCGGTATCGATGATGTTCTGCATCAGCCGGTCGAGGCCATAACCCGTCTGGCCGGAGATCGGCACGGCGCGGATGCCGCGTGCCTGCGGCAGCAGCCGCTCGGTCTTCTCGCGCAGATCGGCCAGATAGGCCTGCGGGTCTTCCACCAGATCCCATTTGTTGAAGGCGAGCACGGCGGCGCGGCCTTCGCGGATGACGAGATCGACCAGCTGCAGATCCTGCTTTTCAAACGGAATGGTGCTGTCGAAGACAATGACGACGGTTTCGGCAAAACGGATGGAACGCAGCGAATCCGCGACCGAAAGCTTTTCCAGCTTCTCCGTCACCTTGGCCTTGCGGCGCATGCCGGCCGTGTCGAACATCTTGATGGTGCGGCCGCGCCAGTCCCATTCGACCGAGATACTGTCGCGGGTAATGCCGGCTTCCGGGCCGGTCAAAAGCCGGTCTTCACCGAGGAAGCGGTTGATCAGCGTCGACTTGCCCGCATTCGGCCGGCCGATAATGGCGACGCGCAGCGGCTTGGTCTCGTCATAAACCGGTTCTTCGTCTTCTTCGTCCTCGCTGCCGGGTTCGGCACGCGGCAGCACGATATCCGTCTCCGCCTCGTCCACTTCCGGCGGGAAGGCGACATCCTCGCCGATCGCCTCGACAATCGCGTCGCGCAGGTCGATCATGCCCTGGCCATGTTCGGCCGAGATCGGGCAGGGATCGCCGAGACCGAGCGTGAAGGCATCGTAGAAACCGGCATCGGAACCGCGCGCTTCGGACTTGTTGGCCACCAGCACCACCGGCTTGCCGCGACGGCGCAGCATTTCCGCCAGCGTCTCGTCGGCCGGCGTCAGACCCGCCTTGGCGTCCACGACGAACAGGGTCACATCGGCATCGTCGATCGCCGCTTCCGTCTGCGCCCACATCCGGCCCTGAAGCGTTTCCGGCCCGGATTGCTCCAGACCGGCCGTATCGATGATGGTGAAACGCAGGTCGACGAGCTTGGCTTCGCCGGGGCGGCGGTCGCGGGTCACGCCGGGCGTGTCGTCCACCAGCGCCAGCTTCTTTCCGACCAGACGGTTGAAAAGCGTGGACTTGCCGACATTGGGGCGCCCGACTATGGCGACGGTGAAGCTCATTGATTTTGGTTCCTTGAAGCAAGTCTGCCCAAAACGTTATCTGTTTTGGGCAAAAGACAGGCGTAAGATAAAGAGTTGGATCGCTTTGGCAATGCAAAGAAATACCGGGGCGATCTCGCGTGGCGAAACGGCCTTTAGGCGGCCTTGCCCGAAGCGGTGATGTTGTCGAGCATGATCTGCGCGCGGTTCGTCACGTTGCGCGGGGCCTGCGTATCGCTGACGATCTGTTCGAACCATTGTTTGGCCTTGGCGAAATCGCCGGCCTTGTAGGCGGCGAGGCCCAGAGCCTCACGGGCGGACGCGCGCATGGTCTGGCCCTCAGTGCTGAGCGGCTCGGCAAGCGCCACGACCTGATCATAGGTGCCGTTATCGACCAGCAGCCAGGCGGCGCGCACCTTGGCGGTGTCGCGGAAGACCTGCGGCGCGGACGTATCGTTGCCGATGGCGGTGAAGGCGGCAATCGCGCCGGCCGCATCGCCCTTCTGGGCAAGCAGCGTCGCCGAGCGGAACTTCGCCAGAACCGGATAATTGCCGTGGCCGGAGGTTTCGAGATCGGCAAAGGCCTTCAGCGCATCATCCGTCTTGTTTTCCGAGGCAAGCTTCAACGCCGCCAGGAACTGGTCGCCGGAATTGGACGCGCGGCTGGTGTTCCAATATTCGTAGATACCGGCACCGGCAGCCCCGACAACCACAAGAATGGCCGCACCCACAACCACGATACCGTACCGGCCCCAGAAGCGCGACAGCTGCTCGGAGCGGATCTGCTCGTTCACTTCGCGGATAAAGGTATCATTTTCGTTTGCCATCAAATTCTCCGTTACCCGCGCGGAGATCGTTTCCGATCCATCCGTCCGCGGACATACCAAGCCGCTTACCCGGATCAGCAAAAAGCGGCCGACCGGTTCTTGGTCGGCCTTCTAGCCTATTTTGCCTGATATGTAAGGGGGAAACGTTGATTTCCTACATCGCGATGGGCTGAACGCCGATCAACCATTCGTGCAGTTTCAGGATAAAAGCGCCCCACAGAACGATACCACCCACAGTCGCCGCCAGATCATAGCGCCCCGAAACGAAGTCCCGCACCACTTTTTCACCCGCGCGTTCCCGGCGCTTCAGCGAAATGCGCATCACCACGCCCCAGGCGAGGAACGATGCGAAGAGCAGGATCGACGCCGTCTCGCCATTGGCCAGAAGATGCGCAAGCGCCCAGATCTTCACCGAGAGGATAAGCGGGTGCTTCGTCTTCACTGCGATGTGGCCAGCCGGGATGAGGCTGGCGACAAGACAGATCATCGCCGGCAGCATCAGGGTCACGGCGATATGGCTGGTCCAGACCGGCGGATACCACACCATGCCCGTCTCCTGCCGCGCTTCGCCAAAGGCATAGATGACGAGGCCGAAGGTGATGAGACTGACGAGGGAATAGACGCCCTTGAAAGGGCCTTCACCCATCGTCGCGATCATGCGCGCGCGAAATTGCGGCGCAACCACCTTCAAGAGATGGGTCAGCAGGAACAAGGCAAGACAGAGTGCGAGAAAAATCATGGAACGCGGTCCCCCGATGCAACGAATGCGGCCCTATCACCGCAAGGTAGAACAGGAATTAGGCCGAAAGTCATGAAAACGCCAGACACTTCAAAGCTTCGCCTTATTCCGCACGCAAAAGGCCACGGTGTTTCATATGACGGATGCCTGATGTTTCGCCCCTTTTCCGCCTTTTCCCTGTCGCTTCTCGCCGCCCTTCCCGCTTTTGCGCAAGAGGCGCAGAAGCCGAAGCAGCTCGTCATCGTCTCCTTCGACGGCGCGGGCGACAATACGCTGTGGGAAAGAAGCCGGACAACGGCCAAGCAGGTCGGCGCGCATTTCACCTATTTTCTTGCCTGCACCCTGGTGATGGACAGGAAGACCAGCGCCAAGACCTATCAGGGACCCGGCCAGAAGGCCGGCCGCTCCAATGTCGGCTTCGGCCAGTCGCCGGAAGAGGTTGAAGCACGGCTTAGAAACATCTGGGCGGCCTATCGCGAAGGCCACGAGATCGCCAACCACACCTGCGGCCATTTCGATGGGGGCCAATGGACCGCCGACCAATGGGACGGCGAATTCACCACCTTCACCAGCACGCTGGAAAATGCCTGGCAGATGATCGGCAAAAAGGGCGAGGAGCCCGAAGGCTGGCGTGACATGGTGAAAAAGATCAACGGCTTCCGCGCGCCCTATCTGTCGCAGGGGCCGGCACTGACCGCCGCTCAAAAAAAGCACGGTTTCGTTTACGACGCCACCAGCATCACCAAGGGGCCGGAATGGCCGGTGGAACGCGACGGTATCCAGCATTTCGGCCTGCCGCTCATTCCCGAAGGGCCGGGCAACCGTCCGATCATCGCCATGGACTACAATCTCTTCATCCGCCACTCGATCGGCGTCGAGACGCCGGACCGTTCGAAGGAATTCGAGGAGCGCGCCTATACGGCCTTCCGCAACGCTTTCGACAGGCAATATGATGGCGAGCGCATTCCCCTGCAGATGGGCTTTCACTTCGTGAAGATGAACGGCGGCGCCTATTGGAACGCCTATGAGCGGCTGCTGCGCGAAGTCTGCCAGAAGCAGGACGTGGCCTGCGTCAGCTATGCCGAGGCGATGCCGATGATCGAGGCGCGCAAGAAGCAGAAGACCGAGGGGTAAACTTCCTCACACTCTCCGTTTCGTGACAAAGGTCGAACACCTCTCCTCCGTCATGCCGGTCCCCGGAACAAGCCCGAGGATGACCCGGCATCCAGCCACGGCGCGTCTGCGCCGTGATAAGAGTCTTTTGCGATCAAGGACTTGATCGCGCTGGACCCCGGATCTAGTCCGGGGTGACGGGTGCGGATGAGGCAATTCACCAAACACCCCGTCTCCGTAGGACGTGCTCAAGACCTGAAAGCGGCCAATCGACCGCCTTTTTTCAGGGCTTGTTGGCTGCCAGCTCCCCGGCTTCCGCTTCCCGCTGCAGATAACGCTCGTCAATATCCGGCAGCGGCTTGTCGTCAATCGCCGCTTCGAAGGCGACAAGACGTTTGTGGATGGACAGCAGTTCGATGATCGTGGTCCAGGAATTGACCAGATACTGAAACGAATTGCTGACCTGACCGAAGGCCGTGGCGATCTGCTGGTAGATACCGTAGGTAATCTTGCCGGCGACGATGGTCGGAACGAGCATCAGCAGCAGGAACACCGCATCGGCCTGGATATAGAAATACCGTGCGACGTTGAAATAGAGATAGTGCCAGTACATGCGGAAATAATTCTTCCGCACATTGGAATAGAGCTCCTTGACGGTCGGCGGCTGGGCGCGGTCGGCGTGGTCCTCACCATAGACCAGTTCTTTACGATAGGCAGCTTCCACGCGCTGATTGCGGAAATTCAACCCTGGCAGCTTGATGCCGACCGTTGCCAGAAGGACCGTACCGAACACCGACCAGACGATCGCCAGCCAGAACAATGCATGCGGCACTTCACCGAGGATCGGCAATTCGGACACATAGGACGACAGCGCAAACAGGATCGGCAGGAAGACGACGAGCGTCATCACCGAATTGATGAGGGTAATGCCCAATCCTTCCAGCGTGGAGGAAAACCGCATCGTGTCTTCCTGAACACGCTGCGAAGCACCTTCGATGTGACGCAGCTTTTCCCATTTGGACATGTAAAAGTCGTTCATCGCGGTTCGCCAGCGGAAGATATAATGGCTGGTGAAGAAATCCGTCAGGATTGAAACCGCCATGCTGAGAAAGGCGATCTTGGCGAAAACGATCTGAAGGCTGTAAAAGTCCCAGACTTCGATGCCCGGCTGTTTGGAAAGGGCATTCTGCAGAAGATCACCGAAAGGCCGCCGGAAATTATTGATGACGACGGTAATCTGGACGCCGAAATAGGTGACCGCGATAATCAGCAGCGATCCCCAGATAGACCAGAGCTTCCAGGGATGATCCTTGGCGATAATGGTCCAGACAAGCCCGAACAACGCCAGGCAGGATGCGAGATAGGCGTAAAAGAACAGATTTGCAGGAACCAGAAAATAGCTGAGATCGTAGGGTTCCTGCTCCGGCATCACATAACCCCAAGACGCCCCCACCCTTTCGACGATGAAATACCAGGCAAGAATGGCGAAAAAAGCCCAGACGATGGCGGAGATGAAGAAGGCTTTTGGTTTGGGAAAGAAGGAATGAAACACGTTTCGAACTCACGCGCGTTTGAAATCAGCCATTATTGGCGAAGCACTTATTGGCCCGAACCTAGGGCAGAAATTTGTGCACAGCAACGGCGAAGCGCTGACCTTAACAAGATGTAAGGCGAAGTTGGCGAAACGGGCCGCGATGGCGCAGCCGATGAAGGGCTGGAAAAGACCGCCGGCGGCCTAGCGCCGCCGCTCCGTGGCGAGCACCGGCAGCATCAGCAGAATACTGGCGACGAGCACGGCCGATGCGAGAATGCTGGGCGCGGTGAAACTTCCCGTCGCCTCGGCGATCCATCCGGCTGCCAGCGGCCCGGCGATCTGGCCGGTTCCAAAGGCGGCCGTCATCAGCGCGAAGGCGCGGCGCGGGCTTGGCCCGGCAAATTCCCGGCCGAGCTGCAGGCCATAGGCGGTGATGACCATGAAGGTCAGCCCGAGAAGCAGGCCCCCCGCCAGCACGCCCGGCACCGGCGGCAGCATCACGGAGGCGAAGACGCCGATGGCTTCAACGGCAAGAACGATGACGAAGGCGCGTTTCAGCCCCTGCGACGTCAACACCGGTTTCCACAGGAACAGAGAAACGGCGGCGGCACAGCCGGTGACGAACCAGGCCAGAAATTCCACGAAAGCGCCGGCGGCTGCCATGCGGGCAATCGCCACGATGAAGGTGGCGGTGATGACATAACCGAAACCGAAAAGCCCATAGGCGAGCGTGGTCAGGACGAGCGGCCGCGTCCATGCGAGCGGCGGCTCCGCTACCGACGATGCATGCCGCGGCGGACCTGCCGGCAGCACCCGCCAGACGACCAGCAATGTCAGGAAGGAAAAGACGGCCCCGGCGATCCACTCCTCCCGCCAGGAGGCGCCGCCGCCGTCAAAAACGACGCCGATCAGATAAACCGTAAGCGAGGAAATGGCGATGCCGGCACCCACACCGCCATAATGCAGCGCCTGAACCGCGTCCCTGCCCGCTTTCATGGCATGGCCGATGACGATCTGCGAGGTGAAGATCATGGTCAGCGCGCTGGCGACGCCGGCGAGAAACCGGATGACGGTGAAGGCCGTCACGGAATTGAAAGCGGCCATGGCCAGCAGCAGCGCAGCGGTGGAAAACAGCCCACAAAGTGCTACCAGCCGCTCCCGTCCAGAACCCCAGGAATAGGCCGACAGCACCGCACCCGCCAGATAACCGGCGAAATTGCCCGCCGCCACGATGCCCGCATCGCCCGCCGAGAGCGGCACATCCGCCATCATGCCGGGCAGGATGGGAGTGAAGGAAAAGCGGCCGAAACCCATGGCTGAGGCCATCATGACGGCGCCTGCGAAACCGAGCGCGGTCAGATGTCTGGCGGAAAGTGGCTTGTCGGTGGTCATGCATGGCTTATCGCAACCGGGCGGATAAGCGACAAGCGAGTTATTTTGATCGGCGTCATAAGCCGTCTTTATCGGTGCCGGGCGGAACGCCCGTGTCGTCTGCCCACGCCCTGTTCACCCTCTTTCCTGTTCCCCGGAACAGGGATGAGGAGATGGAAACGTTTTGAATACAGCATCCCCACTGCCACACGGGAGCCATTAGCCTGGGCGCCGGACCTCAACAGTCCTAACCCTCACTCCGCAAGCGTCAGCACCAGCGGCCCGTTCTTCGTCGCCACAACCGTGTGCTCATATTGCACGGTCGGCGCGCTCGGATCGCTATAGAGCGTCCACGGATCGTCATCGCCATCCTCGGCCCAATAGGCGCCCGTCGACAGGAACGGCTCGACGGTGAACACCATGCCTTCCTGCATGATGCGGCGCTCGTCCTTGTCCGGCCAGGTCGCCAGTTCCTTCGGCTCCTCATGCAGCGAGCGGCCGATGCCGTGGCTCGCCAGATTGGTGATCAGCGTGTAGCGGTTCTTTTTCGCAAAGGCGCCGATGGCGTTGCCGATATCGGCGAAGGGCCGGCCGGTTTTCACCTGCTGCAGGCCCGTCCACATGGCGCGTTTGCCATCGCGGCACAGGCGTTCGATATCCTTCTTCACCGGCGGCACGGCGAAAGACGCACCAGTATCGCCGAAAAAGCCGTTCTTCACCGCCGAAACGTCGATATTGACGAGATCGCCCGCCTTGATGATACGCGGCCCCGGAATGCCGTGGGCCACTTCCTCGTTGACGCTGATGCAGGTCGCGCCGGGAAACTTGTAGCAGAATTCCGGCGCCGACTGCGCGCCGTTATCCTCCAGCACCTTGCGGCCGATCGCATCCAGCTCGGCCGTGGTGATGCCGGGTTCCAGCGCGTCCGCCATGGTCTGCATCGCGACGGCGCACAGGCGGCCGATGTCCTTCAGCAGAACCAGTTCTTCTTCGGTGGAAATGACCATGTCTCTGTCCGTCGTTCTATATGGCGGGTCTGAAAGCGCCCGCCTTGGCAATCTTCAGGCCGTGGCTTTCACCGGATCGGCGCTCCCCGTCAATTCTTTTCTGACGATCGGGGCGACTTTCGTACCATAAAGCTCGATGCCGCGCATGATCTGATCGTGCGGCATCAGGCCGATGGCCATCTGCAGCAGGAACCGATCATTCCTGAACACGCCATGCGCCTTGATGATCTTTTCCGCCACCAGCTCCGGCTCGCCAAGGAAAAGATTGCCCTCCGGCCCGCGCGCCGCATCGAAATGCGCGCGGTTCGTCGGTCCCCAGCCACGCTCGCGGCCGATGCGGTTCATTACCTCCGCCTGCGGGCCATAAAACTGGTCCGCCGCCTTGTCGGTGGTGTCGGCAATGAAGCCGTGCACGTTGATGCTGGTGCGCAACTTCGTCTTTTCCTGCCCCGCCCGGCGCGCGGCTTCATGATAGAGATCGAACAGCGGCGCAAAACGGCGATATTCGCCGCCGATGATGGCAAGCGCCACCGGCAGCCCCATGGCCCCGGCCCGCGCCACCGATTGCGGCGTGCCGCCGACCGCGATCCACACCGGCAGACGCTCCTGCAGCGGACGCGGATAGACGCCGCGCCCGTTGATGGCCGGATGTTTGGTGCCGGACCAGGTGACGATTTCCTGCTCGCGCAGCGCCAGAAGCAGATCGAGCTTTTCGGCAAACAGCACGTCGTAATCTTCGAGATCGTAACCGAACAGCGGGTAGGATTCGATGAAGGAACCACGCCCGGCCATGATCTCTGCGCGACCGTTCGACAGGAGATCGACGGTTGAGAACTGCTGGAACACCCGCACCGGATCGTCCGAACTCAAAACCGACACGGCGCTCGTCAGACGAATGTTCTTCGTCTTCACCGCCGCCGCCGCAAGCACGGTGGAGGGCGAGGAAACGACGTAATCCGGGCGGTGATGTTCCCCCAGCCCGAACACATCGAGCCCGACCTGATCTGCGAGTTCGATTTCCTCGATGAGTTCCCGCAGCCGGCGCGCGCCTTCCGGCCCGCGGCCATCTGCGGGATTGGGATTGACATCCGCGAAAGTGTAAAGACCGAGTTCCATGAACGATACCTCTGTTTGCTTGCCTGAGAGATAGGGAGGGACGGCGCTTCAGGCAAACGCAAAATCTGGCGCAAAATCTGGATGCTTGGCTTCGAAAAATTGGATGGGCGCAGCCGGATTCGCCATTGCGCCAGCCGTCCCCGAAACGACCCCCGAAATGGCGATTGCCAGCCCGCCCCCTTTGGGCATAGGCTGCTTAAACATGTGCGAAGTAATGCAAAAAGGGGAAAGCATGCATCGGACAGTTATCGTGACAGGCTCCACAAGCGGTATCGGCCTTGCCATCGCCCAGCGTTTTGCGAGGGACGGCGCCAATATCGTGCTGAACGGTTTCGGCGACGAGGACGAGATTGAAAAGCTCCGTCTTCTGCTGGAAGCCGAAAGCGGCGGACGCGTGCTTTACCACCCGGCGGATATGACGAAACCGGACGAGATCGCCGACCTCATCCACACCTCCCACGAAAAGCTCGGCTCGGTGGATGTGCTCATCAACAATGCCGGCATCCAGCATATTGCGCCGATCGAGGAGTTCCCGACGGAAAAATGGGACTGGATCATCGCCATCAATCTGACCAGTTCCTTCCATACCATGCGTGCCGCGATACCGCTGATGAAGAAGGCCGGCAAAGGCCGCATCATCAACATTTCCTCGGCCCACGGCCTCGTCGCCTCGCCGTTCAAATCGGCCTATGTGGCGGCCAAACACGGTATCATGGGGCTGACGAAGACGGCGGCGCTCGAACTGGCGCAGACCGGGGTTACCGTCAACGCCATCTGTCCCGGTTACGTGCTGACCCCGCTGGTCGAAAAGCAGATACCGGAAATGGCCAAGGTGCGCGGCATCAGCGAAGAGGCGGTGAAGAACGACGTAATGCTGGAACTGCAGGCCACCAAGCAATTCGTCACCGTCGACGACGTGGCCGCCACCGCGCTGTTTCTGGCAAGCGACGCGGCCAGCAACATCACCGGCACGCATATTTCCGTGGATGGCGGCTGGACGGCGCAATAATTGCCGGATTTTCTTTCCGTTATGGAAACAATGAATTGCCAAAACGGAAATCGATATGCGCGTGCGGGCGTGCATAGATGTGCATGAAGCATTTCCAGTAAAGGCGCGTCGCGGCTTTACGTCCGGATAATGCGCGCAAACAAAGAGATAGAGCACGTCCGGCAATTTCGTTTAAACTGGACGTCATCTAGCCAATGACAAGAAACCGGCCCGACAGCCGGGCAAAAAGCAAGGCATTGCATGAAAGACGCGATCAGCTTCATCCTCAACAGCGAAACCGTTTCGCTGAAGGATTTCGGACCGACAGACACGCTTCTCGATTACCTCCGCATCGGCAAGCGGTTGACCGGGACCAAGGAAGGCTGCGCCGAAGGCGACTGCGGCGCCTGCACCGTGCTGGTCGGGCGGCTGCTTGATGGTTCGCTGCGGTACGAAAGCGTGAATGCCTGCATCCGTTTTTTAGGCTCGCTGCACGGCACCCATATCGTGACGGTGGAGCATCTGGCCGCCCGCGACGGTACGCTTCACCCCGTGCAGCAGGCCATGGTGGACTTTCACGGGTCGCAATGCGGCTTCTGTACGCCGGGCTTCATCATGTCGCTTTACGGTCTCTGGCTTTCCAGCGAAAAACCCGGCCGCTCCGATATCGAAAAGGCGCTGCAAGGCAATCTCTGTCGATGCACGGGCTATGAGCCGATCGTGAAGGCCGCCGAGAAAATCGCCGCCGCCCGCCCGAGCGCGCTGTTCGACCCACTGCAACGGGACCGCACCGACATCATGGCAAGGCTGTGGGCGATCCGCGAAAACGAGACGATCACCGTCGTCAGAGGTGAGGATCGCACCATCATTCCGGCGACGCTGTCGGATTTGACCGAGATTTACGCCGCTGAACCGAAGGCCACCATCGTCGCCGGCTCCACCGATGTCGGCCTGTGGGTGACAAAGCAGATGCGGGCGCTGAACCCCGTCATCTTCATCAACAATCTCGGTGATCTGCAAACCATCACCGTGGGTGAAGACGGCATCACGCTGGGCGCCGGCGTCACCTACAGCCAGGCCTTCAAGACCATCGCGGAGTACTTCCCGCCGCTTGCCCGGTTGTTTGACCGTCTCGGCGGCGAGCAGGTGCGCAACATGGGCACCATCGGCGGCAATATCGCCAACGGCTCGCCCATCGGCGACACGCCGCCGGCGCTGATCGCGCTTGGCGCGACGCTCACCCTGCGCTCGTCTTCCGGCAATCGCAGCCTGCCGCTGGAAAACTATTTCATCGACTACGGCAAACAGGACCGGCTGAGCGGCGAGTTCGTCGAAAAGCTCTTCATTCCGTTCCAGACGCCGGAAAGCCGTTACGCCGTCTACAAGATTTCCAAGCGCCGCGACGAGGATATTTCCGCGCTCTGCGCCGCCTTCAATCTGACGCTGGACGCCGAAGGAGCCGTCGACGATATTCGCATCGCCTTCGGCGGCATGGCGGGTACGCCGAAACGGGCTGCACATCTGGAGGCAGCCCTGCTCGGCACCTCATGGTCGCAGGAAACAATCAATGCAGCGCGCGACGCGCTGGATGAGGATTTTGCTCCGCTGACAGACTGGCGCGCCACCGCCGAATACCGGCAACTGACAGCCAAGAACCTGCTGACGCGGTTCTTCCTTGAGACTTCCGGGGAGAAGCAGGAACTCAACCGTTTCTCGCTGGAGGAGGCGTGATCATGGCGATGGCGACAACCGCACCCTCCCTCATTCCTGTGCTTGTCACAGGAATCCAGCCAGCCCAAGTCCTTGGGCTGGAAGGACTCTCTCGCCGCGCAGACGCGCGTCGGCTGGATTCCTGTGACAAGCACAGGAATGAGGGGGCATTGTCACTGCCCCATGCCATCATTCACCAAGAAGGAGCTTGAACCATGGACACCACAAGCTTCGACAAGACCAAGACCGCAATCGACGGCCCGATGCACGCCTCGCTCCGGCACGATTCCGCCCACAAGCACGTAACCGGCAGCGCCGAATATATCGATGACATTCCCGAACCCGCCGGCCTCGTCCACGGCGCGCTCGGCCTTGCCGACCGGGCGCACGCCGAAATCGTCTCGATGGACCTGTCCGAGGTCGAAGCAACGCCCGGCGTGCTGTGGGTGATGACCGGCAAGGACATGCCCGGCGAAAACGACATTTCTTCCGGCGGCCGTCACGACGAGCCGCTGCTGGCCGAAACCAAGGTCGAATTCCACGGCCAGCCGATCTTCGCGGTTTTTGCCGAAACCCGCGATATCGCCAGAAAGGCGGCCCGCAAGGCGAAGATCACCTATAAGGACCTGCCGCATTTCACCGATATCGACACGGCAATCGAAAATGGCGGCGCGCTCGTCATCGATCCGATGACGCTGAAACGCGGCGATGCGAAGATCGAAATGGATGTCGCATCCCGCCGTCTCACCGGCACGATGCGGATCGGCGGCCAGGAGCATTTTTATCTCGAAAGCCATATCGCCATGGCCGTGCCGGGCGAGGATGACGAGGTGACGCTGTGGAGCTCCACCCAGCATCCGAGCGAAATCCAGCATATCGTCAGCCACATCCTGCAGGTGCCGTCCAACGCCGTCACGGTGCAGGTGCGTCGCATGGGCGGCGGTTTCGGCGGCAAGGAAACCCAGGGCAACCAGTTCGCCGCCCTTTGCGCCATCGCCGCCAAGAAGCTGAACCGGGCCGTGAAAATCCGCCCCGACCGCGACGAGGACATGACGGCAACCGGCAAACGCCATGATTTCCGCGTCGATTACGAACTGGGCTTCGATGAGGAAGGCCGCATCCACGCCGTCGACGCCACCTATGCCGCACGCTGCGGTTTTTCCTCCGACCTGTCCGGCCCGGTAACGGACCGCGCGCTGTTCCATGCCGATTCCAGCTATTTCTACCCGCATGTCCACCTCACCTCGCGGCCGCTGAAAACCCACACGGTCTCCAACACCGCCTTTCGCGGCTTCGGCGGCCCGCAGGGCATGCTGGGGGCGGAACGTTTCATCGAGGAAATCGCCTATGCCGTCGGCAAAGACCCGCTTGATATCCGCAAGCTGAATTTTTATGGCGAGACCGGCTCCGGCCGCACCACGACGCCCTATCATCAGGAGGTCGAGGACAATATCATCGCCCGCATTGTCGAGGAGCTGGAGACTTCCAGCGACTACCGCGCGCGGCGAGAGGCGATCATCGAGTTCAACAAGACGAGCCAGGTCATCCGCAAGGGCATTGCGCTCACTCCTGTTAAATTCGGCATCTCCTTCACCATGACCGCCTTCAACCAGGCCGGCGCGCTGGTGCATATCTACAATGACGGCTCCATCCATCTGAACCATGGCGGCACAGAAATGGGCCAGGGCCTTTACACCAAGGTGGCGCAGGTGGTGGCCGATGCCTTCCAGGTGGATATCGGCCGGGTGAAGATCACCGCCACCACCACGGGCAAGGTGCCGAATACCTCCGCCACCGCCGCCTCCTCCGGTACGGACCTCAATGGCATGGCGGCCTATGACGCCGCCCGCCAGATCCGTGAGCGGCTGATCAAATTCGCCGCCGAGAACTGGAAGGTGCCGGAAGAGGAGGTCGTTTTCCTGCCGAACCGGGTGCGCATCGGGCTTGAGGAAATCGCCTTCAACGATTTCATCAAAAAGGCCTATTTCGCCCGCGTGCAGCTTTCCGCCGCCGGTTTTTACAAGACGCCGAAAATCCACTGGGACCGCGCCGCCGGCCGCGGCACGCCGTTTTATTATTTTGCCTATGGCGCGGCCTGCTCGGAAGTATCGATCGATACGCTGACCGGCGAATATCTGATGGAGCGCACCGACATCCTCCACGATGTCGGCAAGTCGCTGAACCCGGCCATCGATATCGGCCAGATCGAGGGCGCCTTCGTGCAGGGCATGGGCTGGCTGACCACGGAGGAATTGTGGTGGGACGGCAAGGGGCGGCTGCGCACCCACGCGCCCTCCACCTACAAGATCCCGCTCGCCTCCGACCGGCCGAAGAGCTTTAACGTCAGGCTGGCGGAATGGGCGGAAAATGCCGAACCCACCATCGGCCGCTCCAAGGCCGTGGGCGAACCGCCCTTCATGCTGGCGATCTCGGTTCTCGAAGCGCTTTCCATGGCCGTCGCCTCCATCGCCGATTACAAGGTCTGCCCGCGCCTCGACGCGCCGGCAACGCCGGAGCGGGTTCTGATGGCGGTGGAACGGCTGAAGAAGGTGTGAGGGGGCCAGCGCCAATGCCTGACACCTCCTTATCCACGTTTCTCGCCCGCCCTGCCCCCGCAATCCTCGTGGAAATCGAGGCCGTGAAAGGCTCGTCGCCCCGCGAGGCCGGCACTTTCATGCTGGTCTCGCGGGAAGCCCTGTGGCAAACCATCGGCGGCGGCCAGTTCGAATATATGGCGATAGACCACGCCCGCGCCATGCTGCGAACCGGCGCCACCGAGGACCGCATGGATATTCCGCTCGGCCCGGAAATCGGCCAGTGCTGCGGCGGGCGCACCCTCATCCGGTTCCGGCTGATAACGGCGGAAATCGCGGCAGCGCTGGAGGCGCGGCTGAAAGGCGAAACCGAGCAACAGCCGGCCGTCTTCATTTTCGGGGCGGGCCACGTCGGCAAGGCACTGGCCGAGGCCCTGTCTCTCCTGCCTTTGACCCTGACAATCGTGGAAACCCGTGAAAGCGAGCTGCGCGACCTTCCGTCGGCGGCGGCGTCCATACTGACCCCCATGCCGGAAGCGCTCGTTCAGAAAATCCCGACAAACGGGGCGGCGATCATCGTCACCCACGATCACGCGCTCGATTTCCTGATTGCGAAGGAAGCACTTGCCCGCGATGACCTCGCCTATGTCGGCATGATCGGTTCGAAGACCAAACGCGCCACCTTCGCGCATTGGCTGGCGGGGCAGGGAGAACCCCCGTCCCGCCTGACACGACTCACTCTGCCGATCGGCGGCGCCGGCGTGCGGGACAAACGTCCGGCAATCATAGCGGCCCTTGTAGCAGCCGAGTTGCTTCAGGCATTTTCGGCCGCCGCAGCCTTGCCCTTTCCCCATAGTCAGCACGCCCGTCCATAAGCCCGATATCACGCTTCAACCCGTCCGTCAGGCTCTCTTCGGCCAGATCGTCGGGCTGCAGGCTGGCAAAGGCAAACCGTTCCATAAGCCGCAGACCCGCGCGCAGGCGGGACCACGCGCGTGAGAGTGCTCTGCGCATAATCGTCTCCATTCTATTTTCCGGTTCAGAAGTTCAATTGATGAACGAGACAAAAAATGCTCTTGTTTTCAGGTGAAAACCAATGAAACCTTTGGTGGAATGCATAAAGAGAACTTATCCATGAAAATGTCCCGCCAGTTCCCTTTGAATGCCCTGCGCGTATTCGAAGCCGCCGCCAGATCCTTGAGTTTCACCAAGGCCGGCGAAGAGCTCGGCATGACGCAGACGGCGGTGAGCTATCAAGTGAAGCTTCTGGAAGAGAATATCGGCGAGCCGCTTTTCTTGCGCAAAGCCCGGCAGGTGGCATTGACGGAAACAGGAGAGCGCCTGGCCGAAAAGGCGGCGCAGGCCTTCAAAACACTCGAGATTGCGATGGAAGAGGCGCGCAACGGATCAAGCGACGTTCTGATCGTCCACTCCACTCCCACCTTCGCCCTGCAATGGCTGACGCCGCGTATCGGCGCCTTTCACCTGCGGCATCCCGCCATCGCCGTGAGGCTCATAACCTCCGGCAGCGTCGTCGATTTCGACCGGGAAAAGGCCGACGTCGCCATCCGCTGGGGCAAGGGCGACTGGCCGCGCCTGAAAGCACATCGCATCATGCGGCTGGATTTCACGCCGGTACTCAGCCCGGCGCTGGCGGAAAGCATCGGCGGCATTGGCCAGCCCACCGACCTGCTGAAGCTGCCGATCATCAGCCCCACCGATCCCTGGTGGAAATTGTGGTTTCGCGATGCCGGCGTTCTCAACCCCGATCTGGAAACGCGGGTCGCGAATGATTTCGGCGTCCAGACGCTGGATGCGCGCGCCGCCATGGCCGGTCTCGGCGTCGCCGTCGTCAATCCGGAACATTATGCCGAAGACATTGCCGCCGGCCGTCTGCTGCAGCCCTTCAAGCTTTTGAGCAATGATGGCCGCGACTATTGGTTCGTTTATGCGGAAACCCGACGGAATGTTCCGCGAATAAGAGCATTCCGCGAATGGCTTCTGAACGAGTTTTCCGAAATATAATGATCTTGAAGCCTCAATACCCCATATCCGGTGCATAAAAGCAGCGTGGCGTATCCTCGTCAGGAAACAGACAGAGATGATATTCTCCGTCCTCTGACCGTCTTGCCTCGCGCTGTGACCAGCTGAAAACGTGCCGACGCGTGACCATGCGGTGATCGCCGGGGGCAAGCGAGACCTCGTAACCCAGCGGCGTGACACGAACGCTGCGCGTGGGGATCATCTGGCAGTCGCCGGTCTCGGCGTCGCCATTGCAGCAATAGCTTTCATATTTAAATCCCTTGTGGGATTCATGGGCGAACGCGGTGGCGGTAAACGCCAAAAACAGGAAGAGAACCGTCAGAACAAGGCGCATCGGCATGGTCTCCGTTGAAACAACGGCGGTTGCCGAAAGATCATTGCGTCCCTTTATTCAAATTTCACACATCAACACGCACCCGGACACAACGGCACCGGGAACTGCGACACCTGCCCCCTAATCTGCCCCCGCCCCAGGGTTCGCAGCACCCGCTTTCGGAACAACCGCCAGCGAAACATGTCATGGAAGCCCCGCGCACAGGCCCGGAATCGCGAGCGATTTTTGCCGGAAACGATGCGCCGCATGAAAGGTTGGAGCGTTCTTTGCTGCGTCCTTTCGGGCGACAGGCGCTCCAGAGCTCCGCAGCCCAATATTTCAGCATATCGGCAGGCTGCACGGAAGATAATAGCTGAGTCGCATTAGCCAGCTAAGCACAAACGATGCGACAGGAAGCCCTTGTTGCAACTTTGCCGGGCTCGCGGCCGCACGCGACCTGTCTTCGGCGAGATTGCGAACATAAATGCGTCGGATTGTGAACAATCGCCGCCGGACTTCCGCTTTTCCCTTTCCTAACGGTCAAATTTCTCGCAAGGTGCGCTGCACAAGGATCAGGGGAACCGCATGTACGAATATGCCATTGCGTGGGAATGGATGGCCTTTGCCGTCCGCTGGCTCCACGTCATCACCGCCATTGCCTGGATCGGCTCGTCCTTCTATTTCATTGCGCTCGATCTCGGGCTGGTCAAACGGCCGCATCTGCCACCGGGGGCCTATGGCGAGGAATGGCAGGTGCATGGCGGCGGTTTTTACCACATCCAGAAATATCTGGTCGCGCCTGCCCAGATGCCCGAGCACCTGACATGGTTCAAATGGGAAAGCTATGTCACCTGGCTTTCCGGCTTCGCCATGCTCTGCATCGTTTATTATGGCGGCGCCGATCTCTTCCTCATCGATCATTCCGTGCTGGCGCTCACCCAGTTCCAGGCCATCTGTCTGTCGCTGGCCTCGCTTGCCATCGGCTGGCTGTTTTACGATTTCCTCTGCAAATCGCCGCTCGGCAACAACACGTGGGGCCTGATGATCGTGCTTTACGTCGCGCTGGTGGCGATGGCATGGGGTTATACGCAGGTCTTCACCGGCCGCGCCGCCTTCCTGCATCTCGGTGCGTTTACCGCCACCATCATGTCGGCGAACGTGTTCTTCATCATTATCCCCAACCAGAAGATCGTCGTCGCCGATCTCATTGCCGGGCGCACGCCGGACCCGAAATATGGCCGCATCGCCAAGCAGCGTTCGCTGCACAACAACTACCTGACGCTGCCCGTCATCTTCTTCATGCTGTCGAACCACTACCCACTGGCCTTCGCCACGCAGTTTAACTGGATCATCGCAGCATTGGTCTTCCTGATGGGTGTCACCATCCGCCACTGGTTCAACACCACCCATGCCCGCAAGGGCAAACCGACATGGACATGGCTTCTCACCGCGCTGATCTTCATCGTCATCATGTGGCTTTCAACCGTGCCGAAGGTACTGACCGGCGAGGAGGAGCAGAAAGCGGCGACGCTTTCGCCGATGCAGCAGCAATTCGTCAGCGACGCCCATTTCGCCAAGGCGCGCGATGTGGTTCAGGGTCGCTGTTCCATGTGCCATGCGGCCGAGCCTGTCTGGGAAGGCGTGCCCTTCACGCCGAAATCGGTGAAGCTCGAAACCGACGAGCAGATCGCCGCCCATGCGCGTGAAATCTATTTGCAAGCCGGCCGCAGCCATGCCATGCCTCCCGGCAACATCACCGCCATCACCCCGGATGAGCGCAAGCTGCTGACCGCCTGGTATGAAAGCGCGGTCTCCGGGCCTGGAAAAGCCGAAGGAAAGACTGAATGAGCATGGTTCTGCTGCGTGGCCGCCTGCTGAGCTTCCGCCGCGCGCCGCTCGCAATCGACGATACGCAAAGCTATCTCTATATCGAAGACGGTGGCCTGCTGATCGAAAACGGCAGGATCGCCGCCATCGGCGACTACGCCGATATCCGCAAGCAAGCCCCCGAAGACGTCGAGGAAAAGGATCACCGGCCGTATCTCATCGTGCCGGGCCTCATCGACATGCACCTGCATTTCCCGCAGATGCAGGTCATCGGCTCCTATGCCGCCAACCTTCTGGAATGGCTGAACACCTATACCTTCCCGGAAGAATGCCGTTTCGTCGAAAGCGCGCATGCTCAGCGCATCGCCACGCATTTTTACGACGAGCTGCTGCGCCACGGCACGACCACGGCCGCCGCCTATTGCTCCGTGCACAAGACCTCCGCCGACGCCTTTTTCACTGAGGCAATGAAGCGCAACATGCTGATGGTGGGCGGCAAGGTGATGATGGACCGCAACGCCCCGCAGGGCCTGCTGGACACGCCGGAAACCTCCTATGACGAGACGCGCCAGGTGATTGCCGACTGGCACGGCAAGGGCCGCAACCACGTCGCCATCACCCCGCGCTTCGCCATCACCTCCACCCCGAAGCAGATGGAAGCCGCCCAGGCCCTGGCGCAGGAATTCCCCGATCTCTTCATCCAGACGCATCTGTCCGAAAATCTGGACGAGATCAAATATACCTGCGAGCTTTACCCCGAGGCGACCGACTATACCGACATCTATGTGCGTTACGGCCTGATGGGCAACAAGACCCTGCTCGGCCACGCCATCCACCTCTCCGAGCGCGAGGCGGACGTGCTCTCGGAAACCGGCGCGGTGGCGGTGCATTGCCCCACCTCGAACCTCTTCATCGGCTCCGGCCTGTTCCCGATGAAAAAGCTGCAACGGCGCGAAAAGCCGGTGCGCATCGCGGTTGCGACCGACATCGGCGGCGGATCGAGCTATTCCATGCTGCGCACCATGGACGAGGCCTACAAGATCCAGCAATTGCTCGGCGAACGCCTCAACCCGCTGGAAAGCTGGTATCTGATGACGCGCGGCAACGCCGAGGCGCTGTCCATGGTCGACCGCATCGGCACGCTGGATGCCGGCACCGATGCCGACATCACCGTGCTGAACGCTTCCTCGACACCCGCCATGGCGCTGAAGATGGAAGTGGTGAACAGCCTGACGGAAGAGCTGTTTTTGATGCTGACGATGGGCGACGACCGCACGGTGGCGGAAACCTATGTGGCTGGCAGGGCAATGAAGAGCGCGCTGGCATAGTTCGGCTGGGGCCGAAACATTGAGCTGTCGACTCACTTACATAGTCACATATCGGATCGAGCGGTTGCCGCGTCTTTCTTCTTCCCGCCGGGGAAAAGAAACCCGATCGCAACACCGGGCTTGATACGATCGCCCGACGCCCTCCCGGCCGAAACGCGAATGACCTCTGGAGTGCCCATGCCGGATCTAGACACAACCACCATGCTCATGGTCCTCGCGACCTTCATCGTCGCCGGCATCGTCAAGGGCGTGACCGGCATGGGACTGCCGACGGTTGCCATGGGCGTGCTCGGCCTGTTCATGCCGCCTGTCGTCGCCGCCGGCCTGCTCATCCTGCCCTCCTTCATCACCAATATCTGGCAATTGCTGGCCGGGCCTGACTTCCGGGCCGTTGTGCAGCGGCTGTGGCCGATGATGATCGCCATTGCCATCGGCACCCTCGTCGGCATCCGGCTGATGACATCGGGCAGCGGCGTGTGGACCACCTCGGCGCTTGGCCTGTGCCTTGCGGCTTACGCCGCCTATAGTCTTTTCGCCAGACCGCTTGCGGTACCGGCACGGCTGGAATCAAAACTCTCCCCGGCCATGGGGTTGGCGACCGGCCTGCTGACCGGCGGCACCGGCATTTTTGTCGTGCCTGCCGTGCCCTATATCCAGTCGCTCGGTTTCAGCCGGGATGATCTCGTGCAGGCGCTCGGCCTGTCCTTTACCGTCTCCACCGTCGCGCTCGCCGCCGGCCTTGCCTCCCAGAACGCCTTTCACATCGAGCATCTGTCGCTTTCCGCTCTCGCCGTCCTGCCGGCACTTGCCGGCATGTGGCTTGGCCAGAAAATCCGTTATGTCGTCAGCCCCGCGACATTCCGGCGCTGGTTCCTCATCTGCCTGCTTGTTCTCGGTGCGGAACTGTTTCTGCGGGCATTCTGGTGATGAAACCGCGCCGATTTTGATGTCGCAGCCGTCACATTCATGTTATGTGAAGCCATCATTCAAATGTGAAGGCTTTATCCATGGGCAAAATCCTGACCATAGCGGACCTGAAAAACCGGGCGCAGCGCCGTGTGCCAAAAATGTTTTTCGACTATGCCGATAGCGGCGCCTGGACGGAAAGCACCTACCGCGCCAATGAGGACGATTTTGCCAAGATAAAGCTGCGCCAGCGCGTGCTGGTGGATATGACCGACCGGTCGCTGGCCACCGAAATGGTCGGCGAGAAGGTTTCGATGCCGGTCGCGCTCTCCCCCACCGGGCTCACCGGCATGCAGCACGCCGATGGCGAAATGCTGGCGGCAAAAGCAGCCGAGGAATTCGGCGTGCCCTTCACGCTCTCCACCATGAGCATCTGCTCCATCGAGGATGTCGCTTCCGTCACCTCGAAACCCTTCTGGTTTCAGCTCTACGTGATGAAGGACCGGGATTTCGTCAATAATCTGATCGACCGCGCCAAGGCCGCCGGATGCTCGGCGCTGGTGCTGACGCTCGACCTGCAAATCCTCGGCCAGCGCCACAAGGATCTGCGCAACGGCCTGTCGGCACCGCCGAAATTCACCCCGAAACACATCTGGCAGATGGCGACCCGGCCAAAATGGTGCATGGACATGGCGCGCACCAAACGCCGCAGCTTCGGCAACATTGTCGGCCACGCCAAGAATGTCTCCGACCTGTCGTCGCTCTCCTCCTGGACGGCGGAGCAGTTCGATCCACGCCTGTCCTGGAAGGATGTCGAATGGATCAAGCAGCGCTGGGGCGGCAAGCTGATCCTCAAGGGCATTCTGGACGAGGAAGATGCCCGCGCCTCGCTCGATACCGGCGCCGACGCCATCATCGTCTCCAACCATGGCGGCCGTCAGCTCGATGGCGCCCATTCCTCCATCGCCATGCTGCCGAAGATCGTCGATACCGTCGGCGACAGGGTCGAGGTGCATATGGATGGCGGCATCCGCTCCGGCCAGGATGTGCTGAAGGCCGTGGCGCTTGGCGCCAAGGGCACCTATATCGGCCGACCCTTCCTCTACGGCCTCGGTGCCGATGGCAAGCAGGGCGTGACGACGGCGCTGGAGATCATCCGCAAGGAGATGGATGTCAGCATGGCGCTTTGCGGCAAAAGGCTGATCACGGATGTGGATCGCAGCATTCTGGCGTGATGTTGGACAAGGCGGTAGAAGAGGCCATGCCTTAAGCCGGCGTGTCAGAAAGTCCCGCCATACGCTGCCTCCCTCATCCCTGTGCTTGTCACAGGGATCCAGCCGACGCGCGTCCGCGCAACGGGAAGAGTTTTTTTAGCCCAAGGACTTGGGCTGGCTGGATTCCTGTGACAGGCACAGGAATGAGGGGGGGAGAACCTAGTGCCCCACCGTCTTCGAAAACACATTCACGATCACCACGCCGGTAATGATGAAACCGAGACCGACAATGGCGGCGAGATCCAGCGTCTGGCGAAACACGAAATAACCGATGCCGGAAATCAGCACGATGCCGAACCCGCTCCAGATCGCATAGGCAACGCCGACAGGGATGACGCGCAGCGTGAACGACAGAAGGTAAAAGGCCGCGCCGTAAAATACCGCCATCAGCACCGTCGGCAGCCACCTTGTGAATTGCTGCGACTGCTGCAGGAATGAGGTCGCGATGACCTCGCAGATAATGGCCGCGACAAGCGCCCCATAGGTGAAAAGTGCCGCGTTCATCGTTCCGTTTCCTTTGTCGTCTGGGCGATCATCCGGGCCTTCAAAGCCGCCCTGTCGCCACCTGCCCTGCCATCATCGGCCAGAAGATCGGCAAACCAGATGCCATCCGCCGCAAGCCGCACCATCTCCAGTACCACCCCGTCATCCGTATCTTTATGACGGGCAAGACGCCCCTCGAACCAGCTGGTCCACATGCGCCTCAGCGACGGTTCACCGACCATCGACACCGAGATCGCCGCCCATTGCCGGCCCGAATCGCGGTCTCGATCATCGAAAACCGCGTTCAAATAGGCCCGCGTGAAGCATCCGTAAGCTTCACAATCCTGTGACACGAGCGCATCGATTTCCGCATCCAGCGCCGAAAGAAGGTCCGCCATGACAGCCTCCAGCAAGGCCTGCTTTGACGCAAAGTGATGAAACAGCCCACCCTTCGTCACCCCGGCGGCATCGGCCACGGCCTGTATGGAAAGTGCCGCAACACCCTGATCGGCAGCAAGTTTCGCCGCGCAATCCAGAAGATTGCGGCGCACGATCTCGGGCTGCTTCTTGCGTTCATGAGCGTTTGTCATGCCTCACAACATACCGGACGGTAGGTTTCTTTTCAAGAAAATTGTGAGGGCGGCCACCGGGTTGAAATTCATACTTAATTAAGCATGAAAGCGATCTCTAAAGTTTTAGCGGTTTTGTTGCCGGAAAGTGTCAGTAAAACTTTGCCCAACGCGGCGATCGAATGAAAAGGGGCGGATCATGTCGGGAACGATCAAACGGGGAATGGCGGGTGCTTGGGTCTTCGCACTCACCTTCTTTTGCGCGATCCTCTCATTGCAGGCATCGCCTGCCCAGGCCGGTTACGCCCATTTCATCATGGACGCCAATACCGGCAAGGTCCTGGCCGCCCGCAATGCCGATGTGCTGAACCATCCCGCGTCGCTCACCAAGATGATGACGCTGTACATGACCTTCGAGGCGCTGCACGCCGGCCGGCTTCGCTGGGACCAGAAGATCACCATGTCCAAGAACGGCGCCTCCGTCATTCCCTCGAAACTTTACGTACGCCAGGGACAGACCTTCACCGTGCGAGAGGCCGTTTATGGCATGATCGTCAAATCCGCCAACGACATGGCGGAAGGCATGGGCGATCATCTCGGCGGCTCCGAAGCGCGCTTTGCCGACATGATGACCCGCAAGGCCCGCCAGCTCGGCATGACGAAGACGGTGTTCCGCAACGCGTCGGGCCTGCCCAGCAAATCGCAGGTGACGACGGCGCGCGACATGGCCAAGCTCGGCCTTGCGCTGCAGCGCGACTTCCCCAAGGAATATGGCCTCTTCGCCATGGAATCCTTCAATTTCCGGGGAAAACGCATCCGTGGCCACAACAATCTGATGTATCGTTATCAGGGCATGGACGGCATCAAGACCGGTTATACCAATGCCTCCGGTTTCAACCTCGTCAGCGCCATCAACCACAATGGCCGCCGCGTCGTCGGCGTGGTGCTGGGCGGCAAGACCGCCCGCAGCCGCGATGCCCAGATGGCAGCCCTTCTCGACAAGGCCGTGCCGCAGGCATCGCGAAGCCGCAACACCGAGCAGCTCGTCGCCAGCGCCAATGTCAGCCGCACCTTCAATGTGCCGCCCGCAGCCGTGCCGCTCCCCATGTTCGCCGAACGCCGCTCCGACCCGGTCGCCATGCAGATCGCCACGGCCAACGACCAGATGGCCGACATGATGCAGGTCTCGGCCATTCCGAAACCCGCTGCCGCCGTTGGCCAGCCCACGGGGCAGAGAAGCCGCTGGGAAGTGCAGATTGCCGCGACCGACAGCGAAGCTGCCGCCCGCTCGCTGCTCGCCAACGCCCGCTCCAACATCGGCAGCTATGGCGGGATCGCCCCCTATACCGAAGCCGTGAAAAGCGGATCGGCGACGCTCTACCGCGCCCGCTTCACCGGCTTCGAAGACCAGTCTTCGGCGGTTTCCGCCTGCAAGGAGCTGAAGGCGCAGTCTTACGCCTGCGTGGTGATGAACAGCGAAGGGTGAGTTTTACCGCTTGAGCCAGCCATTCTCCAGAGCGTCCGCCAGATACGGAATGCCGTTGACCCGCGCCATCTCGGCCATGGCCAGATTGTCGTAGCGGATGTTCCGGAAATAGACCTGCCAGCCGCGTGCGGTTTCTTCCAGCACGGCATAGGTGGCAAGCGGATGGCCAACCTCGACGTGATGGTCGAAAGGCGTGTCGTCCTTCCAGCCGGGGCAACCGACGCTGCCGGGATTGACGATCAGCCGGCCATCGGCAAGCTGCACCGCGCGGGGAATATGGGTATGGCCGCACAACATCAGCGGCTGGGTGATGCCATCGGCCCTCGCCTCGATTTCGTCGAGCGGCCGCAGTTTCAACACCCCTTCCGGCGACAGCGTTTCCAGCCAATAATCGAGATCGCCCTGCGGCGAACCATGACAGCAATAGGCGACGTCTTTAAACACCATGCTGAACGGCAGTGTCTGCAGCCAGTCCAGATGCGCGGCGGAGAGCTGGGCATGCGCCGGCCTTTCCCAGCTGCCCATATCCTCCGGCGCGCGCTCGAGCAGCTCCCGGTCATGGTTGCCGCGAATGCTCGGTATCCAGTTGCCGACCAGCACATCGCCGGTGAAACCCGCCTCCAGCGGCCCGCTGAAACAATCGCCTAGATTGACGATGTCCTTGATGCCAAGCCTGGCGATATCCTCGAGCACGGCTTCAAGTGCTGCACAATTTCCATGAATATCGGCAATGGCGGCAAAGATCATGGCAATCAGCTTCCTCGATAGGTGGAATAGCTATAGGGCGAAAGCAGAAGCGGCACATGGTAGTGCCCGCTCTCATCGGCAATGCCGAAGCGGATCGGGATAATGTCGAGAAAGGCCGGTTCAGGCAGCGCCACGCCCTTGCCGCGCAGATAATCGCCGGCATGGAAAACCAGCTCATAGGCACCGGCCTTGAAACTCTCGCCGGAGAGCAGCGGCCCGCCATCGACGCGGCCGTCGCTATTGGTCTGCACCGTCTTCAGCTTCTCGCGGCGATCGCCGGAGAGCCGGTAAAGCTCGATCGTCAGTCCCTCCGCCGGCGTGCCATGGGCGGCGTCGAGAACATGGGTGGTCAAACCGGTCATGGCTGGGGCTCCGCGATCATGAAGGGCTCGTCGAAAAAATACTCTTCCAGATTGTTGCCCGGCCCTTCGCGGTCGGCAACCAGAAAATCGGAGACTGCCTGCAATGGCATCAGCGGATAATGCCAGACATTGCGGCGGTAATTCACGCCCTGATCGCCCCGCGCCAGAAACACCTGCGGCCGCGCCGGCCGCCCGCCCTCATCTTCCGCAACGACGACGAGGAAGGGCCTGCCGGACAGCGGCGAAAAACTCTGGCTGCCGAGCGGATGCCGCTCCATCATCTCGATGCCATGCGGGAATACCCGCGGCTGCCCGCGGAAAATATTGAGGATGATACGCGCACCCTCGCCCGCCGCCTCGGGCGCGGCAAGCGCATGGTGCCGCTCGGTCTGGCCGCCATTGATGTGGCGCATCGAAGAGGGGGTAATTTCGATCACATCGCCGAAGGATGCGAATGTCTCTTTGGTAAGGGGTTTTATGTCGAGAAAATCGGTCAAATGTCATTCACCTTGGGCATGCCAGTTTTGCAGAAGTAAGAGTCTGTCCAGAAGATCCGGTATCGCCGTCTGTGTCGTATCCCACACGGTTTCCAGATTGATGCTCATATAACCGTGCGCGATCCTGTTTCGCATGCCGCGCATCTTGACCCACGGGATATCCGGAAAATCCGCCACGAAAGCAGGAAACTCTTCCATTATCCGCGCCGTCGTTTCGCCGATAATCAGCAGGTTCATCGCCACCGCCCGTTGACGCACCAGATCAGCCAGAAATTCGTCCTTTGTCTTCAATCGAACGAAGTCGATGGTCTCCGAAGCAATCTGCCTGATGTCCTGAAGATAAACATGCAGTCGCTCGGCGCTCATACGGGCTTCGCTTCCTGCAGAACCTTCACACGAACGCGCTCGGGAAAATCTCCTGGCGTCAAAAGATGAATTTCTGTGCCGCGCATGATGGCCGATAGCTCTTCCAACAAGCCGCCCAGATCAAACAAGGTGGCACCCGGCAGCGCATCCACCAGAATATCGAGATCGCTGTCCGGCCTGTCCTCGCCACGGGCGACGGAACCGAACACGCGCGGGTTTGCCGCGTTGAAGCGCTTCGTCGCCTCGCGGATCGCTTCCCTGTTCTTTTCCAGCACCTCGGAGGGTCTCATGATCTTTATCTCCAGACAGCGCGATCCTAGCAGAACGGCCATCGCTCGCCAATTCAGCCCTCCGGCAGCATCGCGGAAAGGCGCAGCCAGGCGATCTTTTCCACCTGCGCCGTCGCGGTTGAAAATTCGTCGGCTGCATCATTGCCGATGCGGGTCTCGAAGGCGGAAAGAATATCGTGCCTGTTCAACCCCTTGACCGCGATGATGAAGGGAAAGCCGAATTTCTGGGTATAGGCGCCGTTCAGCTCGGTAAAACGCGCATGTTCCGCCGGCGACAGCCGATCGAGCCCCGCGCCCGCCTGTTCGTTGCGGCTGTCGGCGGTCAGTTCACCCGCAATCGCCAGCTTGCCGGCAAGATCCGGATGCGCCCGCAACACGCTAAGCCTCTCGGCCTCGGAAGCGGCGCGGAACTGCGCGGTGAGTGCGGCGTGAACCACCTTCGCCGTCAAATCCCCCTCGGCCAAGCCGGCATCGTAAGCCCTTTCGGCGATGAAGGGCGAATGTTCGAACACACCGCCGAAACGGGCGACAAATTCCTCGCGCGTCACCATCAAGGCGTCTCCGGCTTATGATGTTCATGCCAGTGCCGGGCGATCTCGATCCGCTGCGGAATCCACACCTTGTCGTGGCTGAGCACATAGTCGATGAAACGGCGCAACGCCGCGGCGCGGCCGGGGCGGCCGACAAGGCGGCAATGCAGGCCGACGCTCATCATCTTCGGCGCGCCTTCGATACCCTCCTGATAAAGCACGTCGAAGGCGTCCTTCAGATAGGTGAAGAACTGGTCGCCGGAGTTGAACCCCTGCGGCGTGGCGAAACGCATATCGTTGGTTTCGAGCGTGTAGGGAATGATCAGGAAGGGCTCGTCCTTCGCTCCCTTCACCCAATAGGGCAGATCGTCGGCATAGGAATCGGACGAATAGAGGAAACCGCCCTCTTCCATGACGAGGCGCAGCGTATTGTCCGATGGCTTGCCCTGATACATGCCGTAGGGACGTTCGCCCGTCAGCTCGGTATGCAGGCGCACGGCTTCCGTTATATGTTTGCGTTCTTCCTCTTCCGGGAAATCCTTGTATTCCAGCCAGCGATAACCGTGGCTGGCAATTTCCCAGCCCGCTTCTTTCATCGCCGCGACAGCGTCCGGGTTACGGGCCATGGCGGCCGTCACGCCATAAACAGTGGTGGTGACGCCAAGACTTGTGAACATGCGCCACAGCCGCCAGAAGCCGGCGCGCGAGCCATATTCATAGATTGATTCCATGTTCAGGTTGCGCTGGCCGGGCCAGGGCTGGGCACCGACGATTTCCGACAGCAGCGATTCCGACGCCTTGTCATTATCGAGAATGCAGCTCTCGCCGCCCTCCTCGTAATTGATGACGAATTGCACGGCGATGCGTGCCCCGCCCGGCCATTTCGGATCGGGAACGTGACGGCCATAGCCCACCAGATTGCGGGAGTAATTTTCGGAAATCATTCAGCCACCCAGACATCTCTCCCCGGCGGAAACCGATTTGGGGAGACATAAACAAATCTCCAAAGCGCACCGACCCGGCGGTGGGTAAACGGCGCAAACTTCGGATATGCGATGCCGAACGGTAGCATCCGCGTCGGGAATGTCGAGATCAATCTTGCCGACATTCCGATGCTTTTTTGTATACGATTACGAAAGCACCTGTCTCAGGCGATCTTGCGGGCGGAAACGCGACCCATGGGATGCAGCGAATGCACCCGGAACGGCGCACCCGGCTCATCCTCGATGAAAAGCGCGAGACTGGAGAATTGCAGCGCCCGGGTCAGCAGCGGTTCGAAAACCTTGCGCACGGCGCGCTCGATCCTCTGGCTGCTGGCGGGTTCGACACCGCCCGTCAGCGACATCTGGAACCGGAACTCGTCCATCACATGCGGGCTGCCCCAGCGATGCAGATTGGTGAGCTGCGAGGCGGAAAGCCGGTCGGGATCGGCGCGCTCGATCTCCGCTTCCGACAGCGGCGCGCGGTAACGGTCGAATTCCTGCACCACGCGCGCGGCAAAAAAATGCAGTACTTCGCAAGGGCGCTCGGGAACCAGGCTGAAGACGTTTCCATGCCTTGCCACCACAAGTTGCGGCAGCATGAAAGGGTCCTGCTTGCCGGAAAAATACATCAGGTCGCGCAAAAGTGCGGCCTCGGAATGACCTTCGGCCAGCCGGAAAGGCGCCTTGATCGTGCCGTGAAAACCGTAACGGCGCGGCAGCGCCGTGTGGTAGGAAATTTCCTGCATGCCGAGATCGATCATGCCCGGCGGCTCCACCGCCTGACCGGAATAGGCATCGCGCCCCAACCACGCGGCGGCCGCCTGCGTCAGGGGATCATTGGGGGAAGGCGTGAAATGAATGGCGTATCGCATGCGCTGTCACCTCGCCGCAAAAGCCGACAAACCGGCCTCGTTGCACGCCAGCAGATAAGTGATTTGCGTGACAGATTAACGACGTGGGCGGCCCGATCAGAACTTTCTAAAGTCCGTGAGGGCGATATTCACGTGTTGTTGAAGGCCGAACCCGGAGGGCATGGACGGCGTCTCGCCAGCCACGGTTTGCAGCGCCGCCCCGGCAAGAAAATGGGCGAGGCCGAAGCTGACCTTGAAGCCGCCGGACAGCGCAACGAGCTTCGGATGGCCGGCAACCGCACCCACCATCGGGTCCCTCCCCACCGCCTTCGGCCGCAATCCGGCCCAGCGTTCAAGCACCGGCGCGCCGCCGAGCGAGGGGACCACCGCACGCGCATCCGCAAGCAGCTTTTCCAGCTTTTCATCGGTGCTGGAAGGATCGGAAAAACAATCTTCGCTGGTACTGCCGATGGCGACGGTGCCGTCCTCATGCGGCACGATGTAAAGACCGTTGAGGAACACGACCGGCATGGCCGGGTCGGCTGCCGCGTCGAGAAGCGCTGCCTGCCCCTTCACCGGCTGGCCAAGGGCAACGCCGGCCTCGAGCCCGAGCGCATCGCGGATCAACGGAAAGGAACCGTGCCCGTTGGCGACAATGGCATGGCCGAAGGCAATCTCTTCCCCCGAAGACAGCTCCGCCCGCCCCTTCCCCGGATCAAGCGAGACGACGCGGCACTGTTCCGCCACCCGCACGTGTCGCGCCTTGCGCAGAAAAGCCGCAAGAAGGGCCACCATCGCACGCGGCGAGACCCTCGCCGCCAGCGTGTCGAACACGAAACCCGCTTCCCCCGCAGCCTCGTCAACCCAGCCCGTAACCGGAGGCCTGTCGCCGACATGCCAGTGGAACCGCCGCTCGCCCGAAATCCAGTTCTCCGCGGCATCGCGCTCGTGCCGCTCGGCAATGCCGCGCAGATGCGGCTTGGGCAGCGGAATGATCCGGCCGCAGCGGCGATAACCGGCGCAAAGCCCGGTCTCGGCCTCCAGCCCGGCAATTTCCTGTTCCAGCGCCACAAGGGCATCGAACTGGAACTGCTTCTTGTCCGACCAGCGGTCCGGCATATGCGGCATCAAGGCGCCGAGCAGACCGCCGCTCGCCCCGCCGCCAAGGCGATCCGCCTCCACCAGCAGCGTGTCCATGCCAAGCCGTTCCGCCTTGACGGCGGCCCACAGCCCCATGATGCCGCCGCCGACGATGAGGAGCGATATGGAGCCTGGCAATGTCGACGCCGCCAATCTTGGCGATTGACCCTGTTCGAAAGCGGGATTATCGGCTTTAGCCATGAGAGATTCCAACGACACTATTGCGGAGACTGGCGCAGAGACCGGTTCGGCAACCGCAGAAACCCGCACCGCACTCGACTGGCGTGACGGGGATATGCCCTATTCGCTGGCCTTTGACGATCATTTTTATTGCCAGACGGATGGCAGGCTGGAATGCGGCCATGTCTTCCTGTCCGGAAACGGGCTGCCGCAGCGCTGGCGTGAAGGCGAAGGCATCTTCCGCATCGGCGAACTGGGCTTCGGCACCGGGCTTAATCTCTGCGAGACCTGGCGGCAATGGAAAGAAGCGCGCAAAGAGGCCGGCAATGGTCGCACCACACTGCATTTCATTTCCTTCGAACTCTATCCGATGAAGGCAGACGAGATCGACCGGGCGCTTTCCCGCTGGCCGGAAGTGGATGCCGAACGCAAGGCGCTTGCCGCCCGCTGGCCGGAAGAGCCAGAAGGCAGGATCGACATCGAACTGGATAACGAGACGCGCCTGACGGTGATCTGCGGCGAGGCCCTTGCCGGCATCTCCAACAGCGACGAAAGCTTCGACGCCTGGTTTCTGGATGGCTTCGCACCGGCGCGCAATCCTGACATGTGGTCGCTGGACATCATGCAGGCGCTCTTCGCCAAAACGGCGCCGCAGGGCACATTCGCCACCTATGCCGCCGCCGGTTTCGTCCGCCGCAACCTCATCGCCGCCGGTTTCGACCTGGAGCGCCGCAAGGGTTTTGCCGGAAAACGTGAGATGCTCTGCGGCACCAGGCCGTCCGTCTGAGGCAACTGCGAGAAGCGTTGCCGAGCGGGACGATCAGACGCCGGGCGCGTCGCGGCGCGGCATGGCGTCTCCCAGCCATTGCGCGATCTTGTCCTCGAGAATTTCGGGGCTGATCGGCTTCGACAGATAATCGTCCATGCCCGCCTGCAGGCACAGTTCGCGGTCCGCCTCCTGCGTATGGGCCGTGACGCCGATGATCGGCACATGCCTGCCATCGGCGGCCGCCTGTTCGGCGGTGCGGATGGCCCTCGTCGCCTGATGGCCGTTCATCACAGGCATCGAGACATCCATCAGGATGAGGGCGGGATTATTTTCTTCCCAGGCCTGAACCGCCTTCTTGCCGTTGCCGACGATCAGGAACCGCAAACCGGCCTGCTGCAGGATCTGGGTGAAAACGATCTGGTTGACGTCATTGTCCTCGGCCACCAGCACGTCGATCAGGCTCGGCCGGCGCCGTTGCGGAACGGCAGGCGCCGCTGGCGGAATACGCTGCTTCTTTTCGGCGGCGCCGCTTCCCGACCTGACCGGGCCACCACCCGTCCCGAGCGCTTGCGGCTGCAGCCGGGCACGCTTCAGCCGCACATCCCGCACCACATCGAACAGGGTGGAGCGCAAAAGCCGCGCCCGCGCCGGTTTCATCAGATGCGCCTGCACGTTGAGATCGGTGAACAGCGTTTCGTCGCCGACCACATCCATCGAGGTCAGGAACACGATGGCGATATCATCGAAACGCTCGTCCGCGCGGATTTGCTCGACCACATCCAGCCCGTTCATGACGGGCATATGATAATCGAGGATGATGGCGTCGATCGAAAAACCGAGCGACGCCGCCTCCTGCAGCACGGCGATGCCCGAAGGGCCATCCTCCACGGCATGGCCGTCCATGCCCCAGCCTCGCAGCTGTTCGGTCAATATGCGGCGATTGACGTCGTTATCGTCGATGACCAGCACGCGGATATCGTCGATCGCGACGGCAAGAGGCGGAAGGTCGCGCCGTCTTTCGGTCATCTGGAACGGAATGGTGACCTCGAAGGCCGATCCCTTGCCGACCTCGCTCACGACGTTGATCGAACCGTCGAAGAGGCCGACAAGGCCGACGGTGATCGCCAGTCCCAGTCCCGTTCCCTCGTGCCGGCGCGTCGCGGAACCATCGACCTGGCTGAACTTGTCGAAGATCGTCTCCAGCTTGTCGGCCGGAATGCCGATGCCGCTGTCTTCGACCCGCAGTGCCAGCATGGTCTCGGACGCTTCCGCCGACTGCGCCGAAAGCTCGACCAGCACATGGCCGGTTTCCGTGAATTTGACGGCATTGCCGACGAGGTTGGTGACGATCTGGCGGAACCGCCCGGCATCGCCTATGACCTTGCCGACAACCGACGGGTCGATCCGCACGACAAGCTCTATGTCCTTTTCCAGCGCCGCCGAGGATAACAGCGACACCACGTCCTCCACCGCTTCGGCCGCATCGAAAGCCACGCTGCGCAGCTTCATCTGCCCGGCCTCGATCTTGGAAAAATCCAGAATGTCGTTGATGATCGTCAGCAGCGCATTGCCGGATTTGACGATGATGTCGGTAAAGGTCTTCTGGCGCGTGTCGAGATTGGATTTGGCCAGAAGCTCCGCCATGCCGAGCACGCCGTTCATCGGCGTGCGGATTTCATGGCTCATATTGGCCAGGAATTCCGATTTGGCGCGATCCGCCGCTTCCGCCCGTGACAGCAGCCGCTGCAATTCGCCTTCGCGCATCTTCATCTCGGTCACGTCGGTGACGATGACGAGCCAGTAATTGCCGGAACTGTTGGTCGCCTCAAGATTGAGCCAGCTTTTGCCGGCAACGTGCAGCAGCCAGGAAAACGGCCGGTTGGCGGCAATATTGTCCTTCCAGGCGGCAAGCGTCGCGGCCGCCTCCGCGGCCTCGCCCAAATCCCCGCGGCCGGAACAATGGGCGAAGAAATCCGACCAGTCACGGCCTTTTTCCAGCAGATGCGGCGGCACGTCGAACATCCGCGCCATCGCCTCGTTGGACATGATGATCGTGCCCTGCTCGACAAGCACCAGCCCTTGCGCCATGGCCCGCGTGGCGCCCTGCATATATTCGCCGACGCGCTCCAGCTCGGCCTTGGCCTTCATGATCTCGGCATCGCGCATGCGCACATCGGTCACATCGGCGTAAGTGCTGAGGATTTTCCCGCCGTCGAGGCGGGTTTTTGAAATCACCGTCACCTTGCCGCTCTTGCTGCGCACTTCGCGGGGGGCGAAAATCTCCTCGCTGCGAAGCCGTTCCGCGCGCTGGCTGTAGAGATCGTCGAAGGACATGTCGCCATAGTCGTAAAGGCCGCTGTCGAAGTTCATCTCCATGAATTCGCGATAGCTTTTGCCGACCAGCGACCTCTCGCCGCCGATTTCGCCCCAGACCTCATAAAAGAACGGATTGACATATTCGATGACGAGATCGGCATCGAGAAGCAGCACCCCCACCGGCAGGGCATGAAGAACCGCCTCCAGCTGGCGGTGCAGCGCCTCGGCTTCGGCCTGGGCCGCGATCAGCGCCTTTTCCCGGTCCTGCAGCAGGCTGACATCGGTGACCGAACCCACGAGATAATATTCGTCGTCCGGTGTCGCGACCCGGCCGAGCCGGGTGATGACGGGAACAGCGCCGCCATCCGGCTGCGGAATGTTTCCCATCCTTTCGATCGATTCCCCGGTTTGCAGAATGCGCTCGTTTTCGCGCTCCTGCTCGGGAAACAGCTCGCATTCCGTCTTGCCGATGCAATCGGCGGCGCCGGCGCCCATGAACGTCTCATAGGCCGCGTTGGCAAAGCTCAGCCGCCTGTCCTGATCCCTCAGGAAAACGCCGACGGGCAATTGCTCCAGCGCCGCGCGCAACAGCCAGGTCTCGCGGATCTGCGTGCTCAGCAGCGTTTCATGCGCCTTGAATTCGGTCACATCGATCCGCAACCCGACCAGCATGCCGTTTTCCAGCCGCTTGTTGACGATGCGTACCCAGCGGCCATCGGCAAATTGCTCCACCCTTTCCAGATAGGGCAGGGAAAAATCCCGTAACTGCCCCTCCATCCACTGGGCAAAGGCCGGATCATGGTCCTTCATGTCGCGGTAGCCGCTCGAAAAATAGACGGCTTCCATCAGCGCTTCGAGCGTCACGCCGGGCGTCAGCTCGACGCCGAAGGCGCTGTAAAACTCCCTGAAACGGGCATTGCAATAAAGCAGCCGGTTGTCGCTGTCATAAATGACGATACCGGCGTCGATGAGGTCGATCACACCGCTGCCGAACAGCAGCTCCGAAGCACCGCCAGCGTCGGGAAACTCCTCCACGGCGGCAGGGGGCGTGTCTTCAAACACTTCGAACAGGAAAAGATTGCCGTCATCGCCGGTAAAACGTTCACAGCGAAGCCTGTGCGGCGCCGGGGACGCCGCGACGTGACAGGCGATCGTCTCGTCGGTGGCGAAGACCAGCGAGCGGCGCTCCCTGTCCTCGCGCTCGGCGTCGCGAATATCGGCGGAAAGGGAATGGCTCGTCCGGCCTTCGAACGCCGCAGCCGGACGCCCCATGACCCGGCCATAAGCGGCGTTGACCACAACATAACGCAGCTCGCTGTCCTTGATGCACGCGGGAAGGTCCAGAGCGGCGACAGCCCTGCAAGCCTTTTCCAGCAACCCGCTGCCTTCGGTCAATCGATACTCCACACCGTGCAGTTTCACCGTTGTCGAATCAAATATTTACAGATGACTTCGCCAAAACGTTATGTGAGAAAATCTGTTTTTGCTATGCGCGTTACGCGGCAATACCCTTTTTTAACCACAATTATTCGCCCTTCGGCCGCTCCGCCGGTCGTGGCGCGGCGCTCTTGCGCATGGCAGCCATGCACTGTCCGGCAACCCCGTTATAAAACTATTGCTTGACTTTAACGCGCAAAACGCCCACATGCCGGTCAAGCTTTCACCTTCGGCAGCCGCGTGAGCTGCAGCGTATGACCGGAAAAACTGGCCCGCATGAAGGAAAAGCGCAACGAATACAGAAGACGGCATTTGCCGCACTGATGCGCAGAAAGTTATTCCAACCCACAAGTTCCCAATTCACGCGGGGTTCTTGACGCCGAAACCGCCGGACAGCAGCACTGTTCCGGACGATTGGTTTTTGGCGCCCCGAAAGGCAATATATTGACCAGTTTTAGCGAACTCGGCCTCTCCGAAAAGATCGTGGCCAGCGTTACCCAGCTTGGCTATACGACCCCCACCCCCATTCAGGCAAAGGCCATTCCCCTGCTGCTTGAAGGCCGCGACCTCATCGGCCTCGCACAGACCGGCACCGGCAAGACCGCCGCTTTCGGCCTGCCGATCATCGAAATGCTGATGAAGCAGGCCGACCGCCCGGCAAACCGCACCTGCCGCACGCTCATCCTCGCCCCCACGCGCGAGCTGGTGAACCAGATCGGCGAAAACCTGCGCTCTTTCGTGAAGAAGACACCGCTGCGCATCAACCAGGTGGTTGGCGGCGCCTCGATCAACAAGCAGCAGCTGCAGCTGGAAAAGGGCACGGACATTCTCGTGGCGACCCCCGGCCGTCTGCTGGACCTTATCGCCCGCAACGCCATCTCGCTCTCCAAGGTCACCTATCTGGTGCTGGACGAAGCCGACCAGATGCTCGATCTCGGCTTCATCCACGATCTGCGCAAGATTTCGAAGATGGTGCCGGCCAAGCGCCAGACGCTGCTCTTCTCCGCCACCATGCCGAAGGCGATCGCCGATCTGGCCCACAGCTACCTGACCGATCCGCTCAAGGTGGAAGTGACCCCGCCCGGCAAGGCGGCCGACAAGGTGGAGCAATATGTCCATTTCGTCGCCGGCAAGAACGACAAGACCGATCTTCTGAAGAAGTCGCTGAACGAGAATCCGGATGGCCGCGCCATCGTGTTCCTGCGCACCAAGCACGGCGCCGAGAAGCTGTACAAGCATCTCGAACATATCGGCTTCAAGGTCGCCTCCATCCATGGCAACAAGAGCCAGGGCCAGCGCGAACGGGCGCTGAAGGGCTTCAAGGATGGCGACATCAAGGTGCTGGTCGCAACCGACGTCGCCGCCCGCGGCATCGACATCCCGGCCGTGACGCACGTGTTCAACTATGACCTGCCGGAAGTGCCGGACGCCTATGTCCACCGCATCGGCCGCACCGCCCGTGCCGGTCGCGACGGCATCGCCATCGCTTTCTGCGCTCCGGACGAAACCCGCCTGCTGCACGACATCGAAAAGCTGATGAAGATCGAAATCCCGGTCGCATCGGGCGAGCGTCCGGCCGGTCTGGCCAGCCCCTCGCGCGGCAACAACAATCGCGGCCGCAACAATAATGGCGGCCAGCAGCGCGGCCCGCGCGAAGGCGGACGTCACAACGGCGAATCCCGCCCGTCCCGCCACCATGCGCCGCGCGAAGCGGATAACGACCTGGAAGTCACCTCCGACTTCAAGCGCGTGAAGCAGGCGGAAGGCGACGCAGGCCGTCCGGCCGGCCCGCGCAAGCACCGCCGCCCCGCGCGCAAGCCCGGCGGCAGCGGCGCCAACCGCCACGCCCCTGCCGGCGGCAACGGCCAGGAAAAGCGCGCTTCCGGCAACGGCCATCGCGGCCGCAACCGTTAAGCATTCTGCGTGGGTGGAAGGCGCTCGGCATTCGCTGCGTCTTTCTTCTCCCCACCAGGGAGAAGGTGATCCGAAGGGTCGGATGAGGGGATAAGGTCTCCGAAATCCGGCGAGGGCGCCCACTCGCCAATCAAGCCCCGCAGCCATACGGCCAGCGGGGCTTTTTACCTTCACCCGCCCTGCGCCACCGGCCGGCGCCGTGACGGCAGGGTCATGGCCAGCACGCCGGCAATCACGCAGACAAGGCCGACCCACATGGCGGGTGTCGGCACCTCCCCCAGAAACGCCATGCCGATGGCGACGCCGACCGGGACCCTGAGATAGGCCTGCGAGGTGGTGCCGACCGAGCCGAGCGTCTGCATCAGCCGGAAATAGATCATGAAGGCGAGCGAGGTCGAAAAGACGCTGAGGCACACCAGCGCCGTGAGCGACGATGCCGAAGGCGACAAGGTCCAGGACCGGTCGACGATCAGGCTGACCGGCAGCAACAGCACAGCGCCGCAGATCAGCGAGCCGGCGGCCGGCATGATCGGATCCAGCCCCTTGAAATTCTTCCCGAATATGGCCGCGCAGGCATAAGAAAATGCCGCCGTGAGCACGGCGAGCTGGCTCCATATCGCCTCGCCCGCACCGCTCAGCGCTTCCATGCCGATGATGAGGCACACGCCCGTCATGCCGGCAATGGTGCCGAACAGCTTTCGCCCGCTGACCGCCTCGTGCCGGATGATGAGCGCAGTCAGAAGAAAGGTGAAGATCGGCGTCGTCGCATTGAGGATGACGGCAAGGCCGGCATCGATGCTCTGTTCCGCCCAGGCGATCAGCGTGAAGGGCATGACGCTGTTGATGCAGGCCTGGATGAAAAACAGCCGCCATGTCGCGCGATCCTTCGGCAGCCGCAGCCCGCGCAGCCGGATGACCGCCACGAGCAGCAGGCCGGCAATCAGGGTCCGCAACGCGATGAAGGTGATCGGCGGTATCGTTTCCACCCCGATCTTGATGAAGGTATAGGATGCCGCCCACAGCGTGGACAACAGGGCGAGAAGCAGCAATTCGCGGGCAATGGTGTTCTGAGGGGTCGCGGGCCGATTTTCCAACTGTGGTCAGGATGAACCCTTCCTAGCCCGAAAACAATCATCCGTGCTTCGGCGGCGGCCGAAGTTTCCAGCAATTAAAAAAAGAAGCCCCGCATGGCCTGGCCATGCGGGGCTTCAGGGAAGAAATCGATGAGGATCCGCAGGCCGGTCAGGCCCGGCGCTCATCCACCGAGAAAGCTCCGGGGCCGGCAAAGACGAAATAGAGGAACACGAAGCAGAAGAGGATGGCCGCGTCGCCGCCATTCAGGGCCGGGAAGAAATTCTGCGGCGCATGCGCCATGAAATAGGCGACGGCCATCTGACCGGACAGGATGAAGGCGACCGGCCGCGTGAACAGCCCGATCAGCACCAGAATGCCGCCGACGAATTCCAGAAGCGCCGCCACCAGCATCAGTGTCGGCAGGGAACCCTGCATCTGCGATGCCGGAAAGCCGAACAGCTTCTGCGTTCCATGTTCGATGAAAAGCAGCGCTGCGACGATGCGCAGGGCCGCAAGGGCATAAGGCCGGTAGCGCGAGAGATTGTCGAAAGTTGCCATGTTGATGTGTCCCCGTTGAAGTGGTGAAGCGCCGGTCAGGGCGCGCTGGCACGTTTATGGATACACGCCCCCAAGAGCGGAAATCACGTTTCCGATATTGCAGGACTACCTAAAATAAGCAAAAGTCGATTTTCTACAAATAGTTGATTTTACCGTATGAAATTTGCATCGATCCGGAAAAATCAACTCAAGGCTTCAGATATTTTTTCGAGCGGAAAAGGCGGAAAAAACCGCCCCGCCTTAGGCCTGCAACACCACGACCTTTGAACCGACCGGCACGCGGCTATAAAGATCGATGATGTCGTGGTTCAGCATGCGGATGCAGCCGCTCGACATGGCGTGACCGATGGATTGCGGCTGGTTGGTGCCGTGCAGGCGGAACATGGTGTCATTGCCGCCGCGATAGAGGTACAGCGCCCGCGCGCCGAGCGGGTTGTTCGGGCCGCCTGCCATGCCGCCGGCAAATTTCAGGTTGCGCGGATCACGGCGCATCATGTTCGCGGTCGGCGTCCAGGAGGGCCATTCCGCCTTGCGGCCAATATAGGCGTCGCCCTTCAGCGCCAGCCCCTGACGGCCGACACCGACGCCGTAACGCATGGCGCGCCCGCCGCCCAGAACATAATAGAGCCGTCGCGCCGGCGTATCCACGACAACCGTTCCGGCCGGATGGCTGCTATCATAGGCAACTTCCTGGCGGCGCAGTTCCGGCTTGACCTTGTCGAGATGCATGGCGGGAAGCGGAAATTTCTCCTCCGGCTTTGCCGCATAATTCAACCTTTGCTGGCCGATGCCGGTATTGGCACAGCCGGCCAGAAACAGCGGCAATCCGAACAGAACACCACGACGTGAAATAGACATGTAACCCCCGCCAAATCTTTGGATTAACGAGAGGTATAATTTTATGGTTAACAAACCCCTAATATGAGGTTGCAGTAATTAACCCGCCGCAACCGACGCGGCAGGTTTGCGGTTGGCGAGGTAAACCCCCATCACCGCAAGAACGGTGCCGGCAATCATGGCCGGCGTCAGCGTTTCCCCGAAAAGCAGCGCGGCCTCGACGGCGGCAAGCGGCGGCACGAGATAGATCAGCGAGGCCGCGCGCGACACCTGCCCGCGCCGGATGAGATAAAGAAGCAGCGCCACGGCGCCGATGGAGATTGCGCCCACCGACCAGCCGAGCGTGGCGACGAGCCCAAGGCTCCAGTCCACATGCCCATCCTCCAGCAACAATGCGAAGGGAAGGGTGACCAGCAGCGCGCCGACATATTGCAGCGTGGCTACCGCCATGATGTTGCCGCCATGGACATATTTCTTCTGGTAGAGCGTGCCATAGGTCACCGACACCATGCCCAGTACATTCACCGCCACGGCATAAAGCGGCACGGACATGCCGAACGCGCCGCTGGCCAGGACCTTCGGCAGAACGGCAATGGCGATGCCGGCAAAACCAAGCAGCAGACCCAGCCGCTGCACGCCCGAAATCCTTTCACCGATCA
Source organism: Agrobacterium sp. NPDC089420 (assembly GCF_044900305.1). Classification (NCBI taxonomy): domain Bacteria; kingdom Pseudomonadati; phylum Pseudomonadota; class Alphaproteobacteria; order Hyphomicrobiales; family Rhizobiaceae; genus Agrobacterium; species Agrobacterium sp. NPDC089420. Next base: position 124,540 of record NZ_JBJDMY010000011.1, on the reverse strand, counting down.
TGAAACGGGCGGCCACCGCCGTCATCAGCGGCTGCAGACCGGCGATGATGCCGCCGATCGCCGCCGGCACGCCCTGCCCTATCGCCCACCAGATCATGCCGAGATAAATGCCGTGCAGGAACACACCGGACAGGATGGCCCGCAGCACATCGGCACGCTGCTGCGGCCAGGAAATGGAAGACAGCCGGCAGATTGCCCATAACAGCAGGCCGGCCAGCAGATAACGCAGACAGAGGAAGGTCAGCGGCCCGGTATAATGGACGGCATATTTGGCGGTGACCCAGCCGGTCGACCAGAGGAAGACGAAGATGGCCGGAGCCAGACGGTCGAGCGCCATGGGAACATCCCCTGTGCCGCATGGTGTCCCCGTCGGACATTGCCCGGGACGCAGGACATGCGGGCGAATTGATATTGCGGACTGTATTAAAGACGACGGGTCAAACCGGCCCCGGAAGCACCATGCGGCTGAACCCGGACCATTTACAATGGCGGTATCGTCATCTTCCCCAAAGGTCAAAGGTGTTTTGGTGATGGCATCGTTCAGATTTTCTGATGCCACTTCCGCGATTCATCAACCGAAAGCGAAAGAACAAATTTTGTGCATTCGCCCACGCGGCACACAGCCTCACGGTGCCCTTCCGCGCCGCCATGCGGCGCAACCATTTTTCCACTGCCGCATTTATAGGCTGAAACCCAAAAAACGCTTCTTTTTTAAAACCCTAGGGCGGCGAAAAATCTTCACGAGCACGTCCCTATAGTTCTTGCATTGCATTTGGCGTTGTATTCATATGGCAAAAAAGGGGACATCGAAGTTGGCATTTGACGAAATGATAAATGCGGACGACACGCCGCGAAGCCCATATGAAAACTATAACGAGTGGTACAGCCGGCAGGACAGGTCACACCTGATCCAGAAATCAAAAGACGCGGAAAACATCTTTCGGAAAACCGGTATTACTTTCGCAGTCTATGGCCATGCCGACAGTTCGGAAAAACTGATCCCCTTCGATATCATCCCGCGCATCATCTCCGGCCGCGAATGGCGCAAGCTGGCCCAGGGCATCGAACAGCGCGTTCTCGCCCTCAACGCTTTCCTCGACGATATCTATCATAAGCAGGAAATCATCCGCGCCGGGCGCATTCCGCGCGAAATCATCGAGAAGAACGAAGCCTTCCTGCCGGAAATGATCGGCTTCACCCCGCCCGGCGGCGTTTATACCCATATTGTCGGCACCGACATCGTCCGCACCGGCGAAGACCAGTTCTATGTTCTGGAAGACAATGCCCGCACGCCGTCCGGCGTCAGCTACATGCTGGAAAACCGCGAGACGATGATGCAGATGTTCCCGGAACTCTTCCACGAAAACCGCGTGCGGCGGGTGGAGGATTATCCCTATCTGCTGCGCCAGTCGCTCGCCTCGCTGGCGCCGCCCGGCTGCACCGGCAAGCCGCGCGTCGCGGTGCTGACCCCCGGCATCTATAATTCGGCCTATTACGAGCATTCCTTCCTTGCCGACATGATGGGCGTGGAACTGGTGGAAGGTTCCGACCTGCGCGTCATGGACGGCAAGGTCAAGATGCGCACGACGCGCGGTTACGAGGCGATCGATGTGCTATACCGCCGCGTCGATGACGACTTCCTCGATCCCTTGACCTTCCGGCCGGATTCGGCGCTCGGCGTTCCCGGCATCATGGATGTCTACCGCGCCGGCAACATCACCATCGCCAATGCTCCCGGCACCGGCATTTCCGATGACAAGGCGATCTATTCCTACATGCCCGAGATCGTCGAATTCTATACCGGCCGCAAACCGCTTCTCGAAAACGTGCCGACCTGGCGCTGTTCGGAGCCGGACAGCCTGAAATATGTGCTCGACAACCTCGCCGACCTCGTCGTCAAGGAAGTCCACGGTTCGGGCGGTTACGGCATGCTGGTCGGTCCCACGGCGACGAAACGCGAACGGGTGCTGTTCGCCGAAAAGCTCAAAGCCCGTCCCGCCAATTATATCGCGCAGCCGACGCTGTCGCTGTCCACCGTGCCGATCATGGTGAAAAACGGCATTGCGCCGCGCCATGTGGATCTGCGCCCCTATGTGCTGGTATCCGACAAGGTGCAGATCATTCCCGGCGGCCTGACCCGCGTGGCGCTGAAGAAGGGCTCGCTGGTGGTCAATTCCAGCCAGGGCGGCGGCACCAAGGATACCTGGGTACTGGAGGACTAAGCCATGCTGGGCAGAACGGCAAACGGGCTCTACTGGATGTTCCGGTATATCGAGCGTGCTGAAAACATCGCCCGGCTGATCGATGCGGGCCTGCGCGTTTCGCTGACGCGCAGCGGCAGCGGCGATGAGGACTGGGACGGCGTCCTGCAGAGTGCAGGCGTGCGCGAGGCCTTTCTCGAAAAGCACGAAAAGGTGACGGCGGCGGATGCGATCGACTATCTGCTTCGGGCAAAATCGAACCCGTCCAGCGTCATGTCCTGTATCGACGCGGGCCGCAACAATGCCCGCATGGTGCGCACGGCGCTGACGCGGGAGACATGGGAAGCCACCAACGAATTCTGGATCGAGCTGAAGAATATTCTCGGCCGCAAGCTCAACCATGCCGAACTGCCGCAGACCATCGATGTCATCAAACATCGCGCCGGCCTGGTGCGCGGCGCATTTCACGGCTCGATGCTGCGCAACGATCTCTACAATTTCTCCCGCATCGGCACCTTCATCGAACGCGCCGACAACACCGCGCGCATTCTCGACGTCAAATATTACGTGCTGCTGCCGGCGGTCGCGCATGTGGGGTCGTCGCTCGACAATGCGCAGTGGGAATCCATCCTGCGTTCGGTCTCGGCGCACCGCTCCTATGGCTGGGTCTATGATGCGGAATACAAGCCGGCCAATATTGCCGACTTCCTCATTCTGAACGGCCGCATGCCGCGTTCGCTTGCCTATTGCTACGAGAAGATCGCCAGCAACCTCAATTATATAGCCGAGGATTACGGTGAGAGGCACAAGGCCCATGACACGGCGGAAAGCATTCGCGACAGCCTGCGCGCCACCACCATCGGCCGGGTGATGGACGAAGGCCTGCACGAATTTCTGGAGCGATTCGTCAATCGCAACGGGCAACTGGGACAGGAAATCACGGAAGGCTACCGCTTCTATCAATAAGCGCGTGGACGGGGACAGCTTATGCGCCTGAAAATCACCCATACGACGGAATATGTCTATGACGAGCCGATGCCCTATGCGTTGCAGCGGCTGCGGCTGACGCCGCAGAGCGGCCCGTGCCAGACGGTGGAGAACTGGGATGTCTCCGTCGACGGCGCGACGGAGGAAGTGACCTATGACGATCATTTCGGCAATCGCGTCGCGCTGGTGGAAACAGAAGGGCCACAGCAGCGGGTCAAGGTCGTTGCCAGCGGCCTTGTAAGCACCGAGGACAAGGCCGGTGTCTTCGGCCACCATATCGGCAATGCGCCGCTCTGGCTTTTCCTGCGCGAAACCCCGCGCACCAAGCCGGGCAGGCTGGTGCGCGAACTGGTGAAGGCCAGCACCGGCGACAGCGAACTTGCCCGCCTACACGACCTCATGGAGAATATTCACCGAAAGGTGGATTATGTGCCGGGTGCGACCGACATTGAAACCACGGCGGAAGCCGCACTGGAGGCAGGCAAGGGCGTCTGCCAGGACCACGCCCATATCCTGATTGCCGCCGCGCGGCTGATGGGACTGCCGGCCCGGTATGTCTCCGGTTATCTGATGATGGAAGAGGTGGAGGAACAGGTGGCCACCCATGCCTGGGCCGAGGTGCATCTTCAGGGGCTGGGCTGGGTCGGCTTCGACGCCGCCAACAATATCTGCCCCGACGACCGTTATGTCCGCATCGCATCCGGCCTCTGCTACCGCGACTGCGCGCCGATCTCCGGCATGCGCATCGGCCAGGCGGGTGAAACGCTGAGCGTGTCTGTCACCGTGCAGCAGTCGCAAAGCCAGAGCCAGTCGCAGAGCTGAGACCATGACCGCTAAAGACGAGGATACGATCGGTTTCTACACCGATCATGCCGACGCCTACACCACCCGGGGACAGGCTGCGGACCGCCCGCATCTGGAGACATTTCTGGCGCGCTTGCCCGAGGGCGCAACCATCCTCGAACTGGGATGCGGCGGCGGCCAGGACAGCGAATACATGCTTGCTGCCGGTTTCGACGTTTGCCCCACCGATGGGACGCCCGAGATCGCCAAAGCGGCCGAAGCCCGGCTCGGCATTCCCGTCAGGACATTGCTGTTCGAGAATATCGATGAGGGCGAGCGATATGACGGCGTTTGGGCCAATGCCTGCCTGCTGCATGTGCCGCGCCCCGCACTTCCCGGCATCATCGGCCGCATCCACACGGCACTGAAGCCGGGCGGGGTGTTTTACGCCAGCTTCAAGGCCGGAGAGGCCGAAGGCCGCGACATGTTCGGCCGTTATTACAACTATCCTTCCAAAGCCTGGCTGGACGATGTCTACGGACAGTTTGACTGGACGAGCATCGAAACCGAAGCCCGCCAGGGCAGCGGCTACGACAACATGCCGACCGACTGGCTGCATGTGACGGCAACGAAGTCCTGATCCATTCCCGAACTGCCGGTTGCGCAAACGTCTCGCGACCGTTTAAATCGCGGCATCGACTTCAAAGCATGATCCGGCTTCAATCCAGCGGAAAGAAGCCGGCCGGGAGAGGGCCTTGTACAATATTTCCGACTACCGCGACCGACAGTCCCATGGCCCCATCATTGCGGAACGGGTGTGGACGGCATGGTGGCAGGATAGCGGCCTGGAGGTCGGCGACGTTGCCGAACACCTGAAGGACATGACCAATCCCCACACGCTGCCCACCGGTTTCGTTGCCCATGACGGCGACGATTATGTCGGCTCCGCCTTCCTCATTCATTGCGACCTGGAAGAGCGGCCGCAATATCTGCCCTGGGTCGCAGCACTCTGGGTCGAAGAAGGCCGGCGGCGTTCAGGCGTGGCGCGCGCCCTGATGCGGGCGGCAACACAAAGGGCCGCCGAACTCGGCCACCCGGTCAGCTATCTCTGCTGCCGGCGTGATCTCGAAAGCTATTACATAAATTGCGGCTGGATCGTGCTGGAGCGCGGCGTCGGCAAACACGATCTGACCGTGCTGACTTTCAGCGCAACGGACTGAGCGGCCGGCCCTGGCGCCGGGCCGCGCGCTCCTCCCGGTCGATCATGTATCTGCGGAATCCACCCGGCAGGCCATCATGATATCGTCGATCTCCCTGCCCTCGTGCAGAAATCCGCCCGGCACGCATCCTATCTGCGAAAAACCGGCCCGTTTGTAGAAACTGGCGGCGACGGGATTTTCAGCGCTGACCGCAAGCTCGATCTGCCGGATGCCGCTGTCTTTCGCAAAGGACTTCACAGCCTCCAGAAGCGCGCGGGCAATGCCCGTTCCCCGCGCCTCGGCCCGCACATAGACCATGATCAGTGTAGCCCTGTGCGCCATCTTGCTGGCGCCCTGGCGCATCAACCCCATGATCCCCACCGGAGCATCATCCCAAAACGCGGCAAACACACTGTTCTGGGCCAATCGTGTACGCCATTCGTCCGCCGTCAGCGTCTCCCAGTCCGCGGCGCTACTCGCATAGGCCTCAGGCTCGGTACGAAGCGCTTCGAGCCGCATCTCGCGGAAGATGTCCACGTCCTCCTGCGTCAGGCGTCTTATATTCGTGTCACCCACCTTGAACTCCGTCCTTCATCGGCCATCCCGGCTGAACCGTGTTTCAACTGCATAGCCCATCCGCGGCACCGGAGAAACAGTCATTCCCCATGTTCCCATCGCCGTGGACGTGGCTTATGGATGTCTGACGGCAGGGGAAAATACCTCATCCTGGAAAGAGAATGATGATGAAACCACCATCCGCCATCATGGAAACCGCCCTCTACGCGGATGATCTCGACGCCGCCGAGGCCTTTTACCGCGATGTCTTCGGATTGGAGGTGGTGCGCAGACTGCCCGGACAATTCGTCTTCTTCAGATGCGGCCGGCAAATGCTGCTGATCTTTGATCCGCAGCAGTCAAGCCGGGCCGATCCCGACAATCCCATCCCGCGCCATGGCGCGGTCGGGCAAGGCCATTTCTGCTTCTATGCGAAGGATAAATCGGAAGTGGACGCGTGGAAGACCCACTTCGAAACGCTCGGGATTGCCGTCGAGCACTACCACCGCTGGCCGAACGACAGCTATTCCGTCTATATCCGCGATCCTGCGGGCAATTCGGTGGAGGTGGGTGAAGGCAAGCTGTGGGGGGTCGAGTGACGTGCGAGCCACCTGTCACACAAAGGCCGAGAAAGAAACCGCGACCCCCTCCTTCGTCATCCTCGGGCTTGTCCCGAGGATCCATTCACGTCGCGTAAAATCAATCGCTTACAGATCCTCGAGACAAGCCCGAGGGTGACGCCGAGGGGAAGTGACGCAAGGCGCCTCCACCCTCGACGATTTTCATGCTCAACCCGCAGATCAAATCTGCCGAACCGCGATCTCTTCTTCCGCGTCCACCGCCAGCGGGTTCTTCAGCGGCAGGCCGAAACCGGCGGCCTCGATTTCGAAGACGTCGCCCGCTTCCGGCTTGATGCCTTCTGCGAAGGAAAGCGTCGCCGTGCCGAACATGTGCACATGCACGTCGCCGGGCGCGCGGAACAGGCCGTATTTGAAGTGATGATATTCGAGGTTTGCGAAGGTGTGGGACATGTTGTCCTCACCCGAAACGAACGGCTTTTCGAAGATGACCTTGTCGCCGCGGCGGATGCGCGAGGTGCCGCGAATATCGGACGGCGGGGCGCCGACGCGGATTTCCGGGCCGAAGCTCGCCGGGCGCAGCTTGGAATGGGCGAGGTAGAGGTAGTTGATCCGCTCGGTGACGTGATCGGAAAACTCGTTGGACACGGCAAAGCCGATGCGCACAGCCTCACCCTTGTCGGAAATCACATAGATGCCGGCCATTTCCGGCTCTTCGCCGCCATCCAGCGCAAAGGACGGCGAAGTGAGCGCCGCACCCGGGGCCGCCGCCACGTGGCCGTTGCCCTTGTAGAACCATTCGGGCTGCACGCCCTTTTCGCCAGCCTTGGGCTTGCCGTTTTCCAGACCCATGCGGAACATCTTCATGGAATCCGTCAGGCTTTCTTCCGCCGCTTCCGTGGTCTTCTTGTGCATGCTGTCGCGGGTCGCAGCCGAACCGAGATGGGTAAGGCCCGTGCCGGTCAGATGCAGATGGGCCGGATCGGGATGGGTGATCGGCGGCAGGAAACGGCCCTCCGCATAGGCCTTTTCGAGATCGACGGCGTCACCCAGGCCATGGGCGGAAATGACATCCGCAAGGCTCTTGCCGCCATTGGCGGCTTCAATCGCGAGCGCATAAACCGATGCCGCACCCTTGACGGCGCGCGCCTGCCCGCCTTCCTCGCGAACGGCGACGGTGATGTTGCCACTGGCATCCTTGATCTGTGAAATGAGCACGGGATTTCCTTCCTTGGGCGCAACGCGCCTGCATCTTATGAAAGTGGCCGGAAACCGGCCACTTTTTCGACTTGCGATAGGGGTGGGGCAATCAGCCCTTGTTCTTGTTGTAGACGTCGAAGAACACGGCGGCGAGCAGCACGAGGCCCTTGACCATCTGCTGGAAATCGATGCCGAGGCCGACGATCGACATGCCGTTGTTCATGACGCCCATGATGAAAGCGCCGATGACCGCGCCCGTGATCTTGCCGACGCCGCCGGAAGCCGAAGCGCCGCCGATGAAGCAGGCCGCGATCACGTCAAGCTCGAAGCCCACGCCGGCCTTCGGCGTCGCCGAGTTGAGGCGCGTCGCGATGATCATGCCGGCGAGACCGGCCAGCACACCCATGTTGACGAAGGTGAGGAAGCTCAGGCGTTCGGTGTTGATACCGGAAAGCTTGGTCGCCTTCTCATTGCCGCCCATGGCGTAGACACGGCGTCCGATGGTCGTGCGGCGCGTCACGAAGCTGTAAAGCGCGATCAGGACCAGCATCACGATCAGCACGTTGGGCAGGCCGCGATAGGTGGACAGCTGGTAACCCAGGAACAGGATGGCGCCAGAGATCAGCAAATTCTGTACGATGAAGAAACCGAACGGCTCCACGTCGATGCCATGCTTCACGTTCACCACGCGACGGCGCCACGCCAGATAGAACAGCACGACCGTAATCAGCGCCGTCAGGATCATCGATGTGGTGTTCAGGCCTTCGATGCCGCCGATGTCGGGCAGGAAGCCGGTGCTGATGATCTGGAAATCGGTCGGGAACGGGCCGATGTTCTTGCCGCCGAGCACGAACAGCGTCAGGCCGCGGAACACCAGCATGCCCGCCAGCGTCACGATGAAGGACGGAATGCGGTGATAGGCGATCCAGTAGCCCTGTGCAGCACCGATGATGCCGCCGATGACAAGACAAATCAGCGCCGCCAGAAACGGGTTCATGCCCCATTGCACGGTCAATATCGCCGCGATCGCGCCGACGAAGGCGACGATGGAACCCACCGAAAGGTCGATATGCCCGGCGACGATGACGAGCAGCATGCCAAGCGCCATGATGACGATGAACGAGTTCTGCAGGATGAGGTTGGTGAGGTTGACCGGGCGGAACAGGATGCCGCCGGTGTAGAACTGGAAGAAAACCATGATGGCGACGAGCGCGATCAGCATGCCGTATTCGCGGATATTCGAGCGAATATACGACCCGACCGAGATGACGTTGCTTTCTTCGTTTGTGGTGTTTGCCGAACTCATGAGTTCTTCTCCCCTGAGCGCATGATAGCGCGCATGATGCTTTCCTGGCTCGCCTCTCCCTTCGGCAATTCAGCGACGATGCGGCCTTCGTTCATGACGTAGATGCGGTCGCAATTGCCAAGCAGTTCCGGCATTTCCGATGAGATCATCAGAACGCCTTTGCCGTCGGCAGCGAGCTGGTTGATGATGGTATAGATTTCGTATTTGGCGCCGACGTCGATGCCGCGGGTCGGTTCGTCGAGGATCAGCACGTCGGGATTGGAGAACAGCCACTTGGACAGCACCACCTTCTGCTGGTTGCCGCCCGAAAGATTGACCGTTTCCTGGAAAATGCCCGAAGACCGGATGCGCAGGCGCGTGCGGAAATCGCTCGCAACCTTCATTTCCTTGATGTCGTCGATGATGCTGGCATTCGACACGCCGGCCAGGTTGGCGAGCGTGGTGTTGTGCAGGATGTTGTCGTTGAGCACGAGACCGAGATGTTTGCGGTCTTCCGTCACATAGGCAAGACCGGCATCGATCGCCCTGCGCACGGTGCTGACATCCACGGGCTTGCCGTGGATCAGCACCTCGCCGCTGATCTTGTGGCCGTAGGACTTGCCGAACACGCTCATCGCGAATTCGGTGCGCCCTGCCCCCATCAGCCCGGCAATGCCGACGACTTCGCCCTTGCGCACGGTGACGTTGATGTCGTGCAGAACCTGGCGGTCGCGGTGCTGCTGGTGATAGGCGTTCCAGTTCTTCACTTCGAGAATGGTCTCGCCGATCGGCACGTCGCGCGGCGGATAACGATCCTCGAGATCGCGCCCCACCATGTTGCGGATGATGACATCCTCGCTGATTTCTTCCTTGTGACAGTCGAGCGTCTTCACCGTCATGCCGTCGCGCAAAACGGTGATCTGGTCGGCCACCTTGCGCACTTCGTTGAGCTTGTGGGTGATGATGATCGAGGTCATGCCCTGCTTGCGGAACTCCATCAGCAGGTTGAGCAGCGCCTCGGAATCGCTTTCGTTGAGCGATGCCGTCGGCTCGTCGAGGATGAGCAGCTTCACGCTTTTCGACAGCGCCTTGGCGATCTCGACCAGCTGCTGCTTGCCCACGCCGATATCGGTGATCAGCGTCTCCGGCGATTCCTTCAGGCCCACCTTCTTTAGAAGTTCGCGGGTACGGTTGAAGGTCTGCTGCCAGTTGATGACGCCGCTCGACGCGACCTCGTTGCCAAGGAAGATGTTTTCCGCAATCGACAGGAGCGGCACCAGCGCCAGCTCCTGGTGAATGATGATGATGCCAATATCTTCGCTGTCGTTGATGGCGCGAAAATTCCGCACTGCGCCTTCGTAGTGGATTTCGCCCTCATAGGTGCCGGCGGGGTAAACACCGGAAAGGACCTTCATCAGGGTCGACTTTCCCGCGCCGTTCTCACCGACGAGTGCGTGGATCTCACCCTCTTGAACCTTGAGGTTGACGTTTTCCAGCGCTTTCACGCCCGGAAACGTCTTGGTGATGTTCCGCATTTCGAGAATGGTATTGGCCATATCGCAATCCAGCGCCCGATTAATTCCGGCGTTTTTATTTTTATGGAAAAACGGGGATGACGCCAAGCCATCCCCGCATGTGTGTCGAGCTTATTTCAGCTGGTCTTCGGTGTAATAACCGCCGTCGACGAGAACCTGCTTGTAGTTCTCCTTGGTCACGGCAACCGGCTTCAGGAGGTAGGACGGAACGACCTTGACGCCATTTTCATAGGTCTTGGTGTCGTTGACTTCCGGCTCCTTGCCTTCCATGACGGCGTTGACCATGTTCACGGTCACCTTGGCGAGTTCGCGGGTGTCCTTGAAGATGGTGGAATATTGTTCGCCGGCAATGATCGACTTGACCGAGGGAACTTCAGCGTCCTGGCCGGAAACGACCGGCAGCGGCTGGTCCTTCGTGCCGTAACCCACGCCCTTCAGCGAGGAGATGATGCCGATCGACAGACCGTCGTAAGGCGACAGGACGGCGTCAACCTTGGCGTCGGTGTAGTAGGCCGACAGCAGGTTGTCCATGCGGGCCTGGGCCGTTGCCGGATCCCAGCGCAGCGTGCCGACCTTGTCCATGCCGGTCTGGCCGGACTTCACGACCAGCTTACCGCTGTCGATGTAGGGCTGCAGAACCGACATCGCGCCGTCATAGAAGAAGAAGGCGTTGTTGTCGTCCGGAGAGCCGCCGAACAGCTCGATGTTGAACGGACCCTTGCCGTCCTTCAGGCCGAGCTTGTCGACGATCGAGGTCGCCTGCAGAACGCCGACCTGGAAGTTGTCGAAGGTGGCGTAATAGCTGACGTCGCCGCTGTTGCGGATCAGGCGGTCATAAGCGATGACCTTGATGCCCTGCTGGCCGGCCTGCTTCAGCACGTCCGACAGCGTGGTGCCGTCGATCGAGGCGATCACGAGGACCTTGACGCCCTTGGTGACCATGTTTTCGATCTGGGACAGCTGGTTCGGAATATCGTCGTCGGCATATTGCAGGTCGGTCGTGTAACCGGCGGCCTGCAGCTGCTTCACGATGTTGTTACCGTCATCGATCCAGCGGGCGGACGACTTGGTCGGCATCGCGATACCGACGGAACCCTTGTCCTGTGCGAAAGCCGGCGCTGCGAAAGACGCAGCACCGATGGCACAAGCTGCCATCAGCGAAATAATGGACTTCATTAACTCTCTCCCTTGAGCCCTTCTCTGGAACCCGCATGCTGCGGTGCACCATGAAATTCATGCCGTCAGAGGAAGGAGCCGCGTCAGGCCCATTCGGATTTCGCAATTGCGAAACGGAACAGCAGCCGCTCCTCCCCGGCATTCTGCAAATTGTTCTGAATCCATATAACTGTCAAATAGAATAAATCAGTTTCCATATATCAATTATGATATATTAAATCGATACAAAAGCCGATGAAGGGTATAAAACGCAGCATGAGCAACCCAAGAGTGTATGAGCAGACGCAAACAGCGGACGCGCTTTTTGTCTTTGAAGACAACCCTCTGCTGCGTGCCGGATTGAAGATGAGCCACCTGCGCATGCTGGTCATGATCGAGGAGCACGGGCAGGTCAGCGCCGCTGCGGCCGCGATGAACATGACACAACCCGCCGCCTCGCGCATGCTCTCGGAAATGGAAGCAATCGTCAAAAGCCCGCTCTGTCAAAGGGCCTCGCGCGGCGTGGTGCTGACCAAGTTCGGCGAGGCGCTGGCGCGCCGCGCGCGCACCATATTGCTGGAGCTGCGCGAGGCAAGCCGCGAGCTCAACCAGATGAAGTCCGGCAGCGGCGGTTCGGTCTATATCGGCGCCGTCACAGCGCCGGCCATCAGCCTCGTGGTTCCCGCCATCCGGCGGGCCATGGATACCTATCCCGGCATCGAGATCAACGTGCAGGTGGAAAGCAGCAACGTGCTCGCCCGCGAACTGCTGGCGGCCCGTCACGATTTCATCATCGGCCGCATTCCGGATGATTTCGATCCCGGCCTTTTCTCCATCCATGAAATCGGCATCGAGCGCGCCTGCCTGGTGGTGCGCGAGGGCCACCCTTTGCTGGGCGGCGAGCCCGTGACCCTGCACGATCTTTCCGGTTACGACTGGGTTTTTCAGCCGCCCGGCGCGCTTTTGCGCAGAACGATGGAGGACGTGTTTCTCACCCATGGCGTCGCCATGCCGCGCAACGTCATCAACACGCCATCCGTGGTGCTGACCCTCGCCCTCGTCTGCAACACGGATGCCATCGCGCCGATTGCGCAGGATATGGCCGAATTTGTTGCCGGCCAACGGGCCGATATCGGCCGGACCCGCATCTTGCCGACGGATTTCGAGCTCGTCGTCAAACCCTACAGCATCATCACCACCAAGGGCCGCGTTCTGCCGCCCAGCGCCCGCCTGCTCTATGATCTGGTGCTGGATGAAAGCCGCAAGCTGACCGGCCCTTGAGGGCCGCAAGCCAGGCACCATCTTCATCCGATATGGAGGCGGGATATTGTGACCGGCGCAGGGAACAGCCGCATGCTCTTCGGACAATCCGTCTTCCAATCGGTCGTCGAAAGACTGAAGCAGGAGAAAGAAGAGGAAGACGCCGCGACGCCGCTGCCCGCCGGTCACCGCATTGCCGGTTTCAGCTCGGGCTTCGTTGTCGATACGCAGATTGACGCGCCGCAGCCGGCAAACGGCAGTCTCGACGCCTATCTCGCCTTTTTACCCGACCCCGCGCCGCCGACGGACCCCAAACAGCAGGCCGAGCCGGAGCCGATGCCCGCCCATCTCGAAAAGACCGCGCTTGCCGATGTCTCGGCGGAACTGGCGATCCACGAAACCGATACGGCCGCCACGCTTGCGGAAAAACGCCGCGCCTTTGCCCGCCTCAATCATCCCGACCGCGTGAAACCGCAATTCCGGCACAACGCCACGCTGCGCATGACGGCGGCCAATCTCCTGATCGACCAGGCGCTACGCATGCTGCGAACCCGGCAGCAGGGACGCTAGAACCTTTCCCGTAAAAGCGGGCAGCGGTTCCACGTCCGGAAAATACCAAAAACCAAAAGGCGAGAGCATGTCCGGCGCTGCCGTTTAGGCCGGACCTATTCCAGGGCTCCAACCGGCCCCCGCCCTGCAAAAGGCAAAGGCGGCAGGCATCACGCCTCAGCCGGCATCGCTTTTGTCAGCGGGCGCGGTTTCGGCGGCAGGCGGATTTTCGCCCTCCGTGGCGGCACCGCCATCGCTTGCCGGTTTGAACTTCAGCAACAGTTCATAGGCCGCATAGGCCGCGACGCCGCCGACGATGGTTCCCCAGAAAAACTCGCGATTGACGAATTCGATAATCGCCCAGGCGGCGCAAAAGCCGACGATGAGCAACCGGACCCACAAGGGGCGATAAAGCGGATGGCTCGTATCGATATTCAGCATGGCGTTCCCGTCTCTGGCCTTTCCGGTCGTCGCCCTGTTGCGTGGCACAGACGGCGCAGGGCACAAACAGGTTTACGCGTCTTGACCGTTTCCCAGAAAAATTGCAACGCAAATCGTCCCGCCATCCATCAGCCTGTCGTGACAGGACCTCGCAATGCGGGCGCGGACGGGACCGGCGTTTCTGAAAAAACGGGCGAGAGCGCAGGCCCTGAAGAGCGCTCCCACGCACGCCATATGGCCGGGGAATTTCAGTCGCGCAACCGCCCGAGCAGGGCGAGCAGCTGGTCACGCGCCTTTTTGCCGCCGATCCTGTCGATCAGCTTTTCTTCGCGGTCCCGCCAGGCATCGGAAAGGCGATCGAGAAGGCCGCTTCCCGCATCCGTCATATCGAGAAAATGAACGCGCCTGTCCTCTTCCGATTTGCGGCGGACCAGCAGGCCCTTCTCTTCCATGCTGTCGACGATCGCGACGAAATTGGCCCGCTGTATGCCGAGCGCTTCCGCCACATCACTCTGTTTGAGACCCGGATTGCCGCCAACGATGACAAGAACGGAAAAATCCGCCGGGCGCAAACCCTGCTCCGCCAGCACGTCGGCAAAACCGTTTGCCACGGCAAGTTGAGAGTGCCGTAAATGATAGCCGATCGCGGTCGTCAGCAATCCATAGTCGATCGGCGTGAGATGCGCCGCTTCCACTCCGCCGCTTTCGACCTTTTCCGTCCGCGGCCCGTTGCTATGTGCCAGTCGCAAAGCCATCCGATCCCCCGCCTGATTCGTTCCTTTACCCTGCCGAAATCATAACCGACAACGTCATGAAACTGTATCCCAAATAAATGTAGATGATACTAATATTGTATAAGAATTTGACAGTTAAATGCCGGCAAAACAAACCCCACCTCCAGGCACCCACCTGGCCGGCCACAAAAATATGACTATTTACCCATAAATTTTACGGGGCAGGAACCGCAGCCCGCTCCTTGCCTGAAAGGCATTGCGACAGTGCTGCCGCCTGTCCGCGGCAATGCCGAAACAGCCGTCCGATCAGGCGATAACATACTACTTATAAGGGAAAACACCTGGCGGAAAAAAAGAATCAATATGCCAAACGACGCATTTTTCCGCCCGCAGACAGGAACGGCGCGCGCGCCACCCCACACCCCCGCCTCGCCGCCCTTGACGGGAAAACGGCTCAGGTTTCACAAATCTCTGATTTTTAGACATTGATGCGGAAAGAAAGCTGGGATATGAACCAACCGCTGCACGCGATTCAGGCGTGACCGCTGCACCCGTAGCTCAGCTGGATAGAGTGTTGGATTCCGATTCCAAAGGTCACAGGTTCGAATCCTGTCGGGTGCGCCACTTCCTTGAAATCGAAGAGATTTTACCGGCCTCTCTGCAGTTGAGGCAGCCGCCTCTCTTTGACGCTGTTAATCGGTCGTGATCATGGGGCGGCCTCCCGAAGCCATCAAGGCTTTTCGCGCGTGCGGCCGGTCAGCTCCATGGCTGCCTGCACGCTTACGGACAATCCTCTGGCAAGGCATGAGGCCTGCGCTCGCCAGCGCAGGCTTATCGTCCGCCGGCTTCCTCATCCTTCTTCGCCTGATCATGGTGCCATTTAATGGCGTAGAACATGCCTACGCCCAACACGATAACCTTGAACGGGAAGAAAACATAGGGAAACCAATCTACCCAAGACGGGTCAGACATCTTGCAAATTTCCTGTAAATCACATGACAACATCTGCCGCCGGCATGATTATCTCGAAATCACATCCCAGACAATTTCTATACGCGACCAAGCACCGGGGCCTTTTGACGCATGTTAAAACGCCACCTGGCATTCCATTGTCCTATTGAGCGAAACGCGGGCAGTCCCCACGCCCAAAAGCCGCAAGCGCTTTGCCGCTCCTGTTCCCCGGGGCGCCTGCTCCCACAACATCCATGGCCTTGCTACGGTTTTCATTCGGCAAGCGCGGGGGAATAAATTTCGAAAGAAACGCATCAAGGCGATTGTAGAAAATCCTGCGCGGGAGATAAAATCATAAAATATCATTCGGAAATATTCGGCACTATTATTATCTTTAAAAATATATATTATCAATATATCATATATTAAAATCAAATATATCGTATTATTCTAATTTATATACTTTTTAATTTTATATAATTAAATATACTAAAGTATAAAATATGTGTATTTAAAATATTTACTTAGTATTAAATGTTTGCACGTTATGACATGAACGTCGCACAATGCTTGAGCGACAGAATTTATTAAGCGGAATTCGCACAAGCTAGCGTGGAAAATCCGGGTCGTTCTCCGGCTCGAATTGCATGATGCCTTTCCAGCGCGGGTTCACACGAGCCATGTTTTCCACAACTTCGCTTTATTTGCGGATGTCGGACCGCTGTCACCAAGGACAGCGTCTGGCGGCAGATAGGCGTGACCAGTCGCCATTCGGTAAAGGACACGTTCATGACCTCCATTCTTTCCTCATTGTCTGCCGTGCAGATTTCCAAGCTCTCGACGGCCACAATCGCCGGCCTCACCTCGGCGGACGTGAATGCTCTGGACAGCACCAAGATAAAAGCCCTCAGCGCGTCTCAGATCGCCTCTTTGAGCACCGACAACCTTGCTCTTTTCGGCTCTGAAGACCTGCGCGCCATTTCGTCCAGCGCCGTCAAGGGACTCACCCTGTCCCAGATCGCGAAGTTGAGCTCCGCCCAGGTCAGCAGCCTGTCGTCGTCTCAGGTCACCGCGCTATATGCCAGCCAGATCGAAGCCCTGACGACGGACCAGATCAAGGCCCTCGGTTCGGCCCAGATCGCCGGCCTCGGCTCCGCCCAGCTCGCAACCCTGACCAGCACCGAACTTGCGCTTTTTTCCGCAGATGAGATCAAGGCCTTCACCGTCAACGCCATCGCCGGCCTTTCCGCCGCCGCCCTCACCGGTCTCAGCACCGAAAATGCCACGGCCCTGACAAAAACGCAGATCGCGGCCCTGTCGTCGGCACAGCTGAACGCGCTCTCCTCCGATGCCCTTGCCACTTTCTCCGTAGACGAGGTCAAGGCGATCAGCACCAAGCTTCTCGCCGGCCTTGATGCCAGCAAGCTGAGTACCGGCAATATCGCCGCCCTGACGAGAGCACAGGCTTCCGCCCTCTCCACCGCGCAATTCGCCGCCCTGTCGACAGACCAGATCAAGGCCCTCAACGCCGATCAGATCGCCGGTCTCGGCTCCGCACAGATCGCCACCCTCAGCAGCGACGAATTGGCGCTCTTCTCCACCGACGAGATCAAGGCTCTCAGCGCCAATGCCATCGCCGGCCTTTCCACGGCCGCCCTTGCCGGTCTCGGCAGCACCGCCGCCGCCGCGCTGACCAAGGCACAGATCGCGGCCATGTCGCCGGCACAGCTCGGCGCGCTTTCCTCCGACGCCCTAGCCACCTTCGCTAACGACGAGATCCAGGCCATCAGCGCCAAGGCGCTCGCCGGCCTCGACGTCGCCAAGCTCAGCACCGGCAACATCGCCGCGCTGACGAGAGCACAGGCCTCCGCCCTCTCCTCGGCACAGTTCGCCGCCCTCTCCACAGACCAGCTCAAGGCCCTCACCTCGGATCAGGTCGCCGGTCTCGGCTCCGCCCAGCTTGCAACCCTCAACAGCGACGAACTGGCGCTCTTCTCCGCCGACGAGATCAAGGCCTTCAGCGCCAATGCCATCGCCGGCCTTTCCACGGCCGCCCTTGCCGGTTTCGGCAGCACCGCCGCCGCCGCACTGACCAAGGCGCAGATCGCGGCCATGTCACCGGCCCAGCTGAATGCGCTCTCCTCCGACGCCCTGGCCACATTCTCCGCAGATGAAGTCAAGGCCATCAGCGCCAAGGCCCTCGCCGGCCTCGATGTCACCAGGCTCAGCACCGGCAACATCGCCGCCCTCAGCAGCACGCAGGCCGCAGCACTCTCCTCGACGCAATTCGCCGCCCTCTCCACCGATCAGCTCAAGGCCCTCACCTCGGCGCAGGTTACCGGTCTCGGCTCGGCCCAGCTCGCCACCCTCAGCAGCACCGAACTGGCGCTCTTCTCCGCCGACGAGATCAAGGCCTTCAGCGCCAATGCCATCGCCGGCCTTTCCGCCGCCGCGCTGACAAACCTCAGCACTGAAAATGCCACGGCACTGACCAAGACGCAGATCGCGGCCCTGTCCTCGGCGCAGCTGAACGCGCTCTCCTCCGACGCCCTTGCCACTTTCTCCGCAGACGAGGTCAAGGCGATCAGCACCAAGGCCATTACAGGGCTCGACGCCGGCAAACTCAGCACCGCCAACATCGCCGCGCTGACGAGAGCACAGGCCTCCGCCCTCTCCTCGGCACAGTTCGCCGCCCTGTCGACAGACCAGATCAAAGCCCTCACCTCGGATCAGGTCGCCGGTCTCGGCTCCGCACAGATCGCCACCCTCAGCAGTGACGAATTGGCGCTCTTCTCCACCGACGAGATCAAGGCCGTCACTGCCAACGCCATCGCCGGCCTCTCTACAACTGCCCTTGCCGGTCTCGGCAGCACCAGCGCCGCGGCGCTGACCAAGGCACAGATCGCGGCCATGTCCCCGGCGCAGCTCGGCGCGCTTTCCTCCGACGCCCTGGCCACCTTCGCTAACGACGAGATCCAGGCCATCAGCGCCAAGGCCCTCGCCGGCCTCGATGTCACCAGGCTCAGCACCGGCAACATCGCCGCCCTCAGCAGCACGCAGGCCGCAGCGCTCTCCTCGACGCAATTCGCCGCCCTCTCCACCGATCAGCTCAAGGCCCTCACCTCGGCGCAGGTCACCGGTCTCGGCTCCGCCCAGCTTGCCACCCTCAGCAGCACCGAGCTGGCGCTCTTCTCCGCCGACGAGATCAAGGCCTTCAGCGCCAATGCCATCGCCGGCCTTTCCGCGGCCACCCTCACCGGTCTCAGCACTGAAAACGCCACGGCGCTGACAAAAACACAGGTCGCGGCCCTGTCGTCGGCGCAGCTGAACGCGCTTTCTTCCGATGCCCTTGCCACCTTCTCCACCGACGAGGTCAAGGCTATCAGCACCAAGGCCATTACAGGACTCGACGCCGGCAAGCTCAGCACCGCCAACATCGCCGCGCTGACGAGAGCACAGGCCTCCGCCCTCTCCACGGCACAGTTTACGGCCCTGTCGACAGACCAGATCAAGGCCCTCAACGCCGACCAGATCGCCGGTCTCGGCTCCGTACAGATCGCCACCCTCAGCAGCGACGAGCTGAAGCTCTTCTCCACCGATGAGATCAAGGCCATCACTGCCAATGCCATCGCCGGCCTTTCCACAGCCACGCTTACCGGTCTTGGCAGCGTCAATGCTGCGGCGTTTTCCTCCCAACAGCTGGGGGTAATGAACGACGGACAGGTCGAGGCCGTCATCAAGGCCTACAAGACCTCCTAAGGCCTCGGGGAACCGGACAGTTTGCGACGCGGCTCAAAGCCGCGTCGCAGCGCGGATGGATGGCAATTGCGCAATGCCCGATCCGGAAAGGCGCCGCCACGGCAAACATGTCCGCCCTCATGCGGGCCGCCGGCGGCCATTGACGGCAAGACCGCCCGCCCGCAGAGGCGATCCCGCCTGAGTACCTCCAGCCACAAGCAAGTTATCCGCGATAGCTAAAGACAGCCCATCCAGGCCGCTTCCACCTTCGCCCCTTTGCCGTTCTGCCGCAGGATGCCATGACCGCAAGCCAAGCCCCGACTGCAACCGACAATGACGCGCCCAGCGCGCTTGATCTCGCACGGAACCAGCGGTTAAGCCTCATGGATCTGCTGCGTGTCGCCGAGGCTCTCAATGCCGCCGGCCAGCAGGCGGCCGCCGCCGAGCTCTACAAGACCTGGGTCGCCTTCAACGACACTAATCCTGCAATTCACCTCGCCTATTTCAACTATGCGGTCGTGCTCAGCCAGCTGGGCGACCGTGCCGGCTCCGTCCAGGCGTTCCACGCCTGTTTGAAGGCCAATCCGCAATTCGCCCCCGGCCATATCAATCTCGGCCGCGTGCTTGAAGATACCGGCCTGATCGGTCAGGCGGTGGCACAGTGGTCACGTTATGCCGAGGCAACGAAACATCTCGACGCCGAGGCGATCGGGCATCGGCATATGGTCCTGCAAAACATCGGCCGTGTCCTTGAGGGCGCCGGCAGATTCGAGGAAGCCGAAACCGCCCTGCTGCAGGCGTTCGAACTGCGGCCGGAATCGCCGGAAGCGGGCCAGCACTGGGCGTCGTTGCGACAGCGACAGTGCAAGTGGCCGGTGCTTGTGCCCTCGAACCATGTTTCCGCCCGCAAGATGCTCGATGCAATGTCGTCGCTGACCCTGAGCTGTTATGCCGACGATCCGATGTTCCAGCTGGCCAAGGCATATCGCCTGAGCAAAACGCTGATCGGCGCGCGCCCGGACCTGAGCCGCTTTCCGCGCAGATTGCCCAAGGAGAAGTCCGGGACCGGCCAGCGCCTGCGCGTCGGCTACCTCTCATCGGATCTTCGCGATCATGCCGTGGGTTTCGCGCTCTGCGAGGTTCTGGAACTGCATGACAGGAACAACATCGAGGTCTTCGCCTATTATTGCGGCAACCAGCGTGGCACGGACAGCACGCAGGAGCGGATCAAGGCCGCGGTTCATAGCTGGCGCGATCTTCACGGCGTGGACGATGCCGCAGCCGCATCGCAGATCATCGCCGACGACATCGATATATTGATCGACGTCAACGGCTATACGAAGGACGCGCGCGCAAGGATTTTCGCCTATCGTCCAGCACCGGTGATCGTCAGCTTCTGCGGTTACCCCGGGTCGATGGGCAGCCCGTTCCATCAATATCTGATCTCTGACGGCTACATGATCCCGGAAGAGAGCGAAATCTATTATTCCGAAAAGGTGCTGCGCATCGCCTGCGACCAGCCGCTTGACCGAAAGCGGCCCGTCGCCGCCCGGCCAAGCCGGGCCGAAGTCGGGCTGCCGGAAGATGCATTCGTTTATGCCAGTTTAAACGGCATGCAGAAAATCACGGAAAACTGCTTTGCGCGATGGATGGAAATCCTGTCGCAGACGCCCGGCAGCCTGTTGTGGCTGCTGACGGGCGACGAGGATGTCAATCAACGCCTGCGGGAGCTGGCTGAAAAAAGCGGCGTCGCGCCGGAGCGGCTCGTATTCGCGCCAAAGGTCCAGAACCCGCAGCATATTGCCCGTATCGGCGTTGCCGACCTGTTTCTGGACACGTTCCCCTATGGTGCGCATTCCACGGCGGCGGATGCGATCACCTCCGGCCTGCCCGTGCTCACCATGTCGGGCAAGACATTCGCGGCCCGTTTCTGCGGCAGCATCGTCACCGCCGCGGGTGTCCCGGAAATGCTGTGCTCTTCCCCGGAGGATTATGTCGCCCGCGCCGTCGGTTTCGAGCGCGACCGCCAGAGCCTCGCCGAGGTCAGAGGATCGATCGCCCGGCAGCGCGACACGAGCGTCCTGCGGGACATTCCCGCTCTGGCGCGCCGTCTGGAAGAACTGTTTTGGCAAATGCAGGGCGAATGCGAGCGCGGCGAGACGCCGGTGCCGGATCTCCGCAACCTCGATCTCTATTATGAGGTGGGCGCGGAAGCCGTGTTGGAAAATATCGAATTTGAGGACGAAGACAGTTACCGCAACCGCTACCTGCAAAAGCTCGGCCAGTGGCACGACTATGCACCGATCCCTTACGACAATCGCCTGTGGCGCGCGCCAAAAGACTGAGCGGGAAATCGAACGGCGGCACTCGGCCGGACAGGCGGCGACATGTGAACGGGACGGATTGTGAATGCACGCGGATGAAAGAATTGTCATCGTCGGCGCCGGCCTTTCCGGCGCGGTGATTGGGCGGGAGCTGGCACTGGCCGGGCACAGGGTCGACATCATCGATGCCCGCGATCATATCGCCGGCAATTGCCACACCGAGCGCGACGGCGAAACCGGCGTGATGGTCCATGTTTACGGTCCGCATATCTTCCATACGGACGACAGGGAAGTGTGGGATTATGTAAACCGCTTCCAGACATTCATGCCTTACAAGAACCGGGTCAAGACGACGAGCGGCGAGCGCGTCTATTCCCTGCCGGTCAATCTGCACACGATCAACCAGTTCTTCGGCAGGAATTTCCGACCCGATGAAGCACGGGCCTTCATCGACGAAAAGGCCGACAGGTCGATTGCCGATCCGCGGACCTTCGAGGAACAGGCGCTGCGCTTTGTCGGCCGGGAACTCTACGAAGCCTTCTTCAAGGGATATACGGAAAAGCAATGGGGCTGCTCGCCTGACGAGCTGCCGGCTTCCATCCTGAAACGCCTGCCCGTGCGCTTCAATTATGACGACAACTACTTCTTCCATAAATATCAGGGCATGCCGGAAACCGGCTATACGGACATGGTCGGCCGCATTCTCGATCATCCAAACATCACGGTCACGCTTGGCGCGCAGTTCCGCCGCGCCGAGGCGCAGACCTGCCGGCACGTGTTTTATTCCGGTCCGCTTGACGGCTATTTCGACTTCGAACTCGGCCGGCTGGCCTATCGGACGCTCGACTTCCAGCGTTTCACCTATGACGGCGACTATCAGGGTTGCGCGGTGATGAATTATGGCGACGTATCGGTGCCCTTCACCCGCATTACCGAGCACAAGCATTTTTCACCCTGGGAAGACCATGCCGGCTCGGTCTGCTACAGGGAGTTCTCCCGCGCATGCGGCCCGCAGGATATTCCTTATTACCCCGTCCGGCTGGTGAAGGACAAAGAACAGCTTGCCGCCTATGTGTCGCGCGCCGAGCGCGAAACATCGGTGACTTTCGTCGGGCGGCTCGGCACCTATCGTTACCTTGACATGGATGCGACAATCCGGGAGGCGCTCGATACCGCCCGCCTCTATCTCGCCAGACTTTCTTCGGGCGGCGTTATGCCAGCATTTCTGCATTCGCCGGTCTGAGGCGGCCGTCCGCGGACACAGGCCGTCACGGCGGTCGCATCGGCCGGATGCCGCCCGGCATGTCGGCTGATGTCACTCTTCCGGGAAAAAGCATGGACACAAGGCTGTGACGATCCGGCAGGCGGGTCGGTGGAAAGGCTGAAGACTATGGCCATTTAAGTCTGCCGCGCGAGGCATCGCCTCGCGCGGCAGGCCGCAGGTCGATTATGATGTCGGCTGGCCGGCCACCGGCCGGCCGAAGCTGGCAGGCGGCCATTTCCAGAGGCAGGCGGCAGCCTTAGAACTCCTGCCAGTCGTCCTTTGTCGTATCGACGGCGGCATTGCCCGCAAAGGCCGAAGCTAGTTTGCGGCCAAGCGCCCGCACGGGGGAAGCAACGGGTCTGTCGCTGCCGCCGGCGTTGCGCAGGGGAGCCGGCTGGCTGTTCTGCTGATAAACGCCATCGGCAAGTCTGAATTGCGCGAGCAGCTGGTTCAGCGACGCCACTTCCTTGGCCAGGCTGTGGCTTGCGGCATTGGTTTCTTCCACCATGGCCGCATTTTTCTGCGTGTCCTGGTCCATCTGGTTGACGGCCGTATTGATCTGCTGCAGGCCGGAAGATTGCTCCTGTGCCGCCTCCACGATGGAAACGACGTGCCGGTTGATCTCCTGCACTTCCATAACGATGGTCTCCAGCGCCTTGCCGGTATCGCCCACCAGCTGAACGCCCTGCTGCACCTGATCATTGGAGGTATTGATCAATGCCTTGATCTCCTTGGCCGCATGGGCGGAGCGCTGCGCCAGTTCGCGCACCTCCTGCGCCACCACGGCAAAGCCCTTGCCCGCCTCGCCGGCACGCGCCGCCTCCACGCCGGCATTCAGCGCCAGCAGGTTGGTCTGGAAGGCGATCTCATCGATGACGCCGATGATATTGCTGATCTCATTGGCGGATTTGGCGATCTGCTCCATGGCGACCACGGCGCGGCGCACCACTTCGCCGGATTGCTCGGCGCCGGCTTTGGCGCGGCTGACGATCAGGCCGGCCTCCTGCGCGCGTTTCGTCGAATCGCGCACCGTCGTGGTGATTTCCTCCAGGGCAGCGGCGGTTTCTTCCACGGCCGCAGCCTGCTGCTCGGTGCGCTTGGCGAGATCGTCGGCGGCCGACTTGATTTCATTCGCACCTGCGCCGATGCCGCCGGCATTTTGCGCCACCCGCGTCAACGCCGCCTGCAGCTTTTCGGCCGACGTGTTGAAATCGTTGCGAACGGCATCGAGCGTGGCGGTGAAGGGCTGACCGATACGATAGGAAACATCGCCTTCCGAAAGCTTGGAGAGACCGGCGGCAAGATTGTCGACCGCAAATTGGACATCGGCCGCCTCCCTTGCCTTCTGCTGCTCGCGTTCTATCCGTTCCTTCTCCGAGAGGCTGCGGTTGGCCTCGGTTTCCCGTTCGAGACGGATGCGTTCAATGGCATTTTCGCGGAATACCTGAACGGCTTTCGCCATCTGGCCCACTTCGTCCCGCCGCGTCATGCCGTCAATCTCGGCGGAGGTCTCGCCGCCGGCAAGCGATACCATGCGTGCGCGCAGGCGGGCGATCGGTGTCGTGATGCCGCGCGACGCCACGAACAGCGCAAGAATGATGCCGATCGTAAACGCGGCCCCGACGATAACCAGCGAGATCAGGATGGTCGAATTGGTCTGGTCGGTCAGATCGTCGCTTCCCGTAACCACACCCTTGGCCAGCTTGTCCAGCAGCGCGGTCATGGCGGCCGACGTCGCCTGGATGGATATATCCGCCTTCAGCAGCTGCGCGGCGGATTCTTCATTGCGGTCCGCAACGCCGAGCTCGACGGCCTTGTCGGTCATCGCGATTATCGCCTGCGACTGCGCGATGAAGGCATCCACGGCGGCGGCTTCTTCGGGAAAAACCGCCCTGACGTTGTTGAGACGCAGCAGAAGCAAGCGTTTGCTGTCGTCATAGGCCTGCCCGGCAGCCTTTATATCCGGCCCCTTCGCATCATAGGCCATCACCTGATAGGCGCCATAGGCCACCGCCACCAGATTGCGGTTGGCGCGCGCAAGCTCCACCAGAGCGGCGTTGTCATTGGCGATGAAGAGCGAATAGGCCGTGTCCGCCTCCTTGTAGCGGATGGACATGAAGACGGTGGCGCCAAGGCCGATGATGCAGAGCGGCAGAATGAGCGACAGAATTTTGGTGCGGATGCTGGCATTTTGCAGGAAAGACACGGGAAAACCTCACGTCAACGAAAACCGCTCCTTCCCCGTGCCGGAGGTGTTCGGCAAAACTGGCATTGCACGTCGAACGCCCCGATCATCGAGGTTCCGCTAGCCGCATCATCAGCTCTTGCCGCATATGCATCATGCATGCGCCGAAGAACGCCGCGCCCGCCCGTTGAAAGGCGGACAGGTTTGCTCCCCGGGGTGGCGGGGCGGCTCCGCCCGCAAGCGGAAACGCCAGACGTTATCTTGAAGAAAAGCGTAAAAAACGCCGCCATCACTATTTTTCATTAAAATTATTATAATTGAAAACTTTACAATTCCTTCACGGCCGGATGGGTGCGCGAAATATAAGCCGGCAAAGCGCGAGCGGCGACCGGACGCCCGCTCCGCCGTTTCGGGTAACCGGCATCATGCACCATCCCGGGCGCATCCTCCATCACCGGCAGGAGACCGGGCCTTGCGCGCCGAAGACCATCGCTGAAAGACGGCCGCCGTGGCGGCAAGACCGGCCATGACGGCGAAGGCCCCGGCAATATCGCGATAGGCCACGGCAAAGCCGAACCTTGCAATCCATGGCTGGCTTGCCAGCGGCGAAACGAAATGCCCGAGAAACATCGACGCGGTGACGATGCCCGAAATACGTCCGCGCAGCCGCAGCGGCGCAATCATGATGGTGGCCGAGATGATGCCCGGCATCACGACGCCGAGACCGAGGCCCACCACCGCCAGCGCCGAAAGCATGGACCAGAGCCCGTCCGCGAGCGCGAGCAGCGCAAAACCCGCCGCCATCGAGACCAGCCCGCCGGCAATAAGGGCGGTTACGCCGATCCATGCCCGCAACCGCCCGAAGTTGAGCGCCGCCAGCGCTCCCGCCAGATTGAAGATACCGATGGCATATCCGGCAAGGCTGCCGGAAAACAATCCAAGCTCGCGCAGGAAGAACGGCAATTGCGAGGGGACGGTGTAAAACAGCGCATTGACGAGAAACACCGCCAGCGCCAGCACCGCCACCATGAGCCAATTGACCGGCGCAACCTGTTCGTCGGCGGTTTTGGTGCGCTTGTCGTTCCTTGCAGGCTCGGTCAGAAAAAACAGGGCCGCCGGTAGAATGAGCAGCGCCACGGCATAGACCGCGAAGGGTGCGCGCCAGTGCAGGTCCGCCAGCAATCCGCCCGCCACCACGAAAACGACGCCGCCGATCTGGGTGAAAGCCTGTTGCAGGCCAAGATAGCGCTCCCGCGCCGAACCCTCGAAATAGTCACCCGCAAGCGCCATGCCGATCGTCATGATGGCGCCGATGGCAACGCCCAGAAAGGCGCGGCCGACAAGCAGGCCGGCAAGGCTGCCGGAGAAAAGTCCCGACATGCCGGAAAGGCTGTAAAGCAGGATGGCGCCGAGCAAAAGCCGCTTGCGGCCGAAACGATCCGCCAGCATGCCGGCAAGCGGCGCACACAGGGCCACGAAAACCGACGGCAGGGTCAGAACCATGCGGCTCATGATCTCGACATGCGGCGTGGACAGGAATGTTTGCTCGATGGCCGGCAGCGACGGCACGACCGTGGTGCCGGCCATGATGGTGAGGGTGGCGACAAAGAGCAGGGTGATTTTCAAGGCCGGGGATTTTTCCGCCATTCTCATTCCCCCGTCCTGTACGGCCTTGAAGACCACGCCCGTTTCAGCGCCTTCGCCCACCGGCCGGGCTTGTTCATCAATATCTTCGGCGCGTGCGGGCCGATGGCCGCACTCTCCATCCCCGGCAGGGTATCGAGCTGTTCACGCAGCCTTTTGCCGATGACATCGCAAAACCGCCGATTGCCGGCGCTGCCGGATATGATCCGTATGGAAAGGGTATTGTCGCTCATGGAACGTCCTTCAACAGTGTTCCATGTCCTGATAATTCCTCAACTATAGTTGAGGTCAAGAGCGACAAATAAAAAAAGCGGCCGGCCTTTCAGCCCGCCGCCCCATTTCCGCTCGTGGCGTTAAAAGCGCCTCAGGCCGCCGCGCGTCGCAACGCCGTCGCAACCTTGTGGATATGGGCAGCGCCGATACCGCAGCAACCGCCGATCATGGTTGCGCCGGCATCCGCCCAGGAGCAGGCAAACCGTGAATAGACATCGTCCGTCAGGTCGGTGCGGGTGCCATGCAGGCCTTCATTGGCGGCGGAATCGCTCTGTTCGCCCTCGAAGGCATTGGCATAAACGCCGATTTCCAGCGAAGCGCCCTTCTCCGCAAACACGGCCGCCGCCGTCTCGACGGCGGCTTTCATGATTTCCGGCTTGCTGCAGTTGAACAGCATGGCGGCGGCACCCGATTGCGCCGCCCATTCGGCCGCCGCCTTCACCGTTTCGCCGGACCGCAGCGCGGCTTCGCCGCCGGCAACCGCGGCCGCATCGTCATTCAGCGTGAAGGAAATCCAGAACGGCTTGCCCGTTGCCGCAACAGCCTGGCGCACCGCTTCGCCCTCGGCGATCAGGCTGAGCGTTTCGCCGAGCCAGACATCGACGAAGGGGGCAAGATTGTCGACCAGCACCTTGAGATAATCCTGGACGCGCGCGCCATCGAAATTCTGCGGTTCATAGGAGCCGAAGATCGGCGGCAGCGAGCCCGCCACCAGCACCTTACGGCCGCTCGCATCGGCCGCCTCGCGCGCCAGCCTGCCGGAAAGGGCGATCAGCGACGCGCCTTCCTTGTGGAAACGCTCCTCGCCGATATGAAACGGCACCAGCGCATAGGAATTGGTGGTGACGACATCGGCGCCGGCCTCGATGAATTCCTGATGCACCTGCCGCACGATATCGGGCGCGTTGATGAGCGCCAGTGCCGACCATTCCGGCTGTTTCAGTTCCGCGCCGAGCCGCTGCAACTCGCGGCTCATGCCGCCATCGAGGATACGGATAGTGCCCATGTTCATACTCCCTGAACGATTTACCGTCGGACCGGCACCTGCCGTTCGACAAGGCCGAAACAGCGGGCGATGATGGCGGTGAGAATGAGATAAAAGACGGTGACGACGATCAGCGGCTCATAGACCAAGAGCGTGTCCTGCCGCACCTTGTAGGCCACGGCATAGAGATCCATCACCGTCACGGTGAAGGCAAGCGGCGTCGCTTTCAGCTGCATCACCACTTCGCCGGCGATCGTCGGCAGCGCGATGCGGATGGCGCGCGGCAGCCAGATGCGGCGTATGAGGGTGAAACGGCCCATGCCGAAAGCCCGGCCCGCCTCCAGCTCGCCCTTCGGCACGGCCAGCAGCGCGCCGCGCAGAACTTCGGCCTCATAGGCGGCATAATTCAGCGTGAAGCTGACGGCGGCGAAGAAGAACCCCTCGCGCAGCACCGGCCACATGAAGCTCTGGCGCAGGCCGGGAACCATAGGCAGCAGCGAACCGATGCCGTAATAGAGCAGCCAGAGCTGGATCAGAAGCGGCGTGCCGCGGAAGAAGGTGCAATAGGCGCGCGCCAGGATTTTCGTCACCCGCCCGCCGCTGACCTGGGCGAAGGCGAGCAGGATGGCAAGGAGAAAGCCGATGCTGACGGAGATGACAAGCAGCGCGACGGTCTGCCAGGCGCCGGACAGAAGAAGCGGCCAATATTTGGCAAGCCAGGAAAAATCCATGCCGCCCCCCCTAGGCCAAGACCGGCTGACCACGCCGCACCCGGCGCTCCAGCAGTGAAAAGACGAGGTTCGAGACGATCGTGATGGCGAGATAAAGCAACGCCGCCGCGAGGAAAAACAGGAAATATTGCTTGGTGCTGGCCCCTGCCAGACGTGTTGCCAGCGCCAGTTCCTGATACCCGACCACCGCCACCAGCGCGCTGTCCTTGGTGACCGACAGCCAGAGATTGGCAAGACCCGGCAGGGCGTTCGGCAGCAGCGCCGGCAATACCACGCGGCGGAACCGCAGGGCGGGCGACATGCCGAAGGCGCGCGCCGCTTCGATCTGACCGTTTGGAATGGCAAGGATCGCGCCGCGCAGAACCTCGGTCATATAGGCGCCCTGCACGAAACCCAGAACCGCCACGGCGGCGACGAAACCGTTGACCTCCAGCGGCGGCATTCCAAAGAGCTGCAGCAGCCGGTTCAGCCCGTCCGTGCCGGCATAATAGAGCCCGACGATCAGGATGAGTTCCGGAACGGCGCGGATGGCCGTGGTGTAGAGATTGAGCAGAAGGCCAAGCGGCCTGTTGCCGGAAAGCTTGCCGAGCGCCCCGGCAAGCCCGATGACGATACCGATCAGATAGGCGCCGGCGGAAATGGCAAGCGTTGACGCCGCCCCCTTCAACAGGGTGCCGCCCCATCCCGGGGGATAGGGTGACAAAAGCTGCAATGTCGTTTCAAGGCTTGCCATTGGCGCGACCGGTCGGAAGATCAGTTACCGTAAATATCGAAGGTGAAGTATTTCCTGGTGATCTCGTCATACTTTCCGCTGGCGCGCACGGCGGCCAGCGCCGCGTTCAGCTTGCCCTTGAGTTCCGTGTCTTCCTTGCGCAGACCGCCGGAAACGCCGAGACCGAGGATTTCCTTGTCGTCAGCCACATTGCCCATGTCGGCGCAGCAATCCTTGCCGGCATCGCTGTTCACGAAGGCATCGAGAACCAGGGAGTCGCCAAAGACGTAATCGATACGGCCGGCGGCCAGATCCTGAAACGCCTCATCAAGCGTCTGGTAGGTCTTTTCATCGGCAACGGCCGCGAAATATTTCTTGTAATATTCGGACTGGATGGTCGCGACCTGAATGCCGATGGTCTTGCCCTTGACGTCTTCGGCCGCAGCACCCGGCTTTTCGCCCTTGGCGCCGATCAGCTTGCTCGGGGTATTGTAATATTTGTCGGTGAAATCGATGACCTTCTGGCGCTCTTCCGTGTTGGACATGGAGGACCAGATGACGTCGAATTTCTTGGTCTGCAGCGCCGGGATCAGGCCGTCCCAGGAAAGCTCGACGATCGAGCATTTTTCCTTCATTTCCGCGCAGACGGCGTCCATGAGATCGATTTCCCAGCCCTGCCACTTGCCGCTGGCATCCTTGGCGAAGAAAGGCGGATAGGCTTCGTTCATGATGCCGAAGCGCACTTCGGCGCTGGCGGTGAAGGCGGAAACCGCAAATGCCGTTCCGGCAAGCAGCGTGGCGAAGAATTTCATTCAAGTCTCTCCTGTTAAAACAAACGGCGAAGTGAAGCGCTCAATGCGCCAGCGCGCCGGTAAATTCCCGGCATCTTGCGCTTTTGGGCTGGCCGAACACCTGTGCGGGCGGCCCCGCCTCTTCCACGCGGCCCTGATGCAGAAACACAACCTCTGTGGACACATCCCGCGCAAAGCGCATCTCATGGGTGACGAGAAGCATGGTGCGGCCTTCCTCGGCCAGATCGCGGATGACTTTCAGCACCTCGCCCACAAGCTCCGGATCAAGCGCCGAGGTCGGTTCATCAAACAGCATCACCGCCGGTTCGACGCAAAGCGCCCGCGCGATCGCCGCGCGCTGCTGCTGACCGCCGGAGAGGAATGCCGGATAGGCGTTTTTCTTGTCGTAAAGCCCAACCTTGTTCAGCAGCGCTTCCGCCTTCTCGATCGCCTCCTGCCGCCGGACGCCGAGAACATGCACCGGCGCCTCGATGACGTTTTCCAGCACGGTGCGATGAGCCCAGAGATTGAAATTCTGGAAAACCATGCCAAGGCCGGTGCGCAGCTTCTCCACCTGCCGCCAGCTTTTCGGCGCCGCCCTGCCGTCACGGCCCATCTTCATGGCGATCTCTTCGCCATTAACGACGACCCGGCCGCGATCCGGCGTCTCGAGAAAATTGATACAGCGCAGAAAGGTGCTCTTGCCGGAACCGGACGAGCCGATGATCGATATGACGTCACCCTTGTGGGCTCTCAGCGAAACGCCCTTCAAAACTTCATGCGTGCCGAAGCTCTTGTGGATATCATCCGCCTCGAGCGCACAGGCGCCTGTCTCTGTCATCTGTCGACCTTGCCGATCCGTTTAAATGCCTGCTGCGCCGCATGTTTAGCAAAATCAAATGCAAACGCGCGCAACAATCGGCTCTTTTACACATCTGCAACGAAAAAACATTTCAAAATATCATCTGTGACGAACAGCCTGCGACGGTTGGCGCGAAACGGGCTTCGTCACCATCATCTGAACACCCTCCCCGCGCGCCGGTTCCGGCTCCTTTTCATCCTCGACCAGGCTGGCATTCGCCTGCAGATGCAGGCCCACCACGGCGACGACGAGGAAGAACCAGACGAAGCCCGTGCTGAGGAAAAATATCGTCTCCAGAAAGCCGAAAAGCAGGACATACAGCCACACCCCGACATAAAGCCGCGTCAGCGCACTGTTGCGCGTGGCGACATTCATCTTGCCGAGATAATGCAGCGGCAGCAGATAGATCCACACCAGCACCAGCACCAGGCCCGGTACGCCGCCGGCAAGCAGAAGGTCGAAATAACCATTGTGCGAATCCGGCGCGGTCGTCGCCCAAGTATTGTTTTCGGTGAAACTCGACATCAGCGCGTCGCTGCGCCAGAAGGCCTGATAACCGTATCCGAAAAGCGGGCTCTGGCGGATATAATCGATGGCGACAGTCCAGATATCGGTTCTGCCGGTAAAACTGGCATCGAGCCCCATGGTCGTCAGCATCTGCGAAAAGACCGGATCGACAGTGGTGCCGACGATCACGACGGCGAAGAGCGCCAGAAACAGGGTCACGACCGCATAACGCCAGCGGGGCCAGCGCAGGATGAACCACCCCGTCGCCAGAATGATCGGCATGAGCCCGAGCGCGGTCTTGCCGCCCGACCTGACCAGGAAGACCAGCGACAGCAGCGTCACCGAAAGGCCGCCGATGAAGGACCAGCGCTTGCACAGATAGATCCCGACGATGATCAGCACCGCCATGACCGAGGCGGCCTCGTTCTTGTGGCGGAACACCCCGCGCCAGTCACCGGCCAGAAGCGGCTCCAGCGCATCGCTTGCCTGATGGATCGACCGCGACGGCAGCGCCACCACGCCGAAATAGCACAGGAACAATATGATCAGCGCGCAGGCCGCGAGCAGCGCCGTGAAATGCCGTTCCGTACGCGGTAATTGCAAGAAGCCGGCGGCAAGCACGCAGATAATCGCGCACATGGCCAGCCGGCGCAGCGAAAACAGCGGCGCTTCACCCACAAGCGAAGTGAAGACAAACCAGCCGAAAATTGCCGCCAGCAGCAGCCGCGGTGCGAAAATGATGGAAAAGGACCGTTCCTTCGCCATGAACGCGATGAAACTGAAGAGGAGAAGGATCGCGGTCAGCTGGTTGAGAAGATTGGATCCGGCCGCCATGGCGGAACCGAGATAGGTCGATGAGAGCGAAATATAAGGCGAGAAGCCGACCGTGAAATAAAGGAACGTCACGCAGAACAATGCGTCTCGCCAGTAACCCCGCCCCCGTTGGTCGTGCGCTGCATCCATGAGGGGTTTGTCTCTCTCCTGAAACCGCCCGCACCGAATATGGTTTTCGCATATTCGATAATATGAATATCATTCGCAAATCCTATTTTTTAGTTATCCATGATGCACGGGAAGATAGCAGCGCGATTGTCCGCTTCCGGCATGAGCCACCGAAATCCGGAACAGGGGCATCAGCCCGGCGCATCGCGACGATCAATGCCGGAACCCGAAGACCCCAGGGAAGGCCGGGCGATATTTCAGCCTTTGGTTGCCTGTTTGGGCGCATTTTGTTAAGGTTGCCAGGTACAGCCGATACCCGCAATGGCCTGAGACGGCCGCGTTTATTTTTCCGCAAGGCATCGCGGGCTGGCCGGATGAGAGCTTTTATACTTATATTAATAAGTACGAATATACGCTGCCTATGGTTGATTTCGTAAATGCGTAAGAAGCTGGAGGCCGACGGTGGACGTTCCGATATACACCAGCCTGGGCGATAGCCAGAGCAGTCATTCGCCACAACGCCCGGTTCAGCCCGCAGCACAGGGCGTTCGCCCCATGCGCAGGGACGACATCCCGGCTGTCGAGGCAGTGCTCAACAGCGCCTTCAGGAAAAACGGCGAAGACAGAAACTTCGATTTCCGCTCCTATATCGAAAACCTGTTTTTCGGCAGCCCCGCCTTCCATCCGGACAATGGCAGCGTGGTCTATGACGCCGGGAACAACGACGTCACCAGCGTTATCCTCGCCGTGCCCATGCGCTTTGTCGCCAATGGACGAACCATGACCGCAAGGCTGCTCTGCGCTTTCGCGTCGGACGGCAAACGGGGGGCGCTTGGGGCCGCGCGCCTGTCGCGCGGCATGCGGGCGTCGAAACATGACATGCTGTTCTCGGACACGGCCTCGCCCGTCAGCGCCGATCACTGGGTTGCGACAGGCGGCAATATGTTGCCGATCGAAAGCCTGCAGTGGCACAAGTCGTTGAAGCCTTTCTGCACGATCGCGCTGCGCCTGCCGCGCCGTTCGAAACTGGCGAAAACCAGGCTCGCCCTGACGGCGCTCGGATTTGTCGACGCTGTCCTGCGGCGATGGAAAAAAGGCATAAGGCCGAACGAGATCGCAGGCGCCAGGGTAAGGGCCGCGGATTTCGAAACGTTCCGCCGCAAGGCGCTCACCATGATCGAGCGTTTCGCCAT
Source organism: Agrobacterium sp. NPDC089420 (assembly GCF_044900305.1). Classification (NCBI taxonomy): domain Bacteria; kingdom Pseudomonadati; phylum Pseudomonadota; class Alphaproteobacteria; order Hyphomicrobiales; family Rhizobiaceae; genus Agrobacterium; species Agrobacterium sp. NPDC089420. Next base: position 90,976 of record NZ_JBJDMY010000011.1, on the reverse strand, counting down.
TCGCCCGGAATGGTCCCATGAGGAATTCCACTGGCTGATAGAAATGAGCAGGACCAATGAGAGCCTCGGCGAATTAAAAAGCCTGACGATCGAAAATGCCGAAGGCCACGTCATGGGCGCCGCCCTGTTTTTCGGCCAACCGGGACGAACCGCCTATGTGCTGAATCTCGTCTGCGATGCCGGCCGTGAAAACGATGTGCTCTGCACGCTGTTCCGCCATTTCGACGACGAGAACTACGCCCATGTCACCGGCATGTCGCAACCCTTTCTCATGAATGCGCTGTACCGCCAGAATCACGTCAGCTTCCGTCATGACGGCTATTTCTGCATGGCCACCAGGGATGAAGCCCTGAGGGACCGGGCGCTGGCCGGCGATATCTACATTGGCGGCCTGTGCTCGGAAAGCTGGAGCAAGCTCATCACCGATTATTGAGGCGTCATACCGGCGTCAAAAACACCACCAGCCGGTGTTACGCCCGGGTGAAACGGCGGACATTGGCCGAGATGAGATGACGCAGCGCCTTGGCGTAACGCTTGGAGCGTGTCTTGGCTTCAAGCGCGCTTGTCCAGTCCACCATCGATCCGTTGATATCGAAATCGCCGAGCTGGCCTGGGGGAACGTCGCCCTTTTCGATACGCTCGACGATGGACCCCAGCGCCGCATAAAATTCCGGCGAGCGATAGGGCGGATGCAGCGAATACATGCCCTTTCCCTTGCCGAGAAAATCCAGCCTGTACACGCCCGCACGCATCATGTTGGTGCTCAGCACCTCCTCGGCCGGCATCGAGACCGGCTGCTGGTTATAGGCATAGGAGCGGATGCGCCGTTTCACGTCCGGCCGCAGCAGCTGCAGCGAGCCGATCCGCTTGGCGAAACGGTCCATGTCGATCATGAAGAGGCGGGTGGAAACCGTGGCGAAGCGCCATGTGGGAATGCGCGACGGCAGCTTGCGCGGCTCGGGAATGTTCTTCACCCCCGGCATGCCGACATGGCGGGAAATATCGAGATCGCCGCGCACCGTCGGCGGCCCGGAAAATGGCGTGATGCACAGCGCATCGGGATTGGCCTTCTGCAGCGCGACGGCCTCGTCAAACCAGCTCTGGCTGCCGCCGCCAAACATCATGTCGCTGTCCATATGCAGCACATAACGGGCATTGGCGCGTTGCAGCCCGTGGAAATACACATGGAACGGCCCGCCGTCGAAGGCCTTGGCGGGATAGGGCACGGGCGAGCGCGAAAAGAAGGCCTGCGCCACCGCACTGCGCGCCGCATCGCCGTAATCGACGATATCCACCACGAGATGCGGATAGTTGGTCTGCATTTCCTCCAGCATGTCGAACAGACGCTTGCGCGCGGCCTCGAAACCGTTGCCCTTGTAACGGCCGGCCCCAACCTGTCCGGTGTCCACCGTCAGGAGAATGCGGTCCACCTGCCCGCCCCAGACCCGCAGCTGATGCGGCAGGGTGAGCGCCGCATGCGGAGCATCGAAGGGATGGAGGTTGATCTGCAGCGCCTTTTGCACGGGAGGAAGCGGCATTTCAGCATTCATAGTCATGCACCACGGTTCCGGAATTCATTGATGAGGGCCATCATGGGTTTTTCGTTGAAACTCCAGTCGAGCGGCAGCGGCCGGTTCACCGCGCCATCCCGACGGGGATAGGCCCAGCGGATCCAGCTATATTGATCCGAAATGCCCCAGGTGGTGATGGAGGAGAGCGACCCGCCCGCCGAGGCCGCTTCGAGAAAATCGCGGATCTGGCCGTTGATCAGCATGTCGCGCTCGGCTTCCGCTGCCGGCAGGGTCTGGTCCATCGCATCCAGCTCCGTCACCAGGACGGCAAGGCCGTAACCGCGCATCTCCGTGGCAAAGGCGGCAAGTTCGTCCTTGGCGATCGGCCAGCCGCCGCGCAGGTGCCCCTGCAGGCCGATGGCGTTGATCGGCGCACCCTGTTCCAGCAGTTCGAGAATGAGGTTGCGGAAGGCCGCCCGTTTGGCCGGCGATTTTTCGATGGCGAATTCCACATCATATTCGTTGAGCACCAGCTGCGCCTTCGGATCGACCGCATGGGCGATCTCAAAGGCCTTCTTGATGGCGTCCGGCCCCGCGCCGTAATACCAGGCGTCGCGCCGCGAGCGCACATTGCCGGGAGCGTCGGGGATCGGCTCGTTGACCACGTCCCAGCTATGGATCACATCCTTGTAACGCTCCATCACCTTGACGATATGCGTCTCCATCAGCCTTTCGACCTTCGACGCGCCGCCGACGCCGGCAAGCCACGGCGCGTTGGAGGCATACCAGATCAGCGGATGGCCATGCATGGACAGCCGGTGCTGGCGCGCAAAATCGGCCAGCGCATCGGCGGCGGCGAAATCGAACACCTCCTCCGACGGCCGCATGACCTCCCATTTCATTTCGGTGACGGGGGTGATGCGCGAACAATATTTCACCACCGCCTCGCCAAGGCGGCTGTCGGCGGCGAGATCCGGCAGGTAAACGGCCGCGCCATACGGCGCCGTCTTTGCCGCGGCCTTCTTCTGCGCGGCAGAGGCCGGGCCGGCCATGGCATGCAACAGGCCCGCGCTTGCCGCACCGCCCAGGAAATTCCGCCGCCCGATCCGCATTCACCCGCCTCCGCAGCCCGGCGCATCGGCGTCCGATAGACGCCGCACGCTGTCATTCTCAAAACATAATATCCCGATCATGCCAAAAGGATATTAAAGTTTTGAAGGTTAACCGACGTTATACCACGTCATAATTGGCGAGACCCGCTTAATGCGCTAGTAACTTCGCTGTGCGAATTCTTGGCTGATGCCCCTTGGAGTTGGAAGTCTTGGTCTCCGTTTCGATTGTCGTTCCCGTTCGCAATGGCGAGCGCTACATCGTGGAAGCGATCGAAAGCGTGCTGCTGCAGGGCGAGACCGTCTGTGAAGTGCTGGTCGTCGATGACGGCTCCACCGACGCCACCGCCCGGAAGGTGGAAGGCTTCGCCGATCCGCGCGTCAAGCTGCTCGCCCGCCCGCAGGGCCGGCAGGGCGTTTCCGCCGTGCGCAATTTCGGCCTGTCGCAGGCACGCGGCGAATGGACGATGTTTCTCGATGCCGATGACCGTCTGAAACCGGGCGCGATTGCAGCCCTCTGCGCCGGCATTTCCGGTCCGGATGTCGTCGCCGTCTATGGCGATTACGAACGCATCGACGAAAACGGCGTCAAGATCGGGCGGCGCAACCTCATCCGCCGCCGGGAGAAGCCGGACGGCTTCATCCTCCAGCCGCTGCTCGGCGGCAATTTCATCGTCAATGGCGGCATCATGCTGGTCAGAACCCGTATCTTCCAGGATTTCGGCGGCTTCGATGAAACATTGCGTTATGCCGAAGACTGGTATGGCTGGTGCCGGCTGGCCGCCGCCGGCCGTTTCGTTTATCTGCCCGGCCGCCATGTGCTCGATTACCGGGTCCACAGGACGAGCGTGATGATGAACCGGCTTTTGACCTTCCGGGACTGCGAACCGGCGATCGAGGCGGTGTTTTCCGATCCCGCCATCGTCGCCGCCATTGCCCCGCAGGCGTTGCGACGGCTTCGCCGCCGGTCCGAAAACCATATGAATGCCTATACCGTGGCGCAGGCCTTCCGCGCCCGCCGCTATCGCGAGGCCTTTTCGGCGCTTGGCGATACCTTCCTCAACCGCCCGCGCCAGAGCCTTCGCGCCGTCGTTTTTTCCGCTGCGGCGCTTGCCGGAATTTAGGAGTTTCCATGTCCGAGATCATGCCGGAAGCCGTGGTGTGCATTCCCAGTTTCCGCCGGCCGGACGGCCTGCGCAGGACGCTTGCGTCGCTGGCGGCGCAGAAGGCCGATTTTCCCTTCGCCGTCGTCGTGGTCGACAATGACGGCGCAGGCCGGCAGGGCCTGGCCGTCGCGCGCGCATTTTTCGCCGAAGGCGGCATGGCCGGACAGGCGCTGGTGGAGCCGACGCAGGGCAATTGCTACGCCATCAACACGGCCTTCCGCACGGCCCGGCAGAGCTATCCATCCGCTCGCTGGTTCCTGATGATCGACGACGACGAGGCCGCTTCCCCCGTCTGGCTCGCCGAAATGGTTTCGGCGGCGAAATCCTTCGGCGCCGATATCGTCGGCGGACCGGTCGACCGCGAATTCGACGCTCCCGCCTCGAAAGCGGTGCTGTCGCACCCGCTCTTCGGCTCGATCGAGGCGCCGACCGGCCCGGTCGAACAAATCCACGGATCGGGCAATTGCCTGATCGCGCGACGGGTGTTCGAGACCCTGCCGAAACCGGAATTCGACGTGCGGTTCAATTTCCTCGGCGGCGGCGACATGGATTTCTTCACCCGCTGCCGCAAGGCGGGTTTCAAATCCGCCTGGAATGCGCGTGCCCTCATCATCGAATATGTGCCGGAAAGCCGCATGGCGCCGCGCTGGATCATGGAGCGCTCGCTCCGGACCGGCATCATCAATTACAGCATAGACCGCGCCCGCCGCCCCGGCTTTGCGGGCGGCCTGCTGCTTGCCGGCAAGAACGGGGTCAGCCTGGGCCTGTCGCTCATTCGCGCGGTTGCCGCCCTGCTGAAAACCGGCGCGCTGCTGCCGGCCACCCATCCGCCGCTGATGTCGGTCGGCCGCGTCATGGCAAGCCTCGGCATCACGCTGACGCCCTATAAGGCGCCGGTGAAAAAGACCTGACAAAGATCGTTTCGATCACCCCGTCAGCCGAGTGTTTTCTGCCGGTTCAGCGTGATCCCATTGCCGCGTTTCTGAAAGCCGAACGATGAAAAGAGAGCCGCGAGGATGAGAAGCGGCACCAGAATCGGCCAGAAGAAACAAAGGACGATACCGGTCACCCGATAAAAATCCCAATCCCTGTCGCGGCGGGCGCCTTCGATATAGGTCATGGCGAGAGAAGTAACGGTGCCGATGCCATATACAAAAAGAGAAATGGACGTAACCACCATTGATGTCCTCAAATATCTCTGATTCGAATAAATTTGTAATATTGTCCCAGTGTAGCGCCGTTACACGACGTTGCAACGAATTTCGGCAACAAGGCGCGTCCGTTCAATAAGTTAGAGAAATCTTATATGGCGCGGCACGGCGGAAAACGGCCGGCCGCGGCCTTACCGGCTGTCGCCGGAGGCGCAGAAACGGTGTCTGAGCAGCGAATATATCGCGATCGGATTGGTCAGCAGATAACGTTTGCCCAGACGCCGCGGCTCAAGCATGGCCCGGTAGAGCCACTCCAGCCCCATGTCCTGCATCCATTGCGGCGCGCGGCTGTTCTTGCCGGCGAGGAAATCGAAAAGTCCGCCACAGGTCTTGACCACGGCCACACCGGAGAGCCTGTCCAGATTGCGCGAGACGAAACGCTGCTCCAGGGGTATGCCGAAGCCGATCCAGAGAATGTCCGTTCCGGATGCGGCGATATCGGCGAGGATCGCGTCCTCCTCACCCTGGCTGAAATAACCGTTGCGCCGCCCCGAAAACACCAGGCGCGGATAAAGCTTCTGCATTTCCTCCACCGCCGCCCGGTTGACCTCTTCGGACCCGCCGAGGAAATAAAACCGGCTGCCGGTTTCTTCCGCCCGCCTGGCCACCGCATGAACGAGGTCGGTTGTCGCCACCCGCTCCCGCAAGGGCGTCGGGCAGAATTTGCGGGAGAAGATCACCAGCGACATGCCGTCTGCATGGATCTGATCCGCCTGCCGCAGCATGGCGTCGAACTCCCTGTCATGGTGGCAGAGCGCGATGACCTGGCCATTGGCCGATGTCGAATAAAACGGCCTTGTACCGGCCGTGCGCCCGCTCGTCGCCCGCAGGATGAAATCCTCGGCCGTTTCCTCGATTGTCGCATCGGTGATGGGCAACGCCGCAAGCGGTACAACCGGCCAGGCCCGACCCGACGCTTCCGGCATATTGCTCCCTGTCATACTCTGTCCGGCGTCCAAGATAGGCATCGTTTCATTGTTATATTCACGCATATGCTTAAGGTATAAGGCTTCAGACACTACGAAGAACTATCATTAATATTTTTATAAATCCGCAGCGTGAAGCGTGCGATTTGCACGCCTGAAGGTTGAACTGCGCGCCTTCTTCTCTCCCGCTATTCCGGTTTCCCGGCCGATGGGTTAAGGGACGACGACTTCAAACCACGAAAAAGGGTCCGGCCATGGAAACCATCTCGATCGACAACCGCGGCGATTTCGGCCTCTGGGCGATAGAACGGGCGAAGGAAATCGTCGCCAACGAAGCCTCCGATCTTGCCATTTCGGTCCGCGATGGCGACGAGGCCGGCATTCGCGATGCGGGCAACGCGCTGGGCGCGGCGATCGCCGCCGCCCTGCTCGAAGTATATGACGGCCTGATCTCGGAAGAATAGGCCGCCTTTACTCAGGCGGAACGCGCCGCGGCCTCCGCGTGATCGTCCCGGCGCAGATAACCCCAGAGCCCGAGCGCGACCGCGATGCCGAGGCCGAGGAACAGGCCGCCCATGCCGCCGGCGATCAGGAAGACCAGCTTGCCCGGCGGCCAGCTTCTGGAATTGGGCGCGACCGGCTGTGAAATCACCCGCACATTGGTGGAATCGATCGATTGCTGCTCGGCGAGCTGGCGCGAGCGGGTGAGGTAGGTCTCGTAGATCGCCGCAGCCGAGCGGGCATCGCGCTCGAGATCCCTCAGCCGCACCTGCGCCTCGTTGTCGGTGAAGACATTGGCGCGCTCCGCCACAGCCTTCAGCCTCAGGGCGTCGAGCGAGGAACGGGCCTCGGCGACATTGATCTTGGCCGCCTGCAGAATGCGTTGCGCCTCCTCCGCCATGCCGCGTTCCAGCATGGTGCGTTCCGCGCCCGCCGTGGCCAGACGCGGATGACGCGCGCCATAGGTCAGCGTCATCGCCCCGATCTGCTGCTGCAGGGTACTGTATTGCGCACGAATGGTGTTCATGGTCTGGCTGTCGAAGATGGCCGCGCTCTGGGTGCGGTTCTGCGCAATCGCCGCCTCCATCTGCTTCAGACGCGATTCCTCCTGAATGACGCGCTGCTGCGCGGCCAGAACCTGCGCATTCAGCTCGCCGGAAGCGAGATTGCTGACCAGCTGGCCGTTATTTTCCTGCAGGCCGTTCTCGCGGCGGAAATCGGCGACGCGTTTTTCGGCGGCCGTCACGTTCTGGCGCATCTCCTCCAGCCGCGTCTTGAGATCGTCGACGACGCGCTGACTGCTGTCGGAGGTGGTCTGGAACAGTTCGCTTTCAAACGCCTTCACGATCGCCTTGGAGACCGTCACGGATTTTTCCGCATCGTTGGTCCAGACCGAAAGCGTGACCACGAAGGAACGCGGGTCGCGCTCCGCCGCCACCCGGTCACCGAGGGAACGCAGCGCACCGACGCGATTGTCGCCATCCTCGGGCCTGGACGAGAACATCGCCTTGAACCGGGCAAGCGGCGGCGGGGTTATGAATTCCCGGTCCTGATCGAGCTTCAGCTCGTCCACCACCCGCGCCAGCACGTTGCGCGAGGTGATGGTTCGCAGCTTGCTTTCCACTTCGAGGATCTGCGTGTCGCGCTGCTGGTTGGGTGAGAACACCCCGTCATTGACGACGTTCAGATTGGAGGGATTGACGACGATATCCGTATAGGCCGTGTAACGCGGCGGCGTCATATAGGCATAGGCAAGGGCGGCGGCGATGCAGAGAAGAGTGGCCAGCACAATCCAGACGACGCCCCTGCGAAGCCAGAGGATGACGTCGTCCACGCCGATCCTGTCGATATGGTTCAGACCGGGCAGCGCCGTCGCCAGGCTGCTTTGCGACGAGGGCGCCCTGGCGGCCGTCTCGACCCGGGCCGGCTCGGCGGCGGCTGCCGCAGGCTTCGGCTCGAGATGGTCCTTCAGCACCGTGCGTTCGAAAACAGCGTCCTCATCCACCAGATCATCCAGCAGGGAGCCATGGGGTCTGGCGGCGGGCACTGTTTTTTCATCGAGCGGACGTGCCTGCTTATGTCCCGCCTTTTGAAGCCTGTACATCAGCCAATCCAACTCGAACGAACCACAAAAAGGCCGGCGACACGGAATACCCATCGTCGCCAGAGCCGCCATAGACGGAGAAGTTTAAATATGACGGGTGAATTTTAGGTTACCCGCGTCATTTGCGCCATCATCGCCTATTCGCGGTCGCGTTGAAAGAGGGCATGAAAGCGTCGATTGACTTGAATGGATCGATACGGTTCTTTCAACCGTTATATTTTTACATTATCCATTTGCCCCTCAAAGATTTATGGAAACGGAGTTTGGAATGAGCCTGAAATTCGGAACGAGCGGCCTTCGCGGCCTCTCCGTCGATCTGAAAGGAAAAGCCTCCGCCGTCTATGCCACGGCATTTGCAAGGCACCTTCTCACATCGGGTCAGGCGAAGGCGGGCGATCCCATTCTCGTCGGCCGCGATTTTCGCGATTCGAGCCCGGATGTTTCCGCCACCTGCATCGCCGCGCTGAAAAAGGCGGGCCTTGTCCCGCTCGACTGCGGCGCCGTGCCGACGCCGGCGCTCGCGCTTTACGGCCTGTCGCTGAAGGCGGGCGCGCTGATGATCACCGGCTCGCATATTCCGGCCGACCGCAACGGCATCAAGTTCTACCGCCCGGACGGCGAAATCGACAAGCAGGACGAAACGGCAATCGCAGCCCTTGCCTCAGCAATCGAGGCGGAAGGCATCACCGCCGAGACGGCGACGGCGGAAGACCATTCCGCCAAGACCGCCGCGCTTTTTTACGACCGCAATGTCGCTCTCCTGCCGGCAAAGGCGCTGTCCGGCCTCAGGATCGGCGTTTACCAGCACAGCACGGTGGCGCGCGATCTCTTCGTTGACGTTCTGGCCCATTATGGCGCCCATGTCGTGCCGCTCGGCCGCTCGGACAGCTTCATCCCGGTCGATACCGAGGCGGTCTCGCCGGAGACCCTCGCTCTTCTCAAGAAATGGTCGCCGGAACATCGCCTCGACGCCATCGTTTCCGCCGATGGCGACGGCGACCGTCCGCTGCTTGCCGATGAAAAAGGCGTGCCGCTGCGCGGCGACCTGATCGGGCTGATCACCGCCAATTTTCTCGATGCCGGCGTGGTCGTCACCCCGGTCACCTCCAATTCCGGCATTGAGGCGAATGGTTCTTTTGAAGTCGTCCGGACGCGGGTGGGCTCGCCTTTCGTGATTGCGGGAATGGCCGAAGCGCTCGCCGCCGGCAGGAACGGCGTCATGGGTTTCGAGGCCAATGGCGGCCTGCTGACGGCTTCCGCCTTTACTCTCAACGGCAGGCCGCTCTCGCCGCTGCCGACGCGTGACAGCTTCCTGCCGGTTCTTGCCGTGCTGCTCCTGTCGGCAAACCAGAAGAAACCGCTGTCGGAAATTGCCGCCGCCTACAATCTGCCGGTCGCTGCCGCCGACCGCCTGGAAAACTTCGCTCAGGAAAAGAGCGCCGCCCTGATGGCGCATCTGCGTGCATCGCGCGGCAATCTCGAGGCCTTCCTCGCCCCGGTTGGCACGGTCAAAACGCTGAGCGACATTGACGGCCTGCGCGTGGCGCTGACCGACGGCAGCACCATCCATTTCCGCCCTTCCGGCAACGCGCCGGAAATGCGCTGTTATGTCGAGGCCGCCAGCCAGGACGACGCCGAGACGCTTCTGAACAAGGGGCTGAAACTCATCCGCAACTTCGGTTGAGGACGGATGCCGTCGGCGCGAGGGCGTAAGCTCTTGCGCATGAAAAGAGCGGACGCAATCCGGAAGCTCAAGATGCGCGCCCATGCCATGAAACGCATGGGCGCGACGTCGCTTTATCGTTTGCATCAACCGACCGTGACGACGCACTGGCTGCAAGCAATCTGGCCGTCTTCATCGACTGCGATCCGGATCGGCGTTTGGGCGGTGGCGAGCGAACATGTCGCGTCGCCCAAAAGCGCCGTTCCGCTTATCCAACGATCCGTGCCGGTCTGAAAACCGAAGATCTATCGGCCCCCTCTCCCACCCCTGTCCCACCATTGTCCCAAATGTCGCATCCCGCCTTTCCCTGTTGCGCTCGGCGCTGCGGAAAGCGATAAGGACCGCAAGGCCCAAGGAGGCGGACGATGAGCGGCGAGACCATTAGCCTTTATGAAGCGATCGGCGGCGATGCGACCGTCAGGGCGCTCACCCGGCGCTTTTATGACCTGATGGACACCCTGCCGGAGGCGGCGCGGTGCCGCGCCATCCATCCCGCCGATCTTTCCGGCAGCGAAGCGAAATTTTACGATTATCTGACGGGATATCTTGGCGGACCGCCCGTTTATGTCGAAAAACACGGCCATCCGATGTTGCGGCGACGCCATTTCGTCGCCCCCATCGGCCCCGCCGAACGGGACGAGTGGCTCCTGTGCTTCCGCCGCGCCATGGACGAGACCATCGAGAACCCGAAGCTGCGCGAGATCATCTGGGCGCCGGTGGAGCGGCTGGCCTTTCACATGCAGAACCAGGAGGCGGACAGCCAATGACCAATTCAAGCACGACCAACGCAAGTTTGACCGGCGCGACATTGCCCCGCGCAAGGCTGCGGGCCTTCATTCTGCTGCTGGGTGGTCTCCTCGGGGCTGCCGGCGTCATGCTGGCCGCCGCCGCCACCCATACGGGCGAGACCTATATGCTGGGCAATGCCTCGGCCATGGCGCTCGCGCATGCGCCGGTGCTGGTGGCGCTCAACATCGGCGCAGACCGCATCAGAACCGCCATACCGGCCGGTCTGATCCTCGGGCTTGGCACGGCGATCTTTGTCGGGGATCTCGTGCTGCGGCATTTTTCCGGCCACAGCCTGTTTCCCTTCGCCGCACCCGCGGGCGGCCTCGGCATGATTGCCGGCTGGCTCGTGCTCTGCGCCGGGGCGTTTCTGAAACCGAAGGGCTGACGGCAGCGCCAAACTCAAGAAGAGACTTGCGCAGCCATCCGACATTCACCGCATTTCTTTGGGTCTGTGCGTCCATATCCGGCCCGGTGCCGCAATGACGGCGATATGCGCCCGGGTCAAAACCGCATCCTAACGCCGCATCCAGCGAAACGGCAGAATGTTGCGGCCTCGCTCGGCCGCATCGCCAATGTCGAAGGGCGGCGCTTCGCCAGGCTGGCGGGTGCGCAGATGCGGAAAGATCACCAGATTGCCGCCATCTGACGCCGCGCGGTTGCGCCGCTCCCGTTCGCCGACAATCTCATACATATCCGTCAGGGCCGGATCGGCGCCCTGTTCGGCCATCTTGTGCAGCTCCACGCGGCAGGCTTCCGCCGCCGCGGGCTCTTCATGGACATTATTGCGCTCGTCGCTCATCGCTGGAGGTCCGTTCATTCATCGTCTGCAGCGCCCGCTCCAGACTGGATTTGCTGCCGTTGCGCAGCGGAATGAACGTCTTGCCGAATTTCTTGCAACCCGACTTCACCCGCAGACACGCATCGTGGCTGATACAGTCGATCGGGCAGAAAACGCAGTCGACGGAGGGAAGCACGGTATCGATGCGCGACACCGCCTCACGCAGGCCGCCATCGTGATGGATCAGCTCCGCGCCGAAATTGCTGGCGATCTGGCGAAGATGCGCAACCTGACAGTCACGGCCGCCGACATAAAGAAAGCTTTTCGGACCGGAAAGCTGCTGTTCGGTCACATCCCGCTCAGTCTGGGACGCGCCCTTGGCATGCTTGCCGCCACGTTCGGCCTTCTTCTTTTCCTTGCGTGCCATTCCCTCACCCGCCGGTTGATTTTTTCAATGCCCCGATAAGCGGGATGGCGGCACCATAATAAAGATGAGTTTTAGAGTAAAGTATAAAGGTGATCATTTTTCTCATGTTTTCACATGCGAACCCGATCACATATTCGCGAGAAGTGTCCCGCTCAGCCGCTGATGCGCAATCCGCCCATGAAAAGCTGCTCCAGATGCCGGGCCGCATCCTCGAAACGGCCGTCGCCGCCATTCTTCTCGCCCAGCACCGCCCGCACCTGCACATCGAAATCCGCATAATGCTGCGTGGTCGACCAGATCGAGAAGATGAGGTGATAGGGGTCGCATCTGGCGATCCGCCCGGCCTTGATCCAGGCCCGGATGACCTCCGCCTTTTCATCCACCAGTTGCTTCAGCGGCCCTCTCAGCTCGTCTTCTATATGCGGTGCGCCCTGCAGGATTTCATTGGCGAACAGCCGGCTCTCCCGTGGAAAGTCACGCGACATTTCCAGCTTGCGGCGAATATAGGAGCGGATTTCGCTTTCGGGATTGCCTTCCGCATCAAAGGCGCGCAGCGGGTCGAGCCATGTATCGAGCACGCGTTCGATCAGCGCGCGATGCATCGCCTCCTTGGTGCGGAAATAATAAAGCACGTTCGGTTTCGACATGCCGGCCGCCTCGGCAATCTGGTCGATGGTGGAACCACGAAAGCCGTTGGTGGAAAACACATTGAGCGCAGCCTCGAGAATCAGCTCCTGCTTCTCTTCCTGGATACGGGTCCGCTTCTGTGTTTTTGCTGCTCGCGGTATGGCCATTCTCTGCTCTCTGTTGCTTTTCGATGCAATTGCCGCCACGATGTGATTAAAAAATAATCCGCGCGTACAGTTTAGGCAAAATCACTGCGATTCGTCACGAAATCTCTTGCTGACGTCAGCGCGAATTTGCAATGTTTACCAGCCGGTCAATTTATCCATCATCGCCATCACAAGGCAATGGCTGTTATCTTAACCGGCAGAAAAGGGAACGGCACAGGCTTTGCTTCGATAAAACAAAATAGGTGAGGACGACATTTCATGGCGGCGGGTAAGAACTTGACGGTCAATGGCGACCGTCTGTGGGACAGTCTGATGGACATGGCGCAGATCGGCCCCGGCATTGCCGGCGGCAATAATCGCCGCACGCTGACGGATGAGGATGGAGAAGGCCGAAGCCTGTTCCAGCGCTGGTGCGAGGCGGCCGGCCTCGTCATGGGCGTCGACCGCATGGGCACGATGTTCGCCACCCGACCCGGCGAGGATCCGGACGCACTTCCCGTCTATATCGGCAGCCACCTCGACACCCAGCCGACAGGCGGCAAGTTCGACGGTGTGCTCGGCGTCCTGGCCGGGCTGGAAGTGGTGCGCAGCCTGAACGACCTCAACATCAGGACCAGGCACCCGATCACCGTGACCAACTGGTCCAACGAGGAAGGCGCCCGTTTCGCGCCCGCCATGCTGGCGTCGGGCGTCTTCGCCGGCATTCACGATCTCGATTACGCCTATAGCCGCACCGACACCGACGGCAAGACCTATGGCGAAGAGCTGAAGCGTATCGGCTGGCTGGGCGAGGAAGAGGTGGGCGCGCGCAGGATGCACGCCTATTTCGAATATCACATCGAGCAGGGACCTATTCTGGAAGCGGAAGGCAAAAAGATCGGCGTCGTCACCCATTGCCAGGGCCTGTGGTGGCTGGAAGTGACGCTGACCGGCAAGGAAGCCCATACCGGCTCCACCCCGATGGCGATGCGCGTCAATGCCGGCCTCGCCGCCGCCCGCATTCTGGAAAAGGTGCAGGAAGTGGCCATGGCCCACCAGCCGGGCGCCGTTGCCGGCGTTGGCCAGATGATCTTTTCGCCCAACTCCCGCAACGTGCTGCCCGGCAAAGTGGTCTTCACCATCGACCTCCGGACCCCCTCGCAGGCGAAACTCGACAGCATGCGCGCCGTCTTCGAACGCGAGGTGCCGGCGATCGCCGAGGAACTCGGCGTCGGCTGCTCCATCGAAGCCATCGGCCATTTCGATCCCGTCACCTTCGATCCCGTGCTGGTCGGACGCGTGCGCTCCGCCGCCGAGAGACTGGGCTACAGCCACATGGACATCATCTCCGGCGCCGGCCACGATGCCTGCTGGACGGCAAGGGTCGCGCCCTCCACCATGATCTTCTGCCCCTGCGTGGACGGGCTTTCCCACAATGAAGCGGAAGAGATTTCGCCGGAATGGGCCGCTGCCGGCTGCAACGTGCTGCTGCATGCGGTGCTTGAGACTGCGGAGATCGTGGAATGACCGCCACCATCATCAAGAACGGCACCATCGTCACCGCCGACCTCACCTACAAGGCCGATGTGAAGATCGAAGACGGAACGATCACCGAGATCGGACCCGACCTGACGGGCGGCACGGTGCTCGATGCGACCGGATGTTACGTCATGCCCGGCGGCATCGATCCGCATGTGCATCTGGAAATGCCCTTCATGGGCACCTATTCCGCCGACGATTTCGAGAGCGGTACGCGGGCGGCCCTTGCCGGCGGCACCACCATGGTGGTGGATTTCTGCCTGCCGGAGCCCGGCCAGTCGCTTCTTGACGCCCTGCAACGCTGGGACAACAAGGCGACCCGCGCCACTTGCGATTATTCCTTCCACATGGCCGTCACCTGGTGGGGCGAGCAGGTCTTCGATGAGATGAAGACGGTGGTTCAGCAGAAAGGCATCAACTCCTTCAAGCATTTCATGGCCTATAAGGGCGCGCTGATGGTGAATGACGACGAGATGTTCGCCTCCTTCTCGCGCTGCGCCGAACTGGGCGCCATCCCCTTCGTGCATGCGGAAAACGGCGATATCGTCGCGCAGATGCAGGAAAAGCTGATGGCGGAAGGCAATGTCGGGCCGGAGGCGCATGCCTATTCCCGCCCGCCTTCGGTGGAAGGCGAGGCCACCAACCGCGCCATCATCATCGCCGATATGGCCGGCGCGCCGCTTTATGTCGTCCACACCTCCTGCGAGCAGGCGCATGAAGCGATCCGCCGCGCCCGCCAGAACGGCATGCGGGTCTATGGCGAGCCACTGATCCAGCACCTGATCCTCGACGAAGGCGAATATGCCAATGCCGACTGGGATCACGCCGCCCGCCGGGTCATGTCGCCGCCCTTCCGCAACCGCCAGCATCAGGACAGTCTCTGGGCGGGGCTGGCCTCCGGCTCGCTGCAATGTGTGGCGACCGACCATTGCGCCTTCACCACCGAGCAGAAACGCTTCGGCATCGGTGATTTCCGCAAGATACCGAACGGCACCGGCGGGCTGGAGGATCGCATGCCGCTGCTGTGGACCCATGGCGTGGCGACGGGGCGGCTGACGATGAACGAATTTGTCGCCGTCACCTCTACCAACATCGCCAAGATCCTCAACATCTATCCGAAAAAGGGTGCGATCCTCGTCGGCAGCGATGCCGATATCGTCGTCTGGGACCCCGCGCTGACAAAGACCATCAGCGCTGCGAGCCAGGAATCGGCCATCGATTACAACGTCTTCGAAGGCCAGAAGGTGAAGGGCCTGCCGCGCTTCACCCTTTCGCGCGGCCTCGTCAGCGTCGAGGAGGCCACCATCGAAACCCAGCCCGGCCACGGCCGGTTCGTGGCCCGCGACCCTTACCCGGCCGTCAGCCGCGCACTTTCCACCTGGAAGGAACTCGTGTCGCCGCGCAAGGTGGAGCGCAGCGGCATCCCGGCATCGGGTGTGTGACCATGAGCTCTGAGCCGAAACGGGAAATCCTCATCGCCGCCGCCATCCTCCTCAACGAGCGACGGCAGATGCTTGTGGTGCGCAAGCGCGGCACGACGCAATTCATGCAGCCGGGCGGCAAGATCGATCCAGGCGAGACGCCGGAACAGGCGCTTCGCCGCGAACTGGCCGAGGAAATCGGCCTGACGCTGCCGGAAAATGCCGTTCGTTATGAGGGCATCTTTCGCGAGCAAGCCGCCAATGAACCGGGAGCCGATGTCGTCGCCCATGCCTTCACCGCCAGGCTTCACACCGAGGTCGCACCGCAGGCGGAAATCGAGGAAGTGCGCTGGCTCGACCTCGACCGCCACCCCGGCGTGATGATCGCCAGACTGACCGAAACCCAGATGCTGCCGCTGGCGCGCGCGGCGCTCACGGAAAGCGACAATCAGCCAAGATGAACCAGGCCTCTTCCTATTCCGTCGTTTCCGCCCGGAAGCTGGGCCTCACCTTCGAAACGGGGGACGGCCCGGTGCATGCGCTGTCCAATGTCGATCTGGAGGTCGGCAAGGGTGATTTCGTCTCCTTCATCGGCCCGTCGGGCTGCGGCAAGACCACGTTTCTCCGGGTCATCGCCGATCTCGAAAAACACACTTCCGGTGAGATAAAGGTCAACGGCACGACGCCGGAAAACGCCCGCAAGGACCGCTCCTATGGTTATGTCTTTCAGGCGGCCGCCCTTTATCCGTGGCGCAGCATCGAAAAGAATATCGCCCTGCCGCTCGAAATCATGGGCTATGGCAAGGCCGAACAGCGCGAACGCATCGAGCGCACGCTCGACCTCGTCAACCTCAACGGTTTCGGCAAGAAATATCCCTGGCAGCTTTCCGGCGGCATGCAGCAGCGCGCCTCCATCGCCCGCGCACTCGCCTTCGATGCCGACCTGCTGTTGATGGACGAGCCCTTCGGCGCTCTGGACGAGATCGTTCGCGATCATCTGAACGAACAGCTGCTGAAACTGTGGGATACGACTGGCAAGACCATCTGTTTCGTCACCCATTCCATTCCCGAGGCTGTCTATCTCTCGACCAAGATCGTCGTGATGTCGCCGCGGCCGGGAAGAGTGACGGATGTGATCACATCCACGCTGCCGCGGGAAAGGCCGCTGGAGATTCGCGAGACGCCGGAATTTCTGGCGATTGCGCACCGCGTGCGTGAGGGGTTGAAGGCGGGGCATAGCTATGAGGGGTGAGGTCAGCGCCAGGAATACCTCCCTCTGCCCTGCCGGGCATCTCCCCCTCAAAGGGGGAGATCGGCAAGAGGCCCTCGCACCGCTTCATTCTCAAGCGTCGAGATGGGCGAGACCTATCCGCGAGTCGATCTCCCCCCTTGAGGGGGAGATGTCCGGCAGGACAGAGGGGGGTGAGCGTCACTCTCGGAGCAAGAGTACCCCCCACCCTCGGAGGAGACCGCAATGACCCTCCTGCGCCACCGCGTCCTCCCCATCCTCCCCATCCTCACCGTCCTCCTCGCCATCCTCATCCTCTGGCACATCGCCGTCGTCTATCTCAACATGCCCTTCGCCCGCGACCAGGCCACCCGCGCCGGCCAGACGCCGGGTTTCCTCGAACTCCTGCCGCAAACCTTCGCCCAGGAACGGCCCGTCCTCCCCGCCCCGCACCAGATTGCCGCCGAACTCTGGGACACCACCGTCAACAAGGCCATCACCTCCAAGCGCAGCCTGATCTACCACGCCGGCATCACGCTTTCGGCCACACTGCTCGGCTTCGCCATCGGCGCGGTTCTCGGCATCCTGCTCGCCGTCGCCATCATCCATAACCGCGCCATGGACCGCTCCGTCATGCCGTGGATCATCGCCAGCCAGACGATCCCCATTCTGGCCGTCGCGCCAATGATCATCGTTGTCCTGAACTCCATCGGCATTTCCGGGCTGCTGCCGAAAGCGCTGATCTCCACCTACCTCTCTTTCTTCCCCATCGTCGTCGGCATGGTGAAGGGCCTGAGAAGCCCCGAGACCCTCCAGCTCGACCTGATGCACACCTACCACGCCTCACCCGGCCAGATTTTCTGGAAGCTGCGCTGGCCATCGGCGCTGCCCTATCTCTTCACCTCGCTGAAGATCGCCATTGCCATCGCGCTTGTCGGCGCCATCGTCGGCGAATTGCCGACAGGCGCTGTCGCCGGGCTTGGCGCGCGCCTGCTCTCCGGCTCCTATTACGGCCAGACGGTACAGATATGGGCGGCGCTGTTCATGGCCGCCGGTGTCGCCGCACTGCTGGTCTCCATCATCGGCATCGCCCACGCCGCCGTGCTGAAAAGAATGGGAGCACGGCCATGACGAACCCCCTCTGGTTTATCGGCGCGATCCTGTTCTGGCTTGCCGCCTGGGCCTTCAACGAATGGCTGGTGCGCCGCCGCTTCGTTTCCGCTTCGGCACAGCGCATCAGCCGCATCGCCGTGCCCCTCCTCTTCGGCCTTGCCATTGTGGTGCTCTGGGAAGGCGTCGTGCGCGGCTTTTCCGTGCCGCCCATCCTCTTGCCGGCTCCGAGCGCCATCCTCGCGCGGCTTTTAGGCTCGCTGCCGATCCTCTGGGCGGATTTCCGCCAGACCTTCCTCAAATCGGTGCTGACCGGTTATGTGCTCGGCTGCGGCCTCGGTTTCATCGTCGCCATCCTCATCGACCGTTCGCCCTTCCTGCAGCGCGGGCTCTTGCCCATCAGCAACTTCGTCTCCGCCCTTCCGGTGGTCGGCATCGCCCCCATCATGGTCATGTGGTTCGGTTTCGACTGGCAGTCCAAAGTTGCCGTCGTCGTCATCATGACCTTTTTCCCCATGCTGGTGAACACGGTGCAGGGGCTTGCCGCTTCCAGCCACATGGAACGCGACCTGATGCGCACCTATGCCGCCGGCTGGTGGCAGACATTGGTGAAGCTGCGCCTGCCCGCCGCCTGGCCCTTCATCTTCAACGCGCTGAAGATCAATTCCACGCTCGCCCTGATCGGCGCCATCGTGGCGGAGTTTTTCGGCACGCCCATCGTCGGCATGGGTTTCCGCATCTCGGCGGAAATGGGCCGCAGCAATGTCGACATGGTCTGGGCCGAGATCGCGGTGGCCGCGCTCGCCGGCTCCGGCTTTTACGGTCTGGTGGCGCTCGCGGAGCGGGCCGTCACCTTCTGGCATCCGTCCGTCCGTGGGGGACGAACGTAAATAACGAAAAAGGGAACAGCGATGAAAATGAAACTTGCATCCATGCTTCTTGCCGGCGCGTCAATCCTGACCGCCGTGAGCGCCGAGGCCGCCGACAAGATCACCCTGCAGCTGAAATGGGTGACCCAGGCTCAGTTCGCCGGTTATTACGTCGCCAAGGACAAGGGCTTTTACGAAGCCGAAGGCCTCGACGTCGATATCAAGCCCGGCGGCCCGGATATCGCCCCCGCGCAGGTTCTGGCCGGCGGCGGCGCAGATGTCATCGTCGACTGGATGCCGTCTGCCCTTGCCACGCGCGAAAAGGGCGTGCCGCTCGTCAATATCGCCCAGCCGTTCAAGTCGTCAGGCATGATGCTGACCTGCCTCAAGGAAACTGGCATCACCAAGCCCGACGATTTCAAGGGCAAGACGCTCGGCGTCTGGTTCTTCGGCAATGAATATCCGTTCCTGTCCTGGATGGCGCATCTCAAAATCCCGACCACCGGCGGTGCCGACGGCGTCACGGTTCTGAAACAGGGCTTCAATGTCGATCCGCTGCTGCAGAAACAGGCCGCCTGCATTTCCACCATGACCTACAATGAATATTGGCAGGTCATCGATGCCGGCATCAAGCCGGAGGAACTCGTCACCTTCAAATATGAGGACGAGGGCGTGGCGACGCTGGAAGACGGGCTTTATGTTCTGGAAGACAAGCTCAAGGACGCCAAGTTCAAGGAGGACATGGTCAAATTCGTCCGCGCTTCCATGAAGGGCTGGAAATTTGCGGAAGAAAACCCGGACGAGGCCGCCGGTATCGTCCTCGAAAACGACGCCTCTGGCGCCCAGACCGAAAAACACCAGAAGCGCATGATGGGTGAAGTGGCCAAACTCACCGCCGGCTCGAAGGGCGCACTCGACAAGGCCGATTACGAACGCACGGTGAAAACCCTGCTCGGCGGCGGCTCCGATCCTGTGATCACCAAGGAACCATCCGGCGCCTACACGACCGAAATCACCGATGCGGCGCTGAAGTAGTCTGGGGCGGGAAGATAAGATCGCGCGGCGATGACCGCGCGATCTTGGTGAACGGCAACCTCTCCTCCGCCATCCTCGGGCTTGACCCGAGGATCTACCGACGTTTTGATTGTGGTGATGTGCCTGGATCCTCGGGTCAAGCCCGAGGATGACGGCGTATTGGGCGTTCTCAGAATTCCAGACCGCCTTGCGCAATGGTAACCCATCTGACGAATTACAATATCCGCACCTATACAAAAATGTATATCAACCATTGTGGCTATGCGGATTGATTTGTACGACAACAACAATTAAAGTCCCGCCCACAAGACTGCCAAATTTGATCTTGTAAAAAAAGCACGAGGGCAAAGTGCTTGAGATTCGCGTTGAGGGGCGTTTGAATCGGGAGGATCGAAAAGGAAGTATTGTGACCCCTTGTTTCACATTCGTCATCGCATGACCTTCTAGGAAACGCCCCAAGGCTGCAGAACATGCGATCGAATATTGCGCGAGCCACGACACATGCAGCATAAAGTCACGTTTAACCGCTTTGTTTTCCTTCTTCTTTCCGCAACGGCCCTGCCCTTTTCCGCAGCCGCCGAGGGAGAGGCGCAGGCACCGGTCAAACAGCAGAACCTGCCCTCTATCATCGTCGCGCATGCCGCAAAACGCGATCTCGTTGACCGCATCATCGCCACCGGCACGATCCGCCCGGTGGACGAGATTTACGTCCAGCCGCTGGTCGACGGCCTGTCGATCGACACGCTGAATGCCGATATCGGCGACAGGGTGGAGGCCAATGCGGTTCTCGCCGTGCTGTCTTCCGACAGTCTTCTTCTGCAGAAAAGCCAGCTTGAGGCCAACAAGGCCAAGGCGGAGGCCGCCGTGGCGCAGGCCAAGGCGCAGGTTCTGGAGGCCGAGGCGAGCGCAAGCGACGCGAACCGCCAGCGCGACCGCGCCGCAAGGCTCGGCCAGAGCGGTTCCGGCTCCATCTCGCAGGTGGAACAGACCCAGGCGCAGGCCGAAGTGGCGGCCGCCAAGCTCAACGCCGCCCGCCAGGCCGTTTCCGCCGGCGAGGCCGACATCAAGGTCGTTGACGCGCAGATCGACGACATCGATCTCAAACTGACGCGCACCGGCGTTAAGACCCCCGTGGCCGGCATCGTCTCCGCCAAGAACGCCAAGGTCGGCGCAATCGCCAGCGGCTCCGGCAACCCGCTTTTCACCGTTATCAAGGACGGCGCCATCGAACTCGTCGCCGATCTGTCCGAAACCGACATCCAGAAGGTCAAGGCCGGCCAGAAAGCCTATTTGACGGTTGCCGGCGGAGCTGAGAAAATAGAGGGCAAGGTGCGCCTCGTCTCGCCCACCGTCGATCCCACGACGCGCCTCGGTTCGGTGCATGTGGTGCTGCCGGCAAACAGCCCGGCGCGGTCCGGCATGTATGCCAGCGCGGCGATCATCGTCGAGGAGACGAATGCGCTCGCCTTGCCGCTGTCGGCCGTCACCTCCGGACGCGAAGGCTCGACCACCCGCAAGGTGGAGGGCGACATCGTCAAGCAGGTGAAGATAGAGACCGGCATAGAAGACGGTGGTTTCATCGAGATCGTCAGCGGCCTTGCCGCTGGAGACAAGGTTGTCGAGAAAGCTGGAGCATTCGTGCGTGATGGTGACCGGATAAGACCGGTGGAAGCCCAGACGGCTGCGTCCAACTGACTGAGGGAATGAAATGAACTTCTCCGCATGGTCAATCCGTAACCCGATTGCGCCGCTGCTTGGCTTCGCGCTTTTGATGATCCTCGGCATGCAGGCCTTCAAGACCCTGCCGATCACCCGTTTTCCCAATATCGACGTTCCCGTCGTCGCCGTCACCGTGACCCAGAGCGGCGCTTCGCCCTCCGAGCTGGAAATGCAGGTGACGAAGGAGATCGAGGACGCCGTCGCCGCCATCAGCGGCGTCGACGAGATCCAGTCCACCGTGGTCGACGGCCAGTCGACAACCACGGTCATCTTCCGCATCGAAAAACCGACGGAAGAAGCGGTTCAGGACACCAAGGACGCCATCGACAAGATCCGCAGCGACCTGCCCGCCGATATCGAGGTGCCGGTCGTCAGCAAGATCGACGTCGAGGGCCAGGCAATCCAGACCTTTGCCGTGTCTTCGCCGAACATGACGCTGGAAGAGCTGTCCTGGTTCGTGGATGACACCATCAAGCGTTCGCTGCAGGGCCAGTCCGGCATCGGCAAGGTCGACCGTTACGGCGGCGCCGACCGCGAGGTGCGTGTGTCGCTGAGCCCCGAAAAGCTCGACGCCTATGGCATCACCGCCAGCGAGGTGAACAGCCAGCTGCGCGGCACCAATATCGACCTCGGCTCCGGCCGCGGCCAGGTGGGCGGCAATGAGCAGACGATCCGCACGCTCGGCGACACACGCGACGTCAGCCAGCTCGCCAATACCACGATTGCGCTTTCCAACGGCCGTTTCGTCAAGCTCTCTGAGCTCGGCACGGTCACCGACACCTATCAGGAACAGAAGTCCTTCTCGCGCTTCAACGGCAACCCCGCCGTCACCTTCGCGGTGTTCCGATCCAAGGGCGCAAGCGAGGTCTCGGTTGCCGAAACCGTGGCGCAGAGCCTCGATCAGGTGCGCAGGGACCATCCGGACGTCTCGATCCAGATGGTCGATGACGCCGTCTATTTCACCTATGGCAACTACAAGGCGGCGCTGGACACGCTGATCGAAGGCGCGATCCTTGCCGTCATCGTCGTCCTGCTCTTCCTCAGGAACTGGCGCGCGACGCTGATTGCCGCCGTGGCCCTGCCGCTTTCCGCGATCCCGACCTTCTGGATCATGGATATCATGGGCTTCTCGCTCAACCTTGTCAGCTTCCTGGCGCTGACGCTCGCCACGGGTATTCTCGTGGACGACGCCATCGTCGAAATCGAGAACATCGCCCGCCACATCAAGATGGGCAAGACGCCCTACCGGGCCTCGCTGGAAGCGGCGGATGAAATCGGCCTCGCCGTCATCGCCACCAGCTTCACCATCATCGCCGTCTTCGTGCCCGTCTCGTTCATGCCCGGCATTCCCGGCCAGTACTTCATCCAGTTCGGCCTGACAGTTGCCTTCTCGGTGTTCTTCTCGCTGGCGGTGGCGCGCCTCATCACGCCGCTGATGGCGGCCTATCTGATGCGTGCCGAAGACGCGATGGACGACCATCACGACAATGACGGCCGGCTGATGAAGGCCTATACGCGCATGGTTTCCGCCACCACCCGCAAGTGGTGGGCGCGTTACCTCACCCTCATCGGCGCAATCGGTTTCCTCATCGCCTCCGTCATTCTTCTTGCCGGCGTTCCCGGCAGCTTCCTGCCGCCGGATGATGCCTCGCGCGTCACGCTTTCGGTGGAACTACCGCCCAATGCGACGCTGGATGAAACGGACCGGACGACGACCGAAATCTATCACGCCATTCGTGACATCAACGGCGTGGAAAGCGTCTTCATCCTCGGCGGCGCCTCGCCCAAGGGCGATCTGGAGCTTCGCCGCGCCACGGTCAACGTCATCCTCCAGCATATCGACCACTCGCTGCTGAAAACCGTCGTCAACAAGGGTCTCGGCTCCATTCCGCTGATCGGCCAATATCTGCCGAAGGTGGAGGAGAAAGGCCGCATACGTCCGCAATGGGATGTGGAGCGGGATATTTTCGCCAAGGTGCGCGGCATTCCGGATGTCCGCATCATCAAGCTGAACGACCGCGCGGAACGCGAGCTCTCCTTCAACTTCCTCTCGTCGAACGAGAAGGATCTGAACGACGCCGTCGGCGTGCTCGAAAGCCGCCTGCGCGCCTCGCCCATCCTTGCCAATGTCAGCTCGGAGGGCGCTCTGCCGCGTCCCGAACTGCAGATCCGCCCGCGCAAGGATGAAATCGCCCGCCTCGGCATCACCCCGCAGCAGATTTCGCAGACCGTGCGTGTCGCCACCATCGGCGATATCGACGCGCAGCTGACGAAAATCTCGCTGGATGACCGGCAGATCCCGATCCGCGTACAGGCATCGCTCGACACCCGCCGGGACCTTGCCACCATCCGCGCGCTGAAGATCAAGACCGCCTCCGGGTCGCTGGTGCCGCTCTACAGCGTCGCCGATATCGACTATTCGGAAGGTCCAAGCTCGATCAAGCGCAACGACCGCAACCGCGTCGTTTCCATCGGCTCCGACGTGCCCTTCGGCACGGCGCTCGATACCTCGACGGCCGAATTCAAGCGCATCGTGTCGGAAACCGAGCTGCCGGCAAGCGTCCGCCTTGCCGAAAGCGGCGACGCCAAGGTGCAGGGCGAAATGCAGCAGGGCTTCGTCAACGCCATGCTGCTCGGCCTGATGCTGGTGCTGGTGGTGCTCATCCTGCTGTTCAAGGATGTCATCCAGCCCTTCACCATCCTGTTCTCGCTGCCGCTCGCCATCGGCGGCGTGGCGGTCGCGCTCATCATCACGCAGAACGCGCTCTCCATGCCGGTTCTCATCGGCATCCTGATGCTGATGGGCATCGTGACGAAAAACGCCATCCTGCTGGTGGATTTCGCCATCGAAATGCGCCGCCACGGCATGGAACGGGTACATGCCATGGTGGAGGCCGGCCGCAAGCGCGCCCGCCCGATCATCATGACCTCCATCGCCATGTCGGCGGGCATGTTGCCCTCGGCACTCGGCGTCGGCGAAGGCGGCTCCTTCCGCGCGCCGATGGCGATTGCGGTGATCGGCGGCATCATCGTCTCGACGGTGCTGTCGCTCATCGTGGTGCCGGCCTTCTTCCTGATCATGGACGACCTGTCGCGCCTGCTCGCCCACCTCTTCGGCCGCTTCGTCGGCAAGAAGGAAGAGGAGGAAGAAGCCCTCTCCAACGAGAAACTCTCGGAGATCGCCCGCGAAAACAGCCTGGCGCTCTCCTCGCTGGAGGCGCGGGTCGCCAGCATGGAAAAGGGAAGCAGCGACAAGACGGGCGAAAAGGGCAGCAACATATTGCGGCTGCCGCCGCTCGCCGCGGAGTGAAAGTCCTGGCGCCGGGCCTCGTGCCCGGCGTTTCTCTTTGTGGCGAAGCCTCTCTCCTGCGTCACCCTCGGGCTTGACCCGAGGATCAAGGCTGCCGGTTTCCGGTAGATGGATGGATGTTCGGGTCAAGCCCGAGGATAACATAGAGATCCGACGATTCCGTCGAGCCCGAGTGAATACGCCACACGGATGTTTGGGCAACACCTCCACCCGGCCGCATCCCTCCGCCGTAAAACGGCTAATGCCTCTTTGATCGAAATCAATTCGCTTTCCAGACGACCTGCTAATCTCCCTCCCATCGGGAATTGCCGGTCGAAGGATAATGCGATGAGTTCTTTGCAGATAGGCGCGAGGGAGCACGAACAGCCCAGGTTCCGTATCGCTTCGGACAGCCCGGCAAAAGGTTTGAGCGGGAGCCGGATGGACGTGAACAAGACCGTGAAGCTGAGCAACAGGGACAGGAACATTCTGCTGCGCGCACCCTTGATCGGGATAGCGGATGACGCCGCGGCGCTGAAGCTGATGGAGGCGGCGACCATCACCAATGTCAACGCCCGTCACATGCTTTTTAAGGAAGGCGAAGCCGCGCAGCATTTTTACTGCGTCCTGTCCGGCTATGTTCGGCTTTACCGGCTGGACCGGCATGGGCGGGAGGCGGATGTGCGCGTCAGCGGTCCGGGCGATACCTTCAACGAATGCCTGATTTTCGGCAGCGACACCTATCGTTACAGCGCGCAGGCGGCGGAAAACTGCACCGTGGCGCGTTTCGAACTGACGAGAATCCGCGGTCTGATCGATCAGGAACCGGCAATCGCCAAGGCCGTCATGCGCTGCCTGTCCAACAGCCTGCTGGCCACCATGGACTGCATCGCCAATGACCGGCTGCAGACGGCGCCACAGCGTGTCGCCCATTACCTCATCAACCAGGGTCCGCGTGACGCGACATCCTTTTCGCTGCGGCTGCCGTTCCAGAAAAGCCTGCTTGCCGGCAAGCTCGGCCTTGCGCCGGAAGCCCTGTCGCGCGCCTTCTCGGCATTGAAAAAGTCAGGCGTCACCGTGCGTGGCCGTATCGTGCAGGTCAACGACGTCGCCGCGTTGAAGCAGATCTGAAAACACCGGGAGAGGAAGAAGGGCGGGATGCCGGCCGGCAACCCGCCCTTGACGATTCCCGAAAGCCAAAATCAGCCCGGCTGCGGCACGAAGCGGAACCCCTCACCCTGCCGCTCGATGTGGAAAAACCCGCCGAGATGACCACCGGACACCAGCCAGCCATGGTCAGCGGCCGCCGCCAGCGCTTCGAGACGGGTCGCATGGGCAAGTTCGGAATCGATATCGTAAACGAAGGCGATGCCCGGATCGTCCGCCTGCAATCCGCTGACATGCAGCACATCGCCCCATAAAAGCAGCCGGTTATCGCCGCTGCCGATGAGATAGGCCATATGCCCCGGCGTGTGTCCCGGCATGGCGATCGCCTCGATCTCGTCGGCAATCGTGCCCATGGGTATCGGCCGCAACATCGCGCCGCAAATATCGAGCAGCCGGGCGGCAAGATCGAAACCGCCCTGCCGGGCGGGCGGCATGGCCTTGCGGGCATCCGCGCTGGTAAAAAAGGCCAGATCGGCCTCGGGCACCCATATTTCCGCATTGGGAAAATAAGGCCGGTCGCCATCGATGAGGCCAAGCGCGTGGTCGCCGTGAATATGGGTGAGGATGACACGCCTCACATCGTCCGGCGAAAGACCGGCAGCGATCATCGCTGCGCGGGAATGGCCATAGGCGGCGCCCCAGGCCGTGCCGCAACCGGCATCGACCAGCCAGAGACCGTCAGGCCCGGAGATCGCGAAACAATTGACATCCACATCCACCGTCTCGCCTTGAAGCCCGGCTAGAACCGCGGCCAGCGCAGCCTCGCCCCGCCGATGGATGAGATGGCCGACCGGCGCCTTGTAGACGCCGTCGACAAAACGGGACACGGCATAGGGGCCGAAGCGCAAAACCGCAGTCATGGCTCAGAGACCGCCCTGCTCTTTCAGGAAACCGACGATACGCTCCACACCGTCGCCACGCTTCATGTCGGTGAAAACGAAGGGCATGGCATTGCGCATGCGGGTCGCATCATTGTCCATCACCGTCAGGTCGGCCCCGACATAAGGTGCGAGGTCCTTCTTGTTGATGACCAGCAGGTCGGATCGGGTGATGCCCGGCCCGCCCTTGCGCGGAATTTCCTCGCCCTGGCAGACGGAAATCACATAGATGGTGATATCGGCAAGATCGGGCGAAAAGGTTGCGGCCAGATTGTCGCCGCCGGATTCGATGAAAACCACGTCGAGATCGGGAAACCGCGCATTGAGCCCGGCAATCGCCTGCAAATTGATCGTCGCATCTTCCCGGATCGCGGTATGCGGACACCCGCCCGTCTCCACGCCGACGATACGTTCGGACGGCAGCGCCTGCATGCGCACCAGCGCCTCGGCATCCTCTTTCGTATAGATATCGTTGGTAACGACGGCGACGGAATAATCGGCGCTCATCGCCTTGCAGAGCTTTTCCGTCAGCGCCGTCTTGCCCGAACCCACCGGTCCGCCGATGCCGACGCGCAGCGGGCCATTGCCCGATTTCATGCCCGATTTCACGACTGTGTTTCCTTCATCATGCTTTGGTCCTGTCTCACCATATCTCCTCCGATTTTCGCTTCAAGATATGCAAGGATCATGCCGCTTGTTTCTTCTCCCCGACGGGGTGAAGGTGGCCTAAAGGGTCGGATGAAGGGGCGACCCCGGAGATAAACCGAGGGCTCGCCCACTCATCCCGCTGCCGCGACCCCTTCGAAAAGAAGAAACAGGCGGCATGCCCTCGCCCCGTCGATTGCCGTAGCTTCAGGAACGGAAAAGCCGCGTCCCCTGCACCTCGTGACGCATCGCCGCCGTATCGGCAAGGATCGTGGCGCTGCCAAGGTCGTCGAGCGCAGATACCGCAGCCCGCGCCGCCATCTCCGCAATCACTGCCTCGCTTGCCGCCAGAATGGCGACGCCATCCTTCTGGCCGGCGACGCCGAGGCGAATGCCGGCCGAAACCAGCTGCGAGACGCCGGCATGTGCGAAAGCGGCAAGCGTTTCCCTGAGCGGCACCCCATGCGCAGCGGCCACGGCCCCGACGGCGACAGGATATGGACACTCCTGCGGCAAAAGCTCGAGAACAACATGCGGCCATGCGCCTGCGGCGGCAATGAAGGCATCCCCCAGAAGCACCGTTTCGCGGTATCGCTCCGCCGAGCCGGCTAAGGCCCGCGCCAGATCGGCCGTTTCCGTCAAGGCGGCGGCATCCACATGCCTGCGCCAGGCATCCGCCAGAAACACCGCATCGTTCCAGAGGCTGCCGCACCGCAGAAGCGTCTCCACCCAGCCGCCGAGCCCGGAGGCATCACGGACGCGTCCGTCCTCCACCGCCTTTTCCAGCCCGCCGGAATAGGAAAAACCGCCGACGGGAAAGGCCGGCGACAGCCAGGCCATGAGCCGCAACAGCGCGGCAACGCCGCGATCGTCGCTCACGGCTCAGCCGTGATCGTGATGGTGGTGGTCATGCCCGTGATCATGGCCGTGCCCGTGACCGTGGGAATGGCCGCCATGGGCATGATAGGCGCCGCGCGCCGGCTGGAACGGCTCTTCCACATCCCGCACGGTGGCGTCGAGACCTTCCAGCATGGCGCGGATGACGTGGTCGCGCAGGATGAGAATGCGCTCCTCCTCTATCTGCGCCGAAAGATGGCGGTTGCCCAGATGCCAGGCGAGCTCGATCAGGTGAAGCCGATCCCTGGCCTTGATTTCAAAGAGCTTTTCATCGGCAGCGCGAACCTCGATCAGATCGCCGTTCTCTACCACCAGAAGGTCCCCATGGGCAAACAGCACGGCTTCCTTCAGATCGAGCATCACCATATCGTCATTTTGCAGATGCAGCAGCTTGCGGCGCAGGTGCCGCTGGTCATGCGCCAGCGTGACATAACCGGAAGGCTCGTCGCCAGGGGTTCCGGCTGGATGGTAGGAGGTAACGCGCAGCATGGGATGATCCGTTCGAGAACTGTCTTGAGGCTCTGATTTTTGACGGATAGCCGGGGGGATTTCAAGGCGTGTTTTCAGAGCATGAATAAGGGTCGGAATTGTCGGCGGAAAGATTTGAGGCACCCGGCAACTTCTCCTCCGTCATGCCGGATCTAGTCCGGGGTGACGGTATGTGGACGAGGCGGCACCGCGAAAGACAATCACGTCCCAGAAAACGAAAAAGCCCGGCATTGCGGCCGGGCCTTCGTAAATCGTAAAACCAAAATCAGGCCGCGGCGCGTGCCTTGAGGTTTTCAAGAATGTTCTGCGGTGCGGAAACGCCGTAAG
Organism: Agrobacterium sp. NPDC089420; assembly: GCF_044900305.1. Lineage (NCBI taxonomy): Bacteria > Pseudomonadati > Pseudomonadota > Alphaproteobacteria > Hyphomicrobiales > Rhizobiaceae > Agrobacterium > Agrobacterium sp. NPDC089420. The sequence goes on along the minus strand of NZ_JBJDMY010000011.1, from coordinate 61,846 downwards.
GGTCGGATTCGCAATTGTCCGAATAACCCTCTTCCTCGAACCATTGCTCGACCAAGCCGTCATTGATGACGGCGGCGTAACGCCAGGAGCGCATGCCGAAACCGAGATTGTCCTTGGCGACCAGCATGCCCATCTTGCGGGTGAACTCACCCGAACCGTCCGGAATGACCTTGACGTTTTCAAGGTTCTGGCCCTTGGCCCAGGCATTCATGACGAAGGCATCGTTGACCGACAGGCAATAGATCTCATCGACGCCGAGCGCGCGGAATTCGCCCGCCAACTTTTCGAAATCCGGAAGCTGGTAGGTCGAGCAGGTCGGCGTGAAGGCGCCCGGCAGCGAAAACAGCACGACCTTCTTACCCTTGAAATAATCGTCGGAGGTCATGTCCTGCCAGCGGAACGGGTTGGGGCCGCCAACGGCCTCGTCGCGAACGCGCGTGCGGAAGGTTACGGCGGGCACTTTTTTGCCGAGCATGTCTTGTCTCCTGATCTGTCTCTGCGGTTTTGCACGCATCGCTTGGGATCGATCCGCGCGGAATTCCTTTGCCGCTTCATAGCGCAAGATACGCTGCGCTGCAGCATAAAAAATCGGATTTCCAAACGTCAAATGCGCATAGCGCCGCAGCGCCGGACGATCAGTTGTGCAGCGCCACCGACCAGCGCAGCAGGGGCGGCAAGGGTGTCCACCAGCCGGTCCGGATGCCGGCTTGCCGCAACATGGCGGCAGACCAGCTGTTGCAGCCAGCAAACGCATTGAACCAGCCGTTCGCCTCGAAAAATGCGTCGGTCAGACTATAGGAAACGCCCGGTATCAGCTGCACCCTGCCCCCGTCCCGCTTGAAGCTTGCACGAATGGCGGCGACAAGCCGGTCATATCCCGAAGCCGAGACGGAAAGACGCTGAACGCCCGCGAAACCGGCGGGAAAATCCCCCGCCACATCCACATGCATCACCGAAGAATCCAGTGTCAGCGAGCGCAGCACCGGCATCGGCTTCAAATCCGCCCAGGTTGGCGTCTGGGTATAAAAAGACCGGCCTCCCCAGCCGACCACCAGATAGGCGGCGGCCGGATTGTCAACTGCGACACCCGCTTCGCGCAGTTCGGAAAATTCCCGCCGCAAATCCTCGTCGAGCCTGAGCGCAAAATCCGTATGGATCGGATTGGACAAGAGCAGGATTTCGCGATGCCCTTCGCCATCGCTCCCGTCATGCGCCGCAAAGGGGCGCGGCACCACCACGCCGAGCAGCAGAAGCAGACCGACCAGCAGCACGCCGGCGCCCATCCATCGCATGACGGCTCCCAACGCCAAACCCCGTCAGTAGAGGAAATAACGCTGCGCCATCGGCAGCACCGTGGCCGGTTCGCAGGTCAGAAGCTCGCCATCCGCCCGCACCTCATAGGTTTCCGGATCGACCTCGATATGCGGGGTGAGCGAATTGTGGATCATCGACGCCTTGGAAATGCCGCCGCGCACATTCTTCACCGGCAGCAGCTTTTTGGCAACGCCGAGGCGCTGGGCAAGGCCGGCATCGAGCGACGCCTGGGAAACGAACGTGACCGAGGAATTGGTGCGCAGCTTGCCGTAAGCCGCGAACATCGGCCGGTAATGCATCGGCTGCGGTGTGGGAATGGAGGCATTCGGATCGCCCATCGGCGCTGCGGCGATCGACCCGCCGAGCAGCACCATATCCGGCTTCACGCCGAAAAAGGCCGGGTTCCACAACACCAGATCGGCGCGCTTGCCGACTTCGATGGAGCCGATCTCATGGCTGACGCCCTGGGCGATGGCAGGGTTGATGGTATATTTGGCAATGTAACGACGCACCCGGAAATTGTCGTTTTCGCCGGTCTCTTCCTTCAGCCGGCCGCGCTGGCGCTTCATCTTGTCGGCGGTCTGCCAGGTACGGATCGCAACCTCGCCGACACGGCCCATGGCCTGGCTGTCCGACGAGATGATCGAAAACGCGCCGATATCGTGGAGAATATCTTCCGCCGCGATGGTCTCCTTGCGGATGCGGCTTTCGGCAAAGGCGATGTCTTCGGGGATGGAGGGCGACAAATGGTGGCACACCATCAGCATGTCCAGATGTTCTGCCAGCGTATTGACGGTATAGGGTCGCGTCGGATTGGTGGAAGAGGGAATGACGTTGGGATTGCCGCAAACCTTGATGATATCAGGCGCGTGCCCGCCGCCCGCACCTTCGGTGTGGAAGGCGTGGATGGTGCGGCCCCTGATGGCGGCCACCGTATCTTCCACGAAACCGCTCTCGTTCAGCGTGTCGGTGTGGATCATCACCTGCACGTCATATTGATCGGCCACCGTCAGGCAATTGTCGATGGCGGCCGGTGTCGTGCCCCAGTCCTCATGCAGCTTCAGCGACGATGCGCCGGCAAGGATCATTTCTTCGAGCGGCGCGGGCAGCGAGGCATTGCCCTTGCCCGCCAGGCCGAGATTCATCGGAAAGGCGTCAAAGCTCTCGATCATCCGCTCGATATGCCATGCGCCGGTGCAGGTGGTGGCAAGCGTGCCGTGGGCGGGACCGGAGCCGCCGCCCAGCATGCAGGTGATGCCACTCATCAGCGCTTCCTCGATCTGCTGCGGGCAGATGTAGTGAATATGCGCGTCCATGCCGCCGGCCGTCAGGATCTTGCCTTCGCCGGCAATCGCCTCCGTCGACGGGCCGACGATGATGGTGACCCCCGGCTGCGTATCCGGATTGCCGGCCTTGCCGATGGCGTGGATGCGACCGTTCTTCAGACCCACATCCGCCTTGTAGATGCCGCTGTGGTCAACGATGACGGCATTGGTGATGACGGTGTCCACCGCCCCCTCGGCCCGTGTCGCCTGGCTCTGGCCCATGCCGTCGCGAATGACCTTGCCGCCGCCGAACTTCACTTCCTCGCCATAGGTCGTGTGGTCCTTCTCGATCTCGATGAAGAGTTCGGTATCGGCAAGACGCACCCTGTCGCCCACGGTCGGACCAAACATGCCGGCATAGGCGGCGCGGGAAATCTTGTAAGGCATGGGCTCAGGCTCCTTGGGACGCGGAGAAAATCGATGTGGCAGAAACTCGTGTCAGCCGGCCCTCGTTTGAGAGGGCTTCGACCAGTTGTTGTTCGGCGGCAAAGGGATGACCGCTCCAGCCCTGATGACCGAAACCGGCAATCGCCACCTCGTCACCATCGCCGCTCACGCTCTCGAGAACATGGGCAATGGCAACAAGGCCGGTGCTGGGGCAGACATAGGATGCTGGCGCATAGGCCGCGAGCGCCGCATCGAGGCGCTCATGCACGTCGCGTGGAATGACGATATGGCTCTTGCCGGTTTCGCGTGCGATGGCCGCAAAACCGGCGGTATAATCGGCGCAGAAATCGGTGAGCTCCGGCCAGCGCGCGCGGATGCCCGACTCCATTTCTGAAAACTTCGCGGGATCGCGCACCGACCATAGCGCGGAGGCCTGCCGCACGCCGTCGCTTTCGCGCCAGTCACTGTCTTCCGTCATCTCCTGGCCCGGCCGCCCGGTATTGCAGACGGCCACCACATCCGTGCGGCTGCCGCCGGCGCCGAGCGAGCGACAATCATTAAAGCGGATGACGATGTCGGACAGATCGATGAAACCAGCCACGCCCGGCGGCAGCTCCCCGTTTCCGACAATCATGATCCGCCGCCCCATGCCGTTCAGAAACCTTCCGACAGCTGACGCAATTCGTCGGCGCGCTTGCTGCTCATATCGGCGAGGCAGGAAGCGATCAGCATCGGCTCCATCGTACCGCCACGCGCCTGAAAACCGGCGAGCGCGCAATTGGCGTCGCGAAACGCCACCCATGCGCGCTGGGCCGTCACCAGAGCGTCGGTCGCACCCTTGCTGCTTGCGTCGGCTGTCTTGTCGCGCTCGGCAAGCTGCTTGCGAAGCTTCTGATACGCGGCGTTCAGATCCTTGTCGGCCTTTTCATGGTCCTTGCCGGCGCAGATGGTCATATCCGCCTGCGTCTGCGGCGCCTTGCAATCCGGCGCGTCGTCGGCAAGCGCCGGGCCTGCCGCGCCGCCTGTCAGAAACAGCAGCGCAGCGGCGGCCAAACGGAAATTTTGCGGGTTCATCGCCATCGCTCAGCCCGCCGCGCCATCGAAAGCCTGCGATTTCAGCGCCCGCGGATCGACACCATCGAGACAATTGGCATTGACCGCCACCATGGGCGTACCGTCAGGCCCATCGGCATAGGCAAAGCTCTCAATGCCGCAGGTTGAGCAGAAAAAATGATGGATCTTGTGTTTGTTGAAGAGATATTCGCTCAGCTTGTCCTTACCGGAAAGCAGGGTGAATTTCTCGCGTGGTGCAAAGGCGAGCGTGGAGCCCAGACGCTTGTAGCGCGAACAATTGCAGATGACGGTATGATCGAGATCGGCATCGACCTCGAAGCTGACGTCGCCGCACTGGCAGCTTCCATGATAATGCGCCGTGGCCATCTCACAACCTCCCCATGACCTGCTGACGAAAACCGTAAACCTCGCGCTTGCCGGACAGCGGCACCAGCGTCACTTCCCGCTTCTGGCCGGGTTCGAAACGCACCGCCGTGCCCGCCGGAATGTCGAGCCGCATGCCGCGTGCCTTGTCACGATCGAAGATAAGCCCGGCATTGGTCTCGAAGAAATGATAGTGGCTGCCCACCTGCACCGGCCGGTCGCCCGAATTGGCGACTTCGATGGTCACCGTCGGCTGGCCGGCATTGAGTTCGATGGTGCCTTCCGCGGCAATGATTTCGCCTGGTTTCATGGTGCTCCCCTTATCTGTCTCAGGCGGCATTCGCAGCCGCGCAGCCTTCGGCCTTCAGGACGCGCCGTGTCGACGCGGGATTGTTGACGAGTTTTTCCGCCGGGCGGACGGGTCTGCGCACCAGTTCGCCGCCGCAATTGGGGCAGGCGCCATGCAGCACACCGGTTACACAATCGGCGCAGAAGGTGCATTCGAACGAGCAGATCATCGCATCCCGGCTGTCGGGCGCAAGATCACGGTCGCAGCATTCGCAATTGGGCCTCAGTTCCAGCGCCATGCCTTTTCCTTTACCGGATCGGTTCGTGAACGGTCACCAGCTTGGTGCCGTCGGGAAAGGTCGCTTCCACCTGCACGTCATGGATCATCTCGGCGATGCCATCCATCACCTGATCGCGGGAAATCACATGCGCGCCGGCTTCCATCAGGTCGGAAACGGCGCGGCCGTCACGCGCGCCCTCGACCACGAAATCGGTAATCAGCGCAATCGCTTCGGGATAATTCAGCTTCACGCCGCGCTCCAGCCGGCGACGCGCCACCATGGCGGCCATGGAAATCAAAAGCTTGTCTTTTTCTCTTGGGCTAAGGTTCATCGTCGTCCCGCAGCTTGGCACCTGCCCCGCAAATCAGCTTTGCGGGAGATCAGATCCGACATTTGACAGACCCCGAAGGATGCCCGCCACGAGGCGATCCCAAGGGATTACAGATTCCAGACTTTCGGCACTGGCGCGCCGTTTCGCAAGAGCGAAATGATCGGAAAAAGCAATTTTCTCAAGGAGAAACCATCGGCAGCGGCCACGCGCACCACAAGCTTGCCCTGCCATTCGCTGGCGCCGCCGCTTTCCCCGGCAATCGCCCGGATTTTAGGCAGAAGCGCCTCGGAGAGAGGCCCGATGTAAAGCAGCGTGGCGAAGGCGACCTGACCGGCCAGAACCGCCGTCTTCGCGGTCAGCTCCGCCACCTCGCCCTCGAGCAGAAGCTCCTCGGCATGCACCAGCCTGCCGCCATGGCGAATGCGCCAGCGGTCGCGAAAAAGCCCGTGCGTCATCGCCTCGCCCATGGCCTGACGGCCAAGCAGCACGGCTTCGACGGCGATGAATTCGGAAGAGGCGTCGAGATCGGCTTCCAGCCGGCGGGTGAGCGATGCCCGCTCGAAGAGGATGGTTTCCTGCGGCAGCCAATGCAATCTGGCGCCCGGCCCGGCGGAAACGCGGGCGGTGACAGTGGCGGTGCCGGATGATGCCTTGTAGACCTTCTCGCAGGCCTGGGTGGTGACGACAAGCGACGTGCCGGCACCGGCGATCGCCTGCCACTCGATCTCGTCTCCGCCGGTCAAGCCACCGGAAGAATTGATGAGAATGGCTTCGGCTTCATTCGAAAAGGTTTCCGGCAGGCGGATTTTGGCACAGCCTTCCTGGAAGAGTTCGTCCAGCCGGCTGCGCCCTTCAACCGCCTTGGTTACAATGCGTCCTCTGCCACGGGCGCGCTGCGGCCGGACAGGTTGAGCGTCTTCGCAACCGGAAGCGCCGATGGCTTGCTGTTGGTGCTGCACGCGGTCTCCGAAGCGGTTGCGGAAGCGGATGCGGCCTTGGCGCCGCAATCCTTCTTGACGACGGCGTCCACCACCATCTGCCCTTCCGTGTTGCGGAAGAAATCCCACATTCTTTCGGCCGCATCAACCGTGCGTGTCACTTCGCCTGTGGGCATCTTGCGTTCCACGGCGGGTTCGGCCTTCGGCGTCTGCTCGCCGCCCGGCTTGCGGGTGACGACGGCGCTTGCGGCCAGCACTTCCGCCTTCATGGTGGCGCGCGGCCAGGCGTGGTCCCAGTTCTCGATGACATAGGACTGGATGCGTGCACCGGCCTTGCAGACATCGTAAGAATTGACGGTGAAGCTCTCGCCCACCTTGCTTTTGGCAGCGCCCTTGCAGCCGTCCATTTCGGCCCAGCGCTTCAGTGCCGTCTCGCCGCCATATTGCCAGTAAGACTTGCCGCCGCCCTGATAGGGGTTGGCAGGATCCTTCAAGCCCGCAAAGGCGATGATCGACATCGGCCTGGCAGGCGTGCAGCTTGCCGCATCCGGCCCCCATTTGCCTTCGGTCTCCAGCGGATAACCGGCGCGCAGCGAGGCGACGAAACCGGCAGCGGCAAAATCCGCGCTGCCATTGCAGATGAATTGCGACAGCATGCGCCCGCCGCCGGAATAACCCGAACCGTAAAAGCGCTCCTCGTCCACGCAGAACCTGCCCTTGACCATGGCGATGGCGTCGCGAATGAAACCGACTTCATCCAGGCCGCCCGGACGCTTGGTGACGCCGGGAACGTTCCAGGCATGGGTGCCGGGCAATTCGCCGTTCAGGCTGCCGGCCAGCGCCACCACCACGAGACCGTCGCGCTCGGCAAGCTTGTCCCAGCCGCTGCGGTTCAGTTGCCCATGCGGATTGCTGTTGGAGCCATGAAAATCAAACACCACCGGCAGCGGCTTTTTTCCGTCATAGGCGGAGGGAACAAAATAGACGCCGTCGCGTTTCTCTCCACTGGAGAGAATGGAAAAATCATGCCGGCCCGGTTCCATGCCGGGTCCGGGCAACTGGCCGCAGGTCGATGCCGACGCTGCGACACCGGCGCTCGCGCACATTGCAAGGCCAAGAACCAGGATGCGGGCGGAGCGGAACAACCGGGCAGCCCGGCCAATTGCAAAGTCTGGAATCATTGACACGCCTTTATTGGCACTCTGTCTCCGACGATACGTCGGATGTGCATGGAATGTAAGGGATCAACTGTCGCGGCGTGCGAATAGACTTTTCCTGTGTCTCGCATGCAGCATTTTCGCTGCCAATATCACAGGCAATTATTCAATGAAATGCTAAAATTGCGCATAAAAGCCATGTCGAGACGCATAGGCTTTCAAAATATTAATCGGCCGTTTGCACGCCGTGATCGGCATGCAGCTCTTTTAGTCTGCAATTATACTGTCAGATGACGCCGCGCTTCCGGCGTATCCAGCGTCTCGGCCAGCCCCTCATGCACGATTTCGCCCCTGTCCATGATGTAGACGTAATCGGCAAGTTCACGGCAGAAATCCAGATATTGCTCGACCAGCAGGATGGCCATGCCAGTGGAATCGCGCAGATATTTGATCGCCCGGCCGATATCCTTGATGATCGACGGCTGGATGCCCTCGGTCGGCTCGTCGAGAACGAGGATCTTCGGCCGCGTCACCAAGGCCCGGCCGATGGCGAGCTGCTGCTGCTGACCGCCGGAGAGATCGCCGCCGCGCCGTGACAGCATGGATTGCAGCACCGGAAACAGGCTGAAAATATCGTCCGGGATGAAGCGCTCCTTGCGCGGCAGCGGCGCATAACCGCTCTCCAGATTCTCCTGCACGCTGAGCAGCGGAAAGATTTCACGCCCCTGCGGCACATAACCGACACCGCGCTTGGCCCGCTGATAAGGCGCCAGCCCGTCGAGCGTCGCATCGCCGAAACGGATGGTGCCGGCACTGGTGACCTGCTGACCGGTGACGGCCCGCAGAAGCGAGCTTTTGCCGACGCCGTTGCGGCCGAGGACGCAGGTGATCTTGCCCATCTCCGCCTTCAGCGACACACCGCGCAGGGCTTGCGCCGCGCCGTAGTGGAGGTTGATGTTTTCGACATTTAGCATTTTGTCACTCCATCAGCGCTGTAGTGGGCGGCGTTACCCCCCTCTGCCCTGCCGGGCATCTCCCCCTCAAGGGGGGAGATCGGCAAGCGGCGAAAACTCTGCCCATGGAACGGGCGGATGCGGCATCTGATCTCCCCCCTTGAGGGGGAGATGCCCGGCAGGGCAGAGGGGGGTATGGCGAACGCAGACGCTTCCATCACCGCCCCAGATAATTCTCGATCACCTTCGGATCGCTCGACACGAAATCGATCGACCCTTCCGCCAGCACCGAGCCTTCGGCAAGGCACGTCACCTTCACCCCCAGTTCGCGGATGAAGCCCATGTCATGCTCCACCACCACCACAGAGCGGGTCTTGGCGATTTCCTTCAAAAGCACGGCGGTTTCGGCCGTTTCCGCATCGGTCATGCCGGCCACCGGCTCGTCAACCAAAAGCAACTTCGGCTCCTGCGCCAGCAGCATGCCGATTTCCAGCCATTGTTTCTGGCCGTGCGAGAGATTGGCGGCGAGATCGCCGCGGCGGTGGCCGAGGCGCACGGTGGCGAGGATGTCCTCGATGCGGGCCTTGTCCTCTTCGGTCAGCCGGTAGAACAGCGTCGCGAAGACGCCGCGCTTGCGGTTCAGCGCCAGTTCCAGATTGTCCCAGACGGTATGGCTTTCGAACACCGTCGGTTTCTGGAATTTCCGCCCGATGCCGAGCTGGGCGATATCCGCCTCGTCCTTTTTGGTGAGGTCGATACTGTCTTCAAACAGCACCGTGCCGGTATCCGGCCGCGTCTTGCCGGTGATGATGTCCATCATCGTCGTCTTGCCGGCGCCGTTCGGGCCGATGATGGCGCGCAGTTCGCCCGGCTCCACCACGAAGGAGAGGGAATTCAACGCCTTGAAACCATCGAAGGAGACGGAGACGCCGTCGAGATAAAGCAGGCTTTTTGTTCTGTTTTCGGAAACCGTGTTCATATCCGCCTCACTCCGCCGCCTGTTGCGCCACTGTCGAACCGCCGTCATTGCCCGGCCGTGCGTCGCCTGCCGCAAGCGCAACCCGCTTTTCGCGCCGCCCGGCCAGATAATGCTGCAGGGTGCCGACAATGCCCTTGGGGAAGAACAGCGTCACCGCAATGAAGAGCCCGCCCAGCGCAAACAGCCAGAATTCCGGGAAAGCGCCGGTGAAATAACTCTTGCCGCCATTGACCAGCAGCGCGCCGATGATCGGCCCGATCAGCGTGCCGCGCCCGCCCACCGCCGTCCACACCACGACTTCAATGGAGTTGGCGGGGGAAAATTCGCCGGGATTGATGATGCCCACCTGCGGCACGAACAGCGCGCCGGCAATGCCCGCCATCATGGCCGACACAACAAAGGTGAAAAGCTTGATGTTTTCCACCCTGAAACCGAGGAAACGCACCCGGCTTTCGGCATCGCGCACGCCCACCAGCACCTTGCCGAATTTGGAATTGACGATGCCCGACGCAATCAGCAGCGACAGCGCCAGCATCACGGCCGTCATGGCAAACAGCACGGCGCGCGTGCCATCCGCCTGCACGGAAAAGCCGAGGATATCCTTGAAATCGGTGAGGCCGTTATTGCCGCCAAAACCCATGTCGTTGCGGAAGAAGGCAAGCAGCAGGGCATAGGTCATGGCCTGGGTGATGATCGACAGATAAACGCCGTTGACGCGCGAGCGGAAGGCGAACCAGCCGAACACGAAGGCGAGCAGCCCCGGCACGACAAGCACCATCAGCGCCGCAAACCAGAACATGTCGAAGCCGTGCCAGAACCACGGCAGTTCCTTCCAGTTGAGGAACACCATGAAATCGGGCAGCACCGGATGGCCATAAACCCCGCGCGTGCCGATCTGCCGCATCAGATACATGCCCATGGCATAACCGCCGAGCGCGAAGAAGGCGGCGTGGCCGAGCGAGAGAATGCCGCAATAACCCCAGACGAGATCGAGCGCCAGCGCCAAGAGCGCATAGGCCAGATATTTGCCGAGCATCGACATGATATAGGTCGGGATCCGGAATGCACTACCCTCCGGCAGGAGCAGGTTGGAGGCGGGCACCAGCACGGCGATGGCCAGTATGATGCCGATGGCGATGGAAATGCGGCGATCGAGCGCGCGCAGGAGGAAGCCGGTAATCATGCTTCGATCGCCCTTCCCTTGAGTGCGAAGAGACCGCGCGGCCGCTTCTGGATGAACAGGATGATGAGGACGAGCACGAGGATCTTGCCGAGCACGGCGCCCACCGTCGGCTCGAGAAACTTGTTGAGCACGCCGAGCGACAGCGCCCCGACCAAAGTTCCCCAGAGATTGCCGACACCGCCGAACACCACCACCATGAAACTGTCGATGATGTAGCTCTGGCCGAGATTGGGCGAGACATTGTCGATCTGCGAGAGCGCCACACCGGCAAGACCGGCAACGCCGGAGCCGAGCGCGAAGGTGAAGGCGTCCACCCAGGGGGTGCGGATGCCCATGGAGGAGGCCATGCGGCGGTTCTGCGTCACGGCGCGCATCTGCAGGCCAAAGGCGGAGCGCTTCAAGAGCACCAGCAATGCGAAGAACACCGAGAGCGAAAAACAGACGATCCACACCCGGTTCCAGGTGAAATTGAGATAACCGACGCTGAAGGAGCCGGACATCCAGCTGGGGCTGCCGACTTCCCGGTTGGTGGGGCCGAAGATGGAGCGCACGCCCTGTTGCAGGATGAGCGAGATGCCCCAGGTGGCGAGCAGCGTTTCAAGAGGGCGTCCATAAAGGAAACGGATGATACCGCGCTCCATGACAAGCCCGACGCAGGCCGTGACCAGAAAGGCGGCGGGCAAGGCGATGGCGAGCGACCAGTCGAACAGGCCGGGGAAATGGCTGCGGATCACCTCCTGCACCATGAAGGTGGAATAGGCGCCGATCATCACCATCTCGCCATGCGCCATGTTGATGATGCCCATCACGCCGAAGGTGATGGCAAGGCCGATGGCGGCGAGCAGCAGCACGGAACCGAGCGACAGGCCGTACCAGATATTCTGCGCATAATCCCAGAAGGCAAGGGAGCTTTCGATGCTCGATATGGCGCTGTCGATATCCGGTTTCAGGCTCTGATCCACGGAAGGCGACGCCGCCATGAGAATGCCGATGGCGTCGCGGCCGCCCAGGTTCTTGATGGTGGCGATCGCTTGCCTCTTCGCCTCCAGCGGACGGTCGGAGGAGAGCAGCGAGACAGCCCGCGCCTCCTCCATCCGGGTCCGCACCTCTTGATCGGTTTCCCTTGATATGGCCGCTTCCAGCAATTCGAGATTTTCGGCGCTCGGCGCTTTGAGAACCGCATCGGCGGCGGAAAGCCGCACGGATTTTTCCGGGCTGAGCAGGGTCAAACCGCCAAGGGCTGCGCGGATGACGCGGCGCAGATTGTTGTTGACCTTGATCTTGGTAACCGCCGCCTTCGGCGCTTCACCGGCGCTTTCGCCGGTCAGCGGGTCGATGAGCGTGAAATTGGAGCCCGCCGGCTTGGTCATGAACACCAGATTGTCGGCCTTGCGCACATAAAGATCGCCCGCCGCAAAAGCCTCGAGCGCCGGAACCACGCGTGCATCGCCGGTGGCGGCGATCTGCCCGATCAGCGCTTCGGCCGCTTTGAAATCCGCCGTGCCGAGCTGGTCGATCAGCGCCTTCGGATCACTCTGGGCGAAGGAGTGGGCAGCGATCCCCATGGTGAGCCAGAGGAAGATGGCTCCGAGAAAAGATCGGATCGTCATGTCGGGGTCCTTGGGCGTTTGACGACGGGGCGTTTGTGTGGCGCGGCTTGAGTATGCGGCTTTACCCCCCTCTGCCCTGCCGGGCATCTCCCCCACAAGGAGGGAGATCGGCAAGGTGCGCTCGCATCGCTCTATCTCAACCGAAGAGAAATGCGGGGCCGAGCCACGAGTCGATCTCCCCACCTGTGGGGGAGATGCCCGGCAGGGCAGAGGGGGGCACGCTTGTTCAGTTTTCAACTATTGAAGCACCGCCCCCAACGAAGAGGGAGCGGCACCCACCCCCGCTATCAGCTACCCTTGCCGCCGCACTTGCCCGTCGCCACGTTGAAGTTGCCGCAAGACATCGGCTTCCGCCAATCCGAAATCAGATCCTTCGAGTCCGGCAGGTAGTCCGACCATTCGTCACCCACCACCTGCGGCGTCTGCTGGACGATCTCGAACTGGCCGTCGGCCTGGATTTCGCCGATCAGCACCGGCTTGGTGATGTGGTGGTTCGGCATGACTGTGGAGTAACCGCCCGAAAGGTTCGGCACAGAAACGCCGATGATCGAGTCGAGAACCTTGTCCGTATCGGTGGTGCCGGCGGATTCCACGGCCTTTACCCAGGCGTTGAAGCCGATATAGGCGGCTTCCATCGGGTCGTTGGTCACGCGCTTGTCGTTTTTCGTAAACGCATGCCAGGTCTTGATGAACTCGGCATTGATGGGCGCATCGACGGACTGGAAGTAGTTCCAGGCGGCAAGGTGGCCGACCAGCGGCGCGGTATCGAGACCGGCCAGTTCCTCTTCACCCACGGAGAAGGCGACGACCGGAATGTCTTCCGCCTTGATGCCCTGGTTCGCCAGTTCCTTGTAGAAAGGCACGTTGGCGTCACCGTTGATGGTGGAGACCACGGCGGTCTTCTTGCCGGCCGAGCCGAATTTCTTGATGTCGGAGACGATCGTCTGCCAGTCGGAATGACCGAACGGCGTGTAGTTGATCATGATGTCCTCTTCCTTGACGCCCTTCGACATCAGGTAGGCCTTCAGGATCTTGTTGGTGGTCTGCGGATAGACATAGTCCGTACCGGCCAGAACCCAGCGCTCGACGCCTTCGGTATTGGCGAGGTAATCGACGGCCGGAATGGCCTGCTGGTTGGGGGCCGCACCCGTATAGAAGATGTTGCGCGAGGATTCTTCGCCCTCGTACTGAACCGGATAGAACAGGATCGAGTTCAGCTCTTCGAAGACCGGCAGGACGGATTTGCGCGAGGACGACGTCCAGCAGCCGAACACGGCGGCAACCTTGTCCTGCGAAATCAGCTGGCGGGCCTTTTCGGCGAAAAGCGGCCAGTCGGAGGCCGGATCGACCACCACGGCTTCGAGTTTCTTGCCGAGCACGCCGCCCTTCTTGTTCTGCTCGTCGATGAGCATCAGCATGGCGTCCTTCAGCGTCGTTTCTGAAATCGCCATGGTGCCGGACAGCGAATGCAGCACGCCGACCTTGATGGTGTCGTCTGCGGCAAAGGCGCCGTGGAAGGCGGTGGTGGACAGGATCGCGCCAAGCAGCGCGGCACTAAGCGTCTTGCGGAACATCATCGGAAGAACCCCTCTCCTTGTTGGCCTCTCGTCGAGGCTCAGCAGCATCTGCGGCCACTGCTGGGAGGGACTATCGATCTCGCGGAGGCGAAACCGTATACGTCAATTGACGTAGGCGGGGTGGCGAAAGGTGCAGTGGGGGGTTGGGGTAGGTGAATTCAGTGCCAGCGCTCGACGCGGTGCCGCAATTCATTCGCCGTCATCCTCGCCCTTGAGGCGAGGATCCATGGCTGCTCGAAAGGGGGGATCCTCGGGTCAAGCCCGAGGATGACGCCGAGTGATGGATCGAAAGTATAGGCATAGGGGCAAACCGCCCAAGCTCAAAAAAACGGAACGATAGTTTCCCGCTTGTTTCTTTTCCCCGCCGAGGAGAAGTCCGCGGCAGCGGGATGAGGGGGCGAAGGTGGAGATATTCGGAGAGCTAGCCCCCTCATCCAACCCTTCGGGCCACCTTCTCCCCCTCGGGGAGAAGAAGCCTGCGGCACGGTCTCACATCACGAATGCGGCTTGCCGTCCCGCTCTTCGTCGCGGATCGCATCGTCATGATACCAGGAGCCGAAATCCACATGCGGCTCCCGCGCCTCGCGTTCAAGCTCACTCAGCCCGCCGTTGCGGAACTTGGAAACACCCGCGCGCCCGCCGACCGGGAATTGATAGATCGTTGCCGTCTCGCGATGAAAGCCAGTTGCCATATCGGTCATCTCACTCTGTTTGCATCGAAGCACTTATCTCTGGAGCAAACCAACAAGCGCCGGATTCGCTCCGTTTGATTAAAAAAAAATCACGTTGCGAAAAATATAGGCATTAATCGTCTCATCTACAAGAAAAACCATTCCGAAAGCGCCGGTTTTTGGGGCAAATGCCAATCCCTCGCGCGCAATTGAAATCATTGCACCGCAGCAGGGCATTTTCCGCGAGGACACCGGCTATCTATCAGGATTCAATGATGAAACATCAGGGGTGAATTTGCCCACTGCAGTGCAACAGAAACAGGCGGGCGCGATAACCCAGGCCCTGCGCGCCAGACCCTCTGAAAGATTTTTCGAAAAAATCGCCAAACATCGCCAATCTGGCACGCCGCATGCATCTAAGGGGACAGCCCTTGAACGCGAATGCGCTTGCCGTGCTGAAAGCCACGGGAGGCCTCAAGGCTTCGCATTGTTACCTATGAGAGGTTCGTAATGACTAAGTTCAAACTCGAGTACATCTGGCTGGACGGATACAAGCCGGTCCCCAACCTGCGCGGCAAGACCCAGATCAAGGAATTCGACGAATTCCCGACACTCGAGCAGCTGCCGCTCTGGGGCTTTGATGGCTCCTCCACGCAGCAGGCCGAAGGCCACTCGTCGGATTGCGTGTTGAAGCCCGTCGCGATCTATCCTGATCCGGCCCGCTCCAACGGTGCACTCGTCATGTGCGAAGTCATGATGCCGGACGGCGTCACCCCGCATGCTTCGAACAGCCGCGCCACCATCCTCGACGACGAAGATGCATGGTTCGGTTTCGAACAGGAATATTTCTTCTACCAGGACGGCCGCCCGCTCGGCTTCCCGGAACAGGGTTATCCGGCTCCGCAGGGTCCTTATTACACTGGCGTCGGCTTCAAGAATGTCGGTTCGGTTGCCCGCGAAATCGTTGAAGAGCACCTCGACCTCTGCCTCGAAGCCGGCATCAACCACGAAGGCATCAACGCCGAAGTGGCCAAGGGCCAGTGGGAATTCCAGGTATTCGGCAAGGGCTCCAAGCGCGCCGCCGACCAGATCTGGATCGCCCGTTACCTGCTGCTGCGTCTTTGCGAACAGTACGGCATCGACGTCGAATTCCATTGCAAGCCGCTCGGCGACACCGACTGGAACGGTTCGGGCATGCATTGCAACTTCTCCACCAAGTTCATGCGCGAAGTTGGCGGCAAGGACTATTTCGAAGCCCTCATGGCCGCTTTTGCCAAGAACTGGAAAGAGCACATCGACGTTTACGGTCCGGACAACCACCTGCGCCTGACCGGCAAGCACGAAACCGCTCCGTGGAACAAGTTCTCCTACGGCGTTGCCGACCGTGGCGCCTCGATCCGCGTTCCGCATTCCTTCGTCAACAACGGTTACAAGGGTTACCTCGAAGACCGTCGTCCGAACTCTCAAGGGTGCCCTTACCAGATCGCTTCCGTCGTTCTGAAGACGATCGCGGAAGTGCCGCTGGCAAAGTCGGCAGCTGCCTGATTGATAAAGACATGGCGTCGCCCGAACCCGGGCGACGCCATTTTTGTGTCCACCGAACGGCCGGAGGCCGGGGCGACCTTTCGCCAGCCGCCGCACGCGGCATAATCTTCCGACGCGCCGACGGAGTGCGCGGCTTTCAACAATGGCATCGCATATTCGGCAAACAGCTGCATGTTTCCGCGCCGATGCCCTGAAGCAAGAAGGTGAGCGATGGGCATTCTCGACAAATTTTCTCTGAAAAACCGCACGGCCATCATCACCGGCAGCGGTCGCGGCCTCGGTTTTGAAATTGCCGGCGCCTTTGCAGAAGCCGGCGCGCATGTGTGGCTGACCGGCCGCAATGCCGAAACGCTGCAACAGGCGGTCGACACGTTGCGCAAGGCCGGCGGCAAGGCCGATTACGCCGCCTTCGATATTGCCGATACGGCCGCGGGAAACGCCCTTGTCCGCCGTATCATGGATGAATTTGGCCATCTCGATATTCTCGTCAACAATGTCGGCGCGCGCGACCGCCGGCCGCTTGCCGAATTTACCGACGAAGACGTGCTGGAGCTGATCCGCACCGACCTCACCTCCTCCGTCTCGCTGTCGCGGGATGCGGCAGAGGCGATGAACACCAACGGTTACGGCCGCATCATCACCATCACTTCCATTCTCGGCCACATCGTCCGGCCGGGCGATGCCATCTATCCCGTCGCCAAGCAGGGGCTGACCGGGCTGATGCGCGCAATCGCCGTGGAATACGGCGCACGCGGCATCACCAGCAACGCCATAGCGCCCGGCATGTTCGCCACCGAAACCAATGCCGCGCTCTCCGAAAACCCTGAGATGGTGGCCTTCGCCAAGCTGCGCGTGCCGCTGGAGCGCTGGGGCCGTCCGGATGAAATCGCCGGTGCGGCGCTGTTTCTGGCCAGCGACGCGGCCTCCTTCGTCAACGGCCATGTGCTGACGGTGGATGGCGGCATGTCGGTGCGGCTGTGAGAGGCCGCTTGCGGAAAGGCGCTCGATAGCCATGGCCGCACGGCAACGCATCATCCCCGTCAGGCGCGAATATAACCGCTGGGTCGCCAACCAGACGCTGGAAGATTATGCGTTGCGCTTCACCGCCAAGAGCGCCCGGCAATTTTCCTCCAACCGCATCTCCCACACCGCCATCGGTGCGATTTCCTTTCTGGCGCTGGAAGCCATCGGCGGCGCGATCACGCTTTCCTACGGCACCACCAACGCCTTTTACGCCATCCTCGTCGCCGCCGTCGCCATGCTCGCCGTCGGTCTGCCGATCAGCCGTTATGCCATCCGCCACGGCGTCGATATCGATCTTCTGACACGCGGTGCAAGCTTCGGTTACATCGGCTCCACCATCACCTCGCTGATCTATGCCGCCTTCACCTTCATGCTCTTCGCCATCGAGGCGTCGATCATGTCCGGGGCGCTGGAACTGGCGCTCGGCATTCCGCTCTGGATCGGCTACATCATCTCGGCCGTCATGGTCATTCCGCTCGTCACCCATGGCGTGCGGCTCATCAGCCGGTTCCAGATCGTCACCCAACCCTTCTGGATCGTGCTGAACATTCTGCCCTTCGTTTTCATCGCCTTGATGGACTGGGAGAAATACGATCTCTGGCGGGCCTTTGCCGGCATTCACCACGCCTCCGGCCCACCGGGAACCGTCGCCGATTTCAATCTGGTGGAATTCGGCGCGGCCTCCGCCGTCATTCTGGCGCTGATGTCGCAGATCGGCGAACAGGTGGATTTCCTGCGCTTCCTGCCGGCCGAAGGCCAGAGCCGGCTGCGCCACCGCCTCGCCGTCTTTCTGGCCGGCGCCGGCTGGGTCGTCGTCGGCGTGCCGAAGCTGCTCGCCGGCTCCTTCCTCGTGGTGCTGACCTTCAGTTCCGGCGTCTCGGTGGATCGCGCCGCCGATCCGGCGCAGATGTATCTCACCGCCTTCGGTTACATGATCCCCAACGAGACCGCCGCCATGCTTTTGATGGTCGCCTTCGTCGTCGTCTCGCAGCTGAAGATCAACGTCATGAATGCCTATGCGGGTTCGCTCGCCTGGTCGAATTTCTTCTCGCGGCTTACCCACAGCCACCCCGGCCGCGTCGTCTGGCTGGTCTTCAATGTGGCGATTGCGCTGCTTCTGATGGAACTCGGCATCTACCGGCTGCTGGAAGAAACGCTCGGCATCTTCTCCATCATCGCCATGGCGTGGCTGTGCACCATCTCCGCCGATCTCTTCGTCAACAAACCGCTTGGCCTTGCCCCACCCGGCATCGAATTCAAGCGCGCCCACCTCTACGATATCAACCCCGTCGGCGTCGGTTCCATGGCGCTTTCGGCCACCATTGCGTTGATGGCGCATTTCGGCGCCTTCGGGCCGCTCGCCGCATCGCTCGCGCCCTATCTGACGCTGATCGTCGCCTTCATCGCCTCGCCGCTCATCGCATGGGGCACGAAGGGCAAATTTTATCTCGCCCGCAAGCCGCGCCAGAAATGGCGCGAAGAGACCAGCATCACCTGCTCCATCTGCGAACACCCCTTCGAGCCGGAAGACATGGCCTGGTGTCCGGCCTATGCCGCGCCGATCTGTTCGCTCTGCTGCTCGCTGGACAGCCGCTGCCACGACATGTGCAAGCCGAAGGCCAAACTCAATTATCAGGTCGCCACCGTCGCAAAAACCTTCCTGCCAAGGCAGCTGGTGGCGAAGCTCGCCACCCGGCTCGGGCGCTATGGCATGGCGGCGGCGATTGCCGTCACCGCCATCGGCGGCATTCTCGCGATGATCGCCCATCAGGTCGGCACCGCCTCGCCGGAAACGGCCGATGTGGTGAACCGTACCATCCTCATCGTGTTTTTCGTCTTCGCCGTCATTGCCGGCATCGTCTGCTGGTTCCTCGTGCTTGCCCATGACAGCCGGGTGGTGGCGGAAGAGGAGTCCTCGCGCCAGAACACGCTGTTGCTCAAAGAAATCGCCGCCCACAAGAAGACCGACGCCGCCCTTCAGGACGCCAAGGAGACGGCGGAAGCCGCCAACCGCGCCAAGAGCCGTTATGTCGTCGGCCTCAGCCATGAATTGCGCACGCCGCTCAACGCCGTCCTGGGTTATGCCCAGATCCTCGAACGCGACGAGACCATTCCCCCGCCCCGGCAATCGGCGATCAAGGTCATCCGCCGCTCGGCCGACCACCTGTCCGGCCTGATCGACGGGCTTCTCGATATTTCCAAGATCGAGGCCGGCCGCCTGCAGGTCTATTCCAACGAGATCAACATTCAGGATTTCCTCGACCAGATCGTCGACATGTTCCGCCCGCAGGCGCAGGCCAAGGGGCTGGAATTCCGCCATGACCGCTCCCGCGCCCTGCCGCAATATGTCCGCACCGATGAAAAGCGGCTGCGCCAGATCCTCGTCAACCTGCTCTCCAACGCCATCAAGTTCACCGATGAGGGCGCCGTCACCTTTGATGTCGGTTATCGCAGCCAGGTCGCGAGTTTCACCGTTGCCGATACCGGCCGCGGCATTGCACAGAAGGACCTCGCCCGCATCTACGAACCCTTCCAGCGCGGCGAGGCAGACAGCGTGCGCCCCATGCCGGGCCTTGGCCTTGGCCTCACCATCACGCGGCTTCTGACCAATACGCTTGGCGGGGAGATTTCCGTTTCCAGCGAAAAGGATGAGGGGTCCACCTTCCGCGTGCGCCTGATGCTCTCGGCCGTGCATCGGCCAAATACCGCGCCGGCCGCGGAAAAGACCATCCGCTCCTATTCCGGCCCGCGCCGCACCATCGTCGTGGTCGATGATAACGAGGATCATCGCGAGCTGATGCGGCAGGTGCTGGCACCGCTCGATTTCGTGGTGCTGACCGCCCAGAGCGGGCCGGAATGCCTGACGCTGATCGAAGGCGTGAAACCCGATCTCTTCCTCATCGATATTTCCATGCCCGGCATGACCGGCTGGCAGCTTGTGACGAAACTGCGCGAAGCCGGCCAGACCGCCCCGCTCATCATGCTGTCTGCCAATATCGGTGACGGCACCATGGCGGGCGCCGGCGAGGACAACCATAATGACGCCATCGCCAAGCCCGTCGATATCCGCCACCTTTGCGACAGGCTTGCCGTGCATCTCGGCCTGAAATGGATTTACGATACCGACCTGCCCCCGGAGCCCACGCCGCAGCCCGCACCGCAGATCATCCATCCGGGTGCGATCCATATTCAGGATTTGCAGCGGCTCGGCGAAATAGGCTACATACGCGGCATCGAGGCGAAACTCGCCGATCTCGCCCGCAATACGGAAAACCTGCCCTTCACGCAGGAACTCGGCACCTATGTGCAGGCCTTCGATCTGGCCGGTTACGCACATTTTCTCAAGCGGTTCGCGGATAACGACACGGGAGACGGCAAGGCATGAGCGGTCAGGCGGCAGCGGCCCCGAGAGACATCGTATTGCTGGTGGATGACAGCCCGGAAGCGCTCGGTTTCCTCACCGACGCGCTGGAGCAATCGGGCTTTTCCGCCCTTATCGCCACCTCGGGACAAGCCGCCCTCAACATCGCCGAGCGCATCACGCCCGATATCATCCTGCTCGACGCCGTCATGCCGGCCATGGACGGTTTCGAGACCTGCCGACGCCTGAAGGCCAATGCGGCGGTGGCGCAGGTGCCGGTCATCTTCATGACCGGGCTGACCGAGACCGAACATGTGGTGCGGGCGCTGGAATCGGGCGGTGTCGATTATCTGACCAAGCCGATCAATATCGACGAGCTGCGCGCCCGCATCCGCGTGCATCTCTCCAATGCCCGCTCGGCCCAGAGCGCCCGTGTGGCGCTCGATGCCGCCGGCCGCCACCTGCTGGCCGTGCGCGCCAGCGGCGCGATCCACTGGTCCACGCCGCAGGCGACGCGCCTCGTCAACGCCGCCACCGGCCGCGATGACGGCATGGAAACCGTCGTCAGCCATATCGGCCGCTGGCTCGGCGAAAGGGCGGCAGCCGAAACCGGCCGCGACGCGCCGCTGACGATCACCGAGGCCGGACGACCCGCCTTGCAACTGTCTTTCCTCGGCGCGATGGGTCCGGATGAATTCCTCTTCCGCCTGACCGCCGCCAGTGAAAAATCCGGCGACCACCTGCTGCGCGAGCATTTTTCCCTCACCGCCCGGGAATCAGAAGTGCTGCTGTGGATCGCCAAGGGCAAGTCCAACCGCGATATCGGCGATATTCTCGGCCTGTCCGCCAGAACGGTGAACAAGCATCTGGAACAGATCTATGTGAAGCTCGGGGTGGAAAACCGCGCTTCGGCCGCGGTCAGGGCGGCACATATTCTGCATCAGGGGTGACGACTGCCATTATTATGGTAGGGTCGCCCGACATATTTCCGCTTGGGTGCACAATGTCCGCTTATTGGGTGAGCACCCGCCCCTTGTTTTTACTCCCCGAGGGGGAGAAGTCCGCGGCAGCGGGATGAGGGGCAAGCTCTCCGAAATCCGGCAACGTAGCCCCCTCATCCGACCCTTAGGGCCACCTTCTCCCCGGCGGGAGAAGAAACACGCCGCGACCCCAAACCCAAAAATCACCGTCCGACCCACCTGAACCCAATACAGGATAGAAATCCCATGGACCGTTTCATCATCCTTTCCGGCTGCTCCGGCGGCGGCAAATCCACACTTCTCGCCGAGCTTTCCCGACGCGGTTTCGCCACCGTGGAGGAGCCCGGCCGGCGCATCGTCATCGAAGAAAACCGCAATGGCGGCACGGCCCTGCCTTGGATCGACATTGAAGCATTCGCCCGCCGCGCCATCGCCATGGCCCTCGAAGACCGGCAGAACGCCCCGTCGGAAGGCCCGGTTTTCTTCGATCGCGGCCTGATCGACGCTGCCTCAGCGCTTCGTCATATAAATGGCGATGCCTTCATCGAGACGCTGCGGGCTGCACACCGCTATAACCGTCTGGTCTTCCTCACCCCGCCATGGCCGGAAATCTACACGGGCGACAGCGAGCGCAAGCATGGCTTCGATGCGGCGGTCGAGGAATATGAGCGCCTGGTCCGCGATTATGACAAGCTTGGCTACGATATTTCCGTGCTTCCGAAATGCGGCATAGACGAGCGCGCGGATTTTATTCTGACACGGATCGGCTGATACGCTCTGGCAGGAGAGTGGGCTTCAGCGATTTTCGAGCAATTGCGAGACGGTGACAAACTCAAACCCGCGTTGACGCAACCCGTCGATGATCAAAGGCAAGGCCTGCCGGGATACTTCGCGGCTTCGATACATCACATGCATGATGATGATCGAGCCGTTTCTCGTTTGCTCGATGACGTATTTTGCGAAGACGGCCGCGTCCTCGGCGACATCGGGAAACGATTCCGGCTCGACATCCCACATGATGGTTTTCCGGTCATGCCGGGAAAGATACCAGGGCAAGGTGAGCAGCTTCTTGCCATAGGGCGGGCGGAACATGATCTCGCCTTCATAGCCAGCAGTCCGAATAGCCGCATCGGTGCGCTCGATCTCTTGCCCGATCCGCGCCGGCCCCATCAGCATCATATTGGAATGCGTATAGCTATGGTTGCCGACCTGATGTCCTTCGTTGACGATCATGCGCGCCTGCGGCAGATTCTCTTCGGTCTCCTGACCGGTCAAAAAGAAAGTCGCCTTTACCCCACGCTCCCTCAGGATCGCCAGGACATTAGGCGTGAAACGCACCGACGGCCCATCGTCGAAGGTCAGCGCCACCATCGGCCTCGCTGTCTCGACCCTTGCGATGATGCCGCCGAATAATTGCGTCGTGCGGGATTTGCTGAAAACATGCAGGCCGACGAGCACCGTCGCCAGCGCGGCGAGAACGAGGAATAGGGACACGGCTCGCTTTGTCGTCATTGCTATCCCTCATTGCGGTTCCCGAGAGGATTAGTTTCCTGCCTTGTTGTCCCTAATGTGGCCGAGACCGCAAACAAAAAGCCCGGCATCGCTGCCGGGCTTCGATAACGCATCACGCAAAGGCTTAGCTGCCCTGCTGGATGTAGGTGTATTTGCCGTCCGGCCCCTTCTTCCACTCGTACATGACGTAACCGGGAAGCTTCGGGTCGCCCTTCTCGTCGAAGGAGAGGTCGCCGAGCGCGGTCGGGAAAGTGCCTTTCTTCAGGGCTTCGGCAACCTTTTCCGGCTCCACGGAGCCGGCGGCCTTTGCGGCGCCTGCAATCGCCTGCATCGCGGCATAGGAATAAAGCGTGTAGGCTTCCGGGTTGAAGCCGGCGGCCTTGAACTTCTCGACCAGTTCCTTGTTTTCCGGGCGCAGCGTCGGATCGGGGCCGAAGGTGTTGAGCGTGCCTTCGACGGCATCGCCGGCGATGGAGGCAAGTTCGTTCGAGACGATGCCGTCGCCCGAAACGAGCTTGGCCTTCAGGCCCTGGTCAGCCGCCTGGCGGATGATGAGACCGGCTTCGGTGTGCAGGCCACCCCAATAGATGATGGAAACGCCGGCTTCCTTCATCTTGGAGATCAGCGCGGAGAAGTCCTTATCGCCGACGTTAACGCCTTCATACATGACTTCCGTCACGCCGGCCGCATTGGCGGCCTTCTTGGTTTCATCGGCAAGGCCCTGACCATAGGGGGTCTTGTCGTGAATGATGGCGATCTTGGCGTCCTTGAAGTGGTCGGCCAGATATTTGCCGGCGATGCCGCCCTGCTGGTCGTCGCGGCCGCAGGTGCGGAAGGTGTTCCACAGGCCACGCTCGGTGAAGACCGGGTTGGTCGCGGCGGGCGTGATTTCGAGAATGCCGTTTTCGGCATAAACTTCGGAAGCCGGAATGGAAACGCCCGAGTTGAAGTGGCCGACAACGAATTTCACGCCGTCAGCAACGAACTTGTTGGCGACCGAAATACCCTGCTTGGGGTCGGAGACGTCGTCGCCCAGCACGATCTTGATCTGCTCGCCATTGATACCGCCGGCGGCGTTGATGTCTTTCGCGGCCTGTTCGGCACCCTTCTGGATCTGAGCGCCGAAAGCAGCGTTCGGGCCGGTCAGCGGTGCGCCGACAGCGATCACGACATCGGCCCAGGCCGAACCGCCGAACGCGACCATGGCGGTCAGCGCGACAGCGGAAAGAAGAGACTTCTTCATTACTTTACTCCCAGTTCCTTGGATGGGTTGATTGCAAGGACCCGTTCAGTACCCACCTTCACTGAACAGGAAACCGTTCCACTCTGACGAGCATTGTGCAGCCGGAAAAATCCGCCTGTCAATCTTTCTTCTTGTAGGAAAATGCCGACGTCCGGTCGTAGAGCCAATAGTAGTTATTGACCATCTGGCTCGTCCGGCGCATGCGGAAACCGATGCTGGAAAAGACCAGAAGAAGAACGACGTCAAACACGTAATAAAAGCCGTTGATGAACGGCCCGTTGAAAAGCGCGTGATGCAGAAACCGCATGACGAGCCCCAGTGCGAGCGTGTAGATCACCACCCGCGTATAATCGCCCCAGCCATCGGCCACGGACCTGCCCGTGCGCCACGCCGTCCAGAAACCCAGAAGAACAACCAGCGCGCGCAGAACATAACGCACGCCGTTATCGGTTTCGAAAAAAAGGCCCTGCATCTCTTTCCCCATCAGTGCCGGACGCAAACGTCCTGGCCCTGCCTTGTCTGTCGTCCCGACGTTTGCCGCCGGGCATTTTATTGTTTGCGTCCCGCCTTCGCCAAGCGCCGGCGGCACAGTGCCTGCAATCTTGCGCCGCAAAATCTCCGGCGCAAGTAAAATCTTTCAGTGTCGTCCGCCTTCCAGATAGGCGGCGCGCACCTGCGGATCGGCCAGCAGTTCCCTGCCCGAACCGCTCATCGTCACCTTGCCGTTGACCATCACATAGGCGCGGTCGGAAAGCTTGAGCGCCGCAAAGGCGTTCTGTTCCACCAGGAAGACGGTCAGCCCTTCCTCCTGGTTGAGCTTCTTGATCGCCTCGAAGATGCCCTTGACGATCAGCGGCGCGAGACCGAGCGACGGTTCGTCGAGCAACAGCAGCTTCGGCCGCGCCATCAGCGCGCGGCCGATGGAAAGCATCTGCTGCTCGCCGCCGGAAAGCGTGCCGCCGCGCTGGCTCTGGCGCTCCTTCAGGCGCGGGAACATCACGAAGATCTTCTCGACGTCTTCCTTGAAATATTTGAGGTTGTCGAGATTGGCGCCCATCTGCAGGTTTTCCAGCACCGTCATGCGCGGGAAAATCCGGCGGCCTTCCGGCGACTGGGCAATGCGCTTGCGCGCGATCAGGTGGGTCGGCAGCTGGGTAATGTCCTCGCCGTCGAAGATCACCTGGCCGGCACGCGCCTGCGGGCTGCCGCAGATGGTCATCATCAGGGTCGACTTGCCGGCGCCGTTGGCGCCGATCAGGCTGACGATCTCACCCCTGTTGACCTCGACATCGACACCGGCCAGAGCCCGGATATTGCCATAATAGGTTTCGACACCCTGGACTTTCAGAAGCGGTTCACCGGACATCAGGCCGCTCCTCCGTCGAGTTCTTCCGCAATCACGTCTTCCACTTCATCATCCTCGACACCCAGATAGGCGGCGATGACCTTCGGGTCGTTCTTCACATGGTCCGGCGTGCCGTCGGAAATCTTCTGACCATATTCCAGAACCACCACATGGTCGGAAATCTGCATCACCACGGACATGTCGTGCTCGATGAGAAGCAGCGACGTGCCTTCGTCGCGGATGCCGCGCAGCAACGTGTTGAGCGCCAGCGATTCCTTCGGATTGAGGCCGGCGGCCGGCTCGTCGAGGCACAGAAGCTCCGGCCCCGTGCACATGGCGCGGGCGATTTCCAGACGGCGCTGCGCGCCATAGGGCAGATCGCCGGCCGGATCGTCGGCGCGGTCGATCAGATCGGCCTTTTCCAGCCAGTATTTCGCCTTTTCGATCGAGGCATCCACCGCCCGCCGGTAAGCGGGCAGGCCGAGAAGGCCGAGGATCGTGTAACCCGAGGCCTTCATCAGCGCATTGTGCTGCGCCACCAGCAGGTTTTCCAGAACCGTCAGGCCCGAAAACAGCCGGATGTTCTGGAAGGTGCGCGCCACCTTCGCCTTCTTGGTGATTTCGAAATCCGGCAGGCGCTCGAGAAGATGCGCCTCGCCATTCTGCTGGCGCATGGTGATCATGCCCATGGTCGGCTTGTAAAAGCCGGTGATGCAGTTGAAGACCGTGGTCTTGCCCGCGCCGTTGGGGCCGATCAGCGCCGTGATCTCACCGCGCTTCGCCTCGAAGGAGAAGTCGTTGATGGCCATCAGACCACCGAAGCGCATCGACAGATGTTCGACCTTGAGGATCGTGTCGCCAGTTGTATTGGGTGCCATTGTTGCCGTTCCGGAAGCCATCAACCGTGACCTTCCTTGGTAAAGCTGCCGGACACGGCCTTGCGTTCTTTAAGGAAGGCCGTGGGTTCACGCGAGCCGACGAAGCCGCGCGGCTTGAACAGCATGACGATGACCATGGCAAGACCGAAGAGCAGCATGCGGTAGAGTTCCGGCGTGAAGTCGGGTCCGAAGACATGCTTCAGGAATTCCATTTCGCGCAGCAGCTCGGTGCCGCCGACCATGACGAGCGCCGCAATGGCTATACCCGTCAGCGAGCCCATGCCGCCGAGAACGACGATGGCGAGAATGACCGCCGATTCGAGGAACACGAAGCTTTCCGGCGACACGAAACCCTGGCGGGCAGCGAAGAAGGAGCCGGCAAAACCGCCGAACATCGCGCCCGTTGCAAAGGCGGTGAGCTTGGTGATGACGGTATCGATGCCGAGCGAACGGCAGGCGATCTCGTCCTCGCGCAGCGCTTCCCAGGCGCGGCCGATCGGCATGCGGCGCAGGCGGATGGTGACATAGGCCGTCAGCATGCACAGCAGCAGGATCACGTAGAACAGGAAGATCTTGTAATAGGCCGAGGACATCGACAGGCCGAAGGCCTTGGCGAAATTGTTCGGCGCGCCGACATCGAAGGACCAGATGCCGAAGACCGACGCCTTGGCGATGCCGGAAATGCCGAAGGTGCCCTTGGTCACATCCGTCCAGTTGAGGAGCACCAGGCGGATGATCTCACCGAAAGCGAGCGTCACGATCGCCAGATAGTCGCCGCGAAGTCTCAGAACCGGAAAACCGAGGATGATGCCCCAGAAGCCGGCAAGAATGCCGGCAAGCGGCAGCAGCACCCAGAAGGACAGGCCGAACTGGCTGGACAGCAGCGCATAGGAATAGGCGCCGACCGCATAGAAGGCGACGTAACCGAGATCGAGCAGGCCGGCCAGCCCGACGACGATGTTAAGGCCCCAGGCCAGCATCACATAGATCAGGATCTGGATGCCGAAATTGTCGACGAATTTCAGCGAGCCCTGGAAACCGAACAATTGCACGGCAATGACCGGATAAAGCAGCAGCAGTACCAGCGCCAGCTTCAGGAAGTGCTTGTGGAAAAAGCCCTTTTCCTCGGAGATTTCCAGAATGCCGGTCTTCGCCTTGGCGAGCCTGCGGCGGTCCAGCGACGGCTTGATGAAGCCGACCACGAGGAAACGGCCGACGGCGGCAACCGCGACGAAGATCGCCAGAAGCCCCCAGCGGGTGCCCCAGATCAGCTGGTTGTTGATGTCCTGATAGGTGACGATGCCGACATAAAGAATGAACATGCCGAACGAGATGAGGCCCGCAATCAGGCCCTCCTTCACGGCCGTCGCCATGATGCTCGGGCTGGAAGCGGCATTTTCGGAAGCGATATTGGTCATGGGATCACACCTTCTCGACTTCCGGACGACCAAGAATGCCGGTCGGCTTGAAGATCAGCACGAAAGCCAGGATGCCGAAAGCGGCGACATCCTTGTAGGCAATGGAGAAATAGGCCGACCACAACGATTCGATGAGACCGATCAGCAGGCCGCCGAGAACGGCGCCCGGAAGCGAGCCGATGCCGCCGAGAACGGCCGCGGTAAACGCCTTGACGCCGGGAATGAAACCGTCGCTGAAGGAGGCGACGCCATAATACATCAGATACATGGTGCCCGCGACAGCAGCGAGCGCCGCACCCATGATGAAGGTGATGGAAATCGTCTTGTCGACATCAACGCCGAGGAGAGCGGCCATCTTGCGATCCTGTTCGGTGGCGCGCTGCGCCCGGCCGAGCGGGGTCTTGTTGACGATATACCAGAAGGCGAAGAGCAGCACCGAGGTGACGACCATGATGATCAGCTGCTTCAGCGATACGGTAATGGCGCCGAAATGATAGCTTTCCGTCACCAAGGACGGGATCGGCTTGTTGCGCGGACCCTGCGTCACCTGGATGAAGTTGGACAGCGCGATCGACATGCCGATGGCCGTGATCAGCGGTGCAAGACGGAACGAACCTCGAAGCGGGCGATAAGCCACGCGCTCGATCACCCAGTTCCACAGGCCGGTCATCAGCATGGCGACGACCATCATCAAAAGCAGAAGCAGGGCCACCGGAATGCCGGCGACAAAGGATGTCACAATCAGAAAAACGATCAGCGCGGCGAAGCCGCCAAGCATGAAAATATCGCCATGGGCGAAGTTGATCATGCCGATAATGCCGTAAACCATCGTATAGCCGATAGCGATGAGGCCGTAGATCGATCCAAGAGTCAGCCCGTTGATGAGCTGCTGGATAAAATACTCCATGTCTTTCCCCCGGGCACGACCTCGAATGGGCCACGCCTCGTTATGTTAATTATGGGGGGAGCCCCTGCGGGCAGCCCCACTCGCAAAATGCATATCGTGTTCGTTAAAAATGTGAAGTCAAAAACGGGCGATCCTGCACAAAATTTGGAATTTCCACACGGACTGCCGCTTTCCCGATCAAAAGAGCCATGATTTTGGCAGGAAGTGCTGAAAAAATGACGGCCGGATGCTTATTTTAGCCTTGTCCGACGCCATTGTTTGACGGGCGGCGGGCAAAGGAGTAGCGACGTTGAGGATCGGAATATCCCGGTGCGGGATGGCAACGGCAAAGAGATGATCGACATATTGACGAAAGCGGCGCTGGACGCCGGGCAGGCCATCATGGCGGTCCACCGCGCCGGCCCGCATGTCTCCTACAAGGACGACTGCTCGCCGGTGACCGAGGCCGACCAGCGGGCCGAGGCGATCATTCTTTCGGCGCTCGCCGCCCATTTCCCGGAAATTCCCGTCATCGCCGAAGAGGCGGTGGCAAGCGGCATCCTGCCGGAAACCGGTGCGGAGTTCTTTCTGGTCGACCCGCTGGACGGAACCAAGGAGTTCATTTCCGGCAAGGACGATTTCACCGTCAATATCGCGCTTATCCGCAACGGCGTTCCGGTGGCCGGCGTGGTTTACGCCCCCTGCCGCGGACAGGCCTGGACCGGCCAGGGCGAGACGGCGGAAAAACTCGCCATTTCCGGCGACGGCGCGGTTCTCGCACGCCGCCCCATCCGGGCGCGCCGCCGCGGCGCCTCGCCCGTGGCACTGATCAGCCGCTCGCATTGCACCGCAAGGACGGAAGCCTTCGTGGCCGAACACGGGCTGAAGGACTGCATTTCCGTCGGCTCGTCGCTGAAATTCTGCATGCTGGCGGAGGGGGCCGCCGATATCTACCCCCGCTTCAGCCGCACCATGATGTGGGACACGGCCGCCGGCGACGCCGTGCTGCGCGCCGCCGGCGGCAGGACGCTCAATTGCGAGGGCAGGCCGCTTGCCTATGAGGTCAGGGGCGACGGCGAGGATGCGCTGGCCAATCCGGATTTCATTGCCGAGGGGGCAATGGCGGTGGAGATCGCGGGGTAACAGGCGCTCGGCGTTTCCTGCGGCTCTTGCTACCTGCGGCATTGGTTAGCTTCGGCGTATGTGGCTTTACCCCCCCTCTGCCCTGCCGGGCATCTCCCCCTCAAGGAGGGAGATCGGCAAGGCGCACTTTCACCACTCAATCCTCAGACATCGAGATGGCCGAGACACCGCCGCAAGTCGATCTCCCCCCTTGAGGGGGAGATGCCCGGCAGGGCAGAGGGGGGTAGGCCGCATACGCCGAAGCCCCAAAAAATCCCCATCCCGCCCCTCCCAAAAAAATAATTCCACCCCCGCTCATCCCCACCCCACGCCACCGCGTCACAATGCCCCGCAAACGACACCACAACGCGGAAGGCACATCATGACGGAACAGACGGCGAGACTTCGGCTTCCCTATATCCTCCCCTCGCAGGCCCAGAAACACGTCACCCACAACGAAGCCCTGCAAAGGCTCGACGCGATCGTGCAGCTCGTCGTCAGGGCCGTGGTCGCGGCACCGCCCGACAACGCGGCGGAAGGCGACTGCGTCCTCCTTTCCGCCGATGCCACCGGCGACTTTGCAGGCAAGGGCGGCAAGCTCGTCTTCCGGCAGGATGGCGCATGGTTGCTCATCACGCCGCAG
Source organism: Agrobacterium sp. NPDC089420 (assembly GCF_044900305.1). Taxonomy (NCBI): domain Bacteria; kingdom Pseudomonadati; phylum Pseudomonadota; class Alphaproteobacteria; order Hyphomicrobiales; family Rhizobiaceae; genus Agrobacterium; species Agrobacterium sp. NPDC089420. The sequence goes on along the minus strand of NZ_JBJDMY010000011.1, from coordinate 31,459 downwards.
CCCGGCTGGACGGCGTGGTTTGCGGCCGAAGCCAGATACCGGGTCCTGCAGGATGGGGCCTGGCGCGACATGGCCCTGCCGGCCAGCGGCCGGCTGGAAAGGCTGGGTATCGGCACGGAGGCCGACACCACCAACCGCTTGGCGCTCGCCTCCCCCGCCAGCCTCTTCACCCACGCGCTGGAAGACGGCAGCCACCGCATGACGATCAACAAGGCGGGCAAGGCCGATACCGCCTCGCTGCTGTTCCAGTCCGGCTGGAGCGGCCGGGCGGAAATGGGCCTTGCCGGCCATGACGGTTTTTCGATCAAGACCAGCGCGGATGGCGCCTCCTGGCACACGGCGCTGCTGTGCAGCGGCGACGGCCGGGTCTCGATGCCGAACCGCCCGCTTGCGGTTGTCGGCCTGCCGGCCGGCACGACAAAACCCGCCAGCGGCTCCGCCGCCGGGTTTTCCGTACTTTCCACTGCCGAAGGCGGCTTTGCGCTGGGTGATGCGGTGAGCGGCGGCGGGCGGGAACTCGTGGTTCCGGCAAAGGGCCTTTATCTGGCGGCCCTGATGCTCGCCGTGGTTTCCTCGTCCGGCCACCGGGTGACACTTTTCATCAATGGCGCGGCGGCCAGCTTCGGCATCACCGGCAATGCGTCGACGTCAGGCACATCGCAGTCGGCGACATCCATCCTTTCCCTCGATGCCGGCGACCGCCTGCGGCTGCAGCATGAGGGAACGGCGGAATTTGCCCAGGGCGGCGGAAAAACATGTCTTTCGCTTGCGGCGCTGTGAAGAAAGCAACCGATGGGCGAGGAAATTTGCGATTTTTGGAAAAATTTTTTCCCGACAAAATAAGGCGACTCGAACAAATCAGGCGAAACCGTTCAAATTCTTAATAAATTGTCACGAGCTGCTTAGGCAATTTTTAAAGGTACGGGGATAGAGTTCCCGTCATATGGTCTTGAGTTTGTATAGAGTGTCCAATGACCGAAATGATACGCCCACGAGTTAAATATGTCATCGGCCCCGATGGCAGCCCTCTGACGATTGCGGATCTTCCGCCTGCCAATACCCGTCGCTGGGTCATTCGCAGAAAGGCGGAGGTGGTTGCAGCGGTACGCGGTGGACTGTTGAGCCTCGAGGAAGCCTGCGAGCGTTATACGCTGACCGTCGAAGAATTCCTGTCCTGGCAGTCCTCGATTGCCGATCATGGCCTTGCCGGCCTGCGCACCACGCGCATTCAGCAATATCGCCACTAACACAGTGCGCCGGCGCGAAAACGCGCCCAGACCGAACTTCCAAGACGCCCCGCCGGATCATCGACGGGGCTTTCGGTTCAATGTCGGATCTCCCGTTCAAACGGCTTGACACGGCCGGCGATTGTCGCCGGTTTGTGTCCGCTGCGTTCGCTATCGTGCTGTTTCAATTCAGGCTGAAGCCGTTACAGTGGCGACAGTAAACAGCAATGCGGAGGCAGAGATCATGGACATCAAGACAACCGAAACCGGATCGCGCGGCGAATATTCGGCAACCCTCGACGGCCACAAGGCCGAGATGACCTATTCGCGCACCTCCCCCTCCCTCATCATCATCGACCATACCGGCGTGCCCGATGCGCTGCGCGGCAGGGGTGTGGGCCAGGCGCTTGCCGCCCATGCGATCGAGGAAGCCCGCAAGGGCGGCTGGAAAATCATTCCGCTCTGCCCCTTCTTCAAGGCCCAGACGCTGCGCCATGCCGACTGGGCGGATGTGATCCAGGGATAAGCCGCCAGAATAACCGCAAGCGTCGCGGCGTATTTCTTCTCCCCACGGGAGAGAGGAGACAGGCAGCAGACGCCCGATCCCTCACAACCGTTCAAAATATCGCGTCATTCATGAATGCGCGGCGGTCCGTCCGTCACGCCACCTTCAGCGGCGGCGTCCCGGCATGCATGCTCCTGCGGACTTCGTCACGGAATTCCAGCGTATCCTTTGCGCCATGCACCGCCACGGCATGTTGTACGGCTGCTTCCATAAGCTCCTCCGGAGAATCGGCGGAGATGGCGACGGTGCATCTGCTGTCACTGGGGAATTCGCGGCAATCTATATAGTGGCGGGCCATTTTTTCCTCCCTGAAATAGCCGCCCGCGCCCGCTTGAGGCGCGCGCGCAAAACTCCGGCTCATGGTCGGAACCCGCATAAAATACGCCTTTCCCCACCCTCGGACAATCGAAATGGCGGTTGCCCGTCAAGGCGCGAGACACCGGCGAGGCCGCAAAACAAAAGGCCGCTCTCCAAGGAGCGGCCTTTTTAAAAAAATGCATGGCGTCCCGTCATTGAAAGCTGCCTCCTGATCCACCGGCAGCCGTCAATGAGGACGATCTTCGTAAACTCCTGCGCCAATCGTCAGACGCGGGCGTCAGGCGCGGGCGCGGATCGCTCCGTCGCGGTTTTCGAGGGCCGCGGCCTTTTCATATTCGGCCTGCACCTCTTCCAGCGAAGCCTCGGCGGCTTCCTGCTGGGCCTTCAGCTCCCGGATCGAGACCTGAAGATTATCCGCCCGCTGGCGCGCGGCCTTGGCGAAGGTCGGATAGGCGAAATGCGTCGGATCGGTAATGCCCGACTTGCTCTCTTCCAGCGAGATCTGATGCACCAGTTCCTTGGCCATCCGCTCGAATTCGGACATCATCTGCTGCAACTGGTTCAGTTGCCGACGTTTTTCGTTGACCTGAAATTCCTTCAGGCGAACCAGGCTGTCACGCGACTTCATACGCAATACTCCATGGATAGCGAGACCCGGATCAAAAAGGCACTATGCCCCCCTGATCGGCCCGTTTAACCCGCCCGTTCAACCGGCCGGGTTAACCCGTTGTGCCGGAATGATTCCCAAAAGTTACCCGGCGTTAATAAAAAACCGCCGCCGTTAACCTTTCGTTTACGGGCATCGTTAATGATAACCACGATCATTTAAGGGTCGGTAAATGCCAGGTCCAAAAAAACGGACCCGACGATGTAAGAGTCGATTGAATCACTTAGCGGGAAATCCTCACGTTAAGCTTCAATTTTGGCGATGGTGGATTCACGTGCAAAAACAGCGAAATGCCTACTTTGCTTAATAAATTCGATACACCTTGCCAAAGGCAATTAGAATTTGTTAACCATTTGGTGGCAGCCTGCAAATCAGGCAACGTCTGGATCCGCATCGCGCGAGGCAATGATTTACCGGTTCGCGGGCGGCAAAGGGGATAATTATGCGGGTTCTACTGATTGAAGACGACAGCGCGACAGCGCAGAGCATTGAACTGATGCTCAAGTCGGAAAGTTTTAACGTCTACACGACCGACCTCGGCGAGGAAGGCGTGGACCTCGGCAAGCTCTACGACTACGATATTATTCTTCTCGACCTCAACCTGCCCGACATGTCGGGTTACGAGGTACTGAGAACGCTCCGCCTGTCCAAGGTCAAGACGCCGATCCTCATCCTCTCCGGCATGGCCGGCATCGAGGACAAGGTGCGCGGCCTCGGCTTCGGCGCCGACGATTACATGACGAAGCCGTTCCACAAGGACGAGCTTGTTGCCCGCATTCACGCCATCGTCCGCCGTTCCAAGGGTCATGCGCAGTCGGTCATTTCGACCGGTGAGCTGATCGTCAATCTCGATGCCAAGACGGTTGAAGTGGGCGGCCAGCGCGTTCACCTGACCGGCAAGGAATATCAGATGCTGGAGCTGCTGTCGCTGCGCAAGGGCACGACGCTGACCAAGGAAATGTTCCTGAACCACCTTTACGGCGGCATGGACGAGCCGGAACTGAAGATTATCGACGTCTTCATCTGCAAGCTGCGCAAGAAGCTGGCAAATGCTGCCGGCGGCGCAAACTACATCGAAACCGTCTGGGGTCGTGGTTATGTGCTGCGCGAGCCGGATGGCTCGACGGAATTCCTCGAAACCGCCTGATCCATCCCGGAACAGGACAGTTTTAAAAGACCCGCTGGAAACGGCGGGTTTTTTGTTGCGATTTCGAGGTCTCGTCCCCACCAATAGCCGCCAGCAAGAGCCTGACCACCCTTCGCCAAAGGAAACCGGCCCATGAACGACCCTATTCCCACGCTGCGGACCGAACGCCTGACATTGCGCCCGCAGACCATGGCGGACTTCCCCGCCTATCGCGACTTCATGGCGTCAACCCGCTCCCTCGGCGTCGGTGGACCATACGATCTACCGTCGACATGGGGCGTCTTTTGCCACGACATGGCCAACTGGCATTTCTTCGGCCATGGCGCGCTGATGGTGACGCTCGCCGAGACGGGTGACTGCATCGGCCAGGTCGGCATCAATCACGGTCCGCTGTTTCCCGAAAAGGAGCTGGGCTGGCTGCTTTATGACGGCCACGAAGGCAAAGGCTACGCCGCGGAAGCCGCAACGGTGCTACGCGGCTGGGCCTTCGAAACCCTGAAACTGCCAACGCTGGTCAGCTATGTTTCTCCGCGAAACAGGAGGTCCGCGGCCGTGGCCGAGCGTCTCGGCGGTGTTCTCGACCGATCCGCGCCGCGCCACGACCCCGACGATCTGGTGTATCGGTACGCCCCGCCCGGCATGGGCTGAACGGCCGGGACGCCGCGCACCACCGTCAGGTTGCAAGCGGGCATCCCTGCCTTTATCGCCGGATACCGTCCTGACGCAGCGCCTCATTCAGAAAGCCGCCGACCATCGCGGCGATTTGCACATGAAGGGCCGCGCGGTTCCTGCCGCCGCCGTCCCGGCAGACGAAACCTTCCCCGGGTGACAGCGCCTCGACGATTTTTTCGCCGTTCGCTTTGCAAAGCTGCATGAAGCTGAAATGGCTGGCATCCGGTATCTCGCGATAAACGGTTTTTGCCTTCGGCAGATTCCGGGCGACATATTCGGAATCGGCCTTGATGGCGGCAATCTCGGGCGTCTCCACACCGGCGGCGAGAACCAGAACCGGCACATCCACAGCCCGCAGCGTCTCCGGCAGAAAACCCGCGGCCGGGCCGAGGTCCAGCGCCACCACCGCGCGGATGCGGACATCCTTCAAATCCATCGAAAGGCGTGGATCGGCCTTGCCGCCGCCGACGATACCGGCTTTGGCCAGCAACCGCGGCGCCTTGCATTGCGGTGGCTTTTTCTCTCCATCGCAGTCCCTGAGCGCAAGTTCGGCGTCATAGCGCGCGCCGGCCAGCTCCATTGCGGTCCAGCCGCCGAGAGAATGGCCGATCACGGCGATACGCGTCCGATCGATTTCCCCGGCAAGCCGGTCGTCATCAAGCAGTGCCGTCAGCGTTCTGGTGATGTCCCGCGGCCGCTGCCACAGGGGCACGACCTCCGCCGCCTTCTCCTCGTCAAATGATTCGCCCGAATGATCCGGCGCGGCCACGACATAACCGTCCTTCACGAGCGCACCGGCAAGCCAGTTCAGATTGCGCCAGCTGCCGCCGAACCCGTGCGACAGCAGCACAAGCGGCCGCCGGCCGGCCGGAAAAGTGGCGCCGGGCTGAACCGCAAGACCGAAAAAGGCAGCGTTTTCACCCACGATTTCGCTTTTTGCCGATGGCGCGGACGGATACCAGAGCGACACGGCAAGCACCCGTTTACCGGCATGATCCGGCAATTCGATCTGCTTGAAACCGATGCTGCTTTCCGCCCCTGCGGCGGGAGCGATCAGGAGAACGGCCAGGAAGGCAAGGAGAAGATTGCGCATGGGATGCTCCAGGAGTTGATAGGGAGCAACCCTGGGTCAAACCGCCGCCCGCCGAGACCTGGAACAGGTTCCAGGCCGTGCTGAAACACGATCGAGACAGTACCGCGATCAAAAACATCCGCATGAAACAAGACAGCCGGACGGCTCTTCCGGGGCTCCCGCCCGCGCGGGGATGCCGGTGCTAAACCACTGAAATCCGCTCGAGCAGCCGCACGGGAGTGTCGCGGAACGCCGTATCGCGAAACGGCCGAAAGCCGAATCGGGCGGCGATCGCCAGCGAGGGGCTGTTCAGCGGATCGATCATGCAGACGGTCCGCTGCGAAATTCCGCGGCCGTCGAACCATCGGACCGCCGCCGTCACCGCCTCGGTCGCAACGCCGGTGCCGGTGAATGCGGCATCGATTTTCCACATGGCCTCGGGCACGGTATCGAAATCGGCCCCGTTTCCGCGCCGCATATGGGCAAAGCCCACCTCGCCCACGATGCGCCCCGTGGCACGCTCTTCCACCACGAAGGGACCGAATCCGAAAACGGACCAATGGCCGATGAACCGCAAAAGCCGGGCGAAAGCGAGCTCCGGCTCCAGCGGCGCGATCGACCGGACACCTTTCATCGGTGGAACATCCGCGCCCCAGAACGCGCGATAAAGCGCTTCATCCGCAATCGCATGCGGCCGCAGAACAAGGCGGTCGGTTGTCAGAAAGGTCATCAACATGCTCCCGAAACGAAAAAGGGCCGGTACGTCGACAGACGCGTCTCCAGCCCTTTCATCACGTCACATCCGCAATCGAGCGGTCACTCGGCAACCGTCTTTGCGGTAAACACGATACGGTCCTCGTGCACCTTGTATTCCACCGCCATGTTTGCCTCTTCCGCCAGAAGCAGCGTGTAATAGGGCTGCACGGAATGGGCGTCGACCGCCTCTTCCAGCCTGCCCTCGTAAATCTCCACGAACTTGGCCGGAACGCGCATCATCCGGCCCTTGACGGTGATTTCGAACTTGGCGTCCCCATCCGGGCTTTCCAGCAGCACATCGACATTGCCGCCACGCGGGATCGCGCCATAAGCGACGAGAAACAGGTTGAGCAGCAGCTTGACGCGGTTCTTCGCGACAATGGCGCGCGGACCGTTCCAGCTGACTTCCGCCTTCTTTTCGGCCTCGGCGAAATCCTTGGCGGCCTTTTCGGCCTCGCCGGTATCGATGGACGCGCCGGCGGAGCCGGACGCACCGAATGCAAGGCGGGCGAACTTCAGCCGCACGGATGCGTTAAGGGCCGAGGTGCGGATGAGATCGAGCGCATCGTCATCGGTGCCGCCCTCGTCGAGAAGTTCGAGGCCGTTATTGATGGCGCCGACAGGAGAAATAACGTCATGGCACACACGGCTGCACAGAAGAGCCGCCAGATCGGGACCGGACAGCGTGATATTGAGTTTGCTCGTCATAAAATTCTCTCCTGCGCAAGGGGGGCGCGGACGGTGTGGAAATTGTTAAGCCATAATGACACCATATTTGGTAAACCGATTGTTAATAGGATGGTTTCAAAATGCCAAATGCCTTAACAGGCCACACTGGAATCCTTCGCGTCCATTCTGACGCCACAAGGATGTTCCAGCATTTTTGAATCTTCGCATCGTGTCGAAAATCGATTCGGATTTTCGCGGCGATGCGCTAACGAAACAGACGGACGGACATGACGATGCGCCTTACGAAAACCCGCACCATTGCACGCCTCGGACTGGGAAAGATTTTCGCGCTCCTTGCGAGCCTCTTGCTGTGGGCCGCACCGGCCGCAGCCCAGAACAGCGATCAATATTCTTTCCAGGAAGTCGTGGATGCAGGCCACGGATTCTTCGGTGAAACCACCGGCGGCCTTGCCAAGGTGGTGGAGCGCGCCTTCCAGCAATACGGTCTTCCGAACGGTTACATTCTCGGGCAGGAAGGCTCCGGCGCCTTCGTCGCGGGCCTCACCTATGGCGAAGGCACGCTTTATACCAAGAATGCCGGCCAGCACCCCGTCTTCTGGCAAGGCCCCTCGCTTGGTCTCGATTATGGCGGCCAGGGCACCCGCGCCATGATGCTCGTCTACAACCTGCCTTCCGTCGATGCGCTTTACCGCCGTTACGGCGGCGTCAGCGGCTCCGCCTTCATCGTCGCCGGCGTCGGCATGACCTATCTGAAGAGCAGCGATGTCACGCTCGCGCCCATCCGCACCGGCATCGGCGCGCGCCTCGGCATCAATGTCGGTTACCTGAAACTCACCCAGCAGCCGACCTGGAATCCCTTCTGAGTCGCTGCCGTGAAGGGTTTGACGGGAAGCAGGGTTTGGCCGCTTGTTTCTTCTCCCCCTGGGTAGAAGAAACCACGGGCAGCGACATTGCCTCCGCGATTGCCGGGAGAAGCCCCTCCCCTCGGTTGCAAGAATAGCGTAACGTGTTTTCGCGCTCCTCTTTCCGAATGCGCGCGTATCTGAGTTTCGGAGACTGTCCCGCGTGATCGAATATGCCATTCTTTTCGGATTGGGTTTTCTCACCGCAACCCTGCTGGCCCTGTTGATCGCACCCGCGATCCACCGCCGCATCGTCGCCTATACGGAAAACCGCCTGCGCGCGACCATGCCCATCAGCCCGCAGGAAGTCCGCGCGCAGAAGGACATGGCGCGCGCGCTTTACGCCGCCGAAAACGCCAAGGTCCGCCAGGAACTGGAAACGGAACGGGAAAAGAACACCTCGCTGCGCCTCGCCAACGAGGCCGCCTCCAGTGACGCCTATCGCCTCGGCGAACAGAACCGCAGCCTGTCGCTGAAGATCGAGGAAATGACGCTGGAAATCGGTGAATTGCGCACCGGCCTCGATGCCAGCGAGGAACGCGCCGGCACGATTGCGGCAAGCCTTACGCAGCAGGAAGAGGCCGCCAACGAGCGCGCCAGCCAGATGGCCGACCTCACCGCCCGCCTCACCAATCTCACCCGCGAACTGGACGATTCGAAAATCCTCGCCGCCACCCGCGATCTGGAAGCCGAGCAGGCGAAACAGAGCGCCACGCGCTTGCGCAAGGAAGGCGAGACCGCCAGCCGCGAATTGCAGGATGTGGCGGCCCGCAACAAGGAGGCGATGAGCGCCGTTGCGCGCGAAAGCCGCAAGGTCACCCGGCTGGAGGAGCAGGTCGCCGCCCTCATGGCGAAAAATGCCGATCTCGACACGATGCTGACCTTGCGCAATCAGGAAGCCGCCCGCCTCAAGGAACAGCTTGCCGCAACCGGCGGCCGCGCCAACGACATGATCATCCGCCTGCCGAACCCGGCCGTGCCGGTCGAGAACGCGGCACCTCCGCCGCAACAGCCGGCCGCCGCGCCTGAAACCGCGCCCGCCATTGCCGCAGGGGCCGAACCGGCGGTCGCCGAAGAAGACACCCCGGCCTTGCCGGTTGTGGAGACGCCGCCGGCGCCGCAGCCGGACGGTCTGGAGCAGGAAATCGAGGATATTCGCAATCAGGGCACGGCGCTTACCGAACGCCTGCTGAACGTGCGCGGCACCGGCAATGACGAACCGATCCGCCGCGAAATCGCAAGGATCGCCGCCGAGATGATCGCGCTCACCGCCGCCCGCGAAGGCGAGACATCGCCCATTCCGGGGTTGCTGGCCAAGGCGTCAGGTTCGTCAGGGCGGGAGAGCCTTGCGAAGCGGGCGACAGTGGTGATGGAGAAGCGGAAACGCTAATTCGGTGGGTGCGGGATAGTCCGCCTCAGCGGGTGCGGTTTACCCCCCTCTGCCCTGCCGGGCATCTCCCCCTCAAGGGGGGAGATCGGCAGGAGGCTCTGCCACCGCTCCATTCGCAAAGGTTGAGACGGGCGAAACGCAACCACGAGTCGATCTCCCCCCTTGAGGGGGAGATGTCCGGCAGGACAGAGGGGGGTAAGCCGCATACGCCGCACGATCACACCCGCCCCATCGCCCCCGCCATCTGATAAAGCGCCAGCCCCGAAGCCGTCCCCGCATTCAAACTATCCAGCTGCGCCGACTGCGCAATCCGCGCCGTATGAAAACGCGACAGCACCGATTGCGGCAACCCCTCACCTTCCGTGCCAATCACCAGCGCCATCCGCTCGGATCGGGGAATGTCGCGAATCTCGGTCTCACCATTGGGCGAAAGGCTCCAGATCGCAAATCCGGCCTCCGAGAGCCGCTCCAGCATCTCCACCGCCCCACCGCCGCGATGCCAGGGAACCGACAGCACCGAGCCCACGGAAACCCGCAGCGCCTTGCGATAAAGCGGGTCGCAGCACGTCTCGTCCAAAAACACCGCATCGGCATAAAACGCCGCCGCATTGCGGAACATCGAACCCAGATTATCGTGATTGGAAATGCCGCAGCCGACGAGCACCAGCGACGAGGCGGGAAGTGCCGCCGTCATCTGCGCTAGCCCATCATCGCGCACCCGCCGCCCGAGCGCCAGAATTCCGCGATGCAGGTGGAAACCGACAATATTGTCCAGCACCGGCGCTTCGGCCACATAAACCGGAACCTCATCCGGAAAATCGGCAAGAATATCCGCAACGCCGGAAAGCCGGTTGCGCAGGATCAGGATGCTTTCCGCCGCAAAGGCGCCGCCCGCCTTGTGGGCGGCGGCCAGCATGCGCAACACCACCGTGCCTTCGGCAATGAAGCGGCCCTGCCGCCCGGTCAGGTCGCGCTCGCGAATGTCGCGAAAGGCGGCGATGCGCGGATCGGCCGGGTCTTCGACAGGGATCAGCGCCCGACCCTCAAGCGGGTTATTGACCTCACTGGCCATCGACCGTCACATCGGCCAGGAACCGGCCGCTGGAAACGTTGAAGACCAGCGCCTTGCGGGTGCCGTTGGCGAGCCGCCCGTAAAACAGCATGTCGCCGCCGGAATAGCTGACATTGTCGATCACAAAGCCCTGCGGCAGGCTTGCGGTGACGGCAACCGGCCCGTTGCCGGTCGGAACCGCAAGGTTCGGCGCTTCCGCCTGCGTCTGAACCGTTTTCGACGGCCCCATCGCCTTGTAGACAACCGCGCCGAAGACAGCCATAAGGCTGATGAACATCACGGAGCCCGACACGATCTGCAAACGGATCATCTTGCGGCGAACTTTTTCCATGGCCGGATCAAGCGGCTTGTCTTCCTGTTCGTCTGGCTCGATCTGCGTCATCGGGTTCCCTGAAATGCTGATGGATCGGAAAAATAAGAATGAACGACCCCTTTAAACAAGGCGGAGACGCAAGGAAAGTCCTGATTGCCGGCGAAGACGCCGCAGGCCGCCTCGATTCCTGGCTGGTGGGCGAAGTGGGCGGCGACTTCTCCCGCAGCCGCCTCAAGGCGCTGATCGAACAGGGCGCCGTCTCCATCAACGGCAATCCGGTGACGGAACCGAAAAAGAAGGTGCATCCGGGCGATCGCATCGAGATCGTCATGCCCGAGCCGGAAGACCCGGAACCCAAGGGCGAGGACATTCCGCTCGATGTGGAATATGAGGATGAAGACCTGATCGTGCTGGTCAAGCCCGCCGGTCTCGTCGTGCATCCGGGCGCCGGCAACTGGACCGGCACGCTGGTCAACGCCCTCATCCACCATTGCGGCGACAGCCTTTCCGGCATTGGCGGCGTCAGGCGGCCGGGCATCGTGCACCGGCTGGACAAGGAAACCTCCGGCGTCATGGTCGTGGCGAAGAACGACAATGCCCACCGCCATCTCGCCGCGCAATTTGCCGATCACGGCCGCACCGGGCCGCTGGAGCGGGCCTACAAGGCCGTCGTCTGGGGCCGCCCGCGCACCCTGCGCGGCACCATCGACGCCGCACTCGGCCGCGGCGCCGACCGCACCAAACGCGCGGTCAAGCACGAGGATTCGGACGATGCCCGCGAGGCGATCACCCATTACGAGGTGATGGAGCGTTACCATGAACGGCCGGACGCCACCTGCCTCGCCTCGATGGTGGAATGCCGGCTGGAAACCGGCCGCACCCACCAGATCCGCGTGCACATGGCCCATATCGGCCATCCGCTGATCGGCGATCCCGAATATGGCGCGGCCTTCCGCACCAAGGCGAACCTTCTCGAAGAGCCGGCCAAAAGCACCGTCCGCGGCTTTCCGCGCCAGGCGCTGCATGCCTATCTGCTCGCCTTCGAACACCCCCGCACGGGTGAGGTGATGGAGTTCGAAACCGACCTGCCGGACGACATGCAAATGCTGACCGCCGCGCTGCGTGGCTGAAAACCTGCAGGGCGCGGTCAAAAAACTGCGCCCTGCATTTTACCCGAAGCCCCCGATAATAAAAAAAGATTAGCGGATAGCGATATTCCGTAGTCGGTCCTTTTTGTAGACCGCCCCAATTTCGCTTCAATCGTCGCACCTCCTCGGCCGGCGCAAAGCTTGAAAGCACCACGGCAAAAGCCGTGGCCGCACAAGAGCTTGGCCAGAAAGACGCCGCAGGCAACGCCGTTCGTTCAATTCATACCGCCTTGAACGGAACGGCATGATGACGGGATCCATCGCGCATGAACATCGAAGACCGCCGGTTTATATTTCAGGATCTGCGCAGCGTCGAAGGTTATATCGACCCGCCCGATGCGCTTGTCTTCAAAGCGTTGCTGCAGGCGCAGACGAGAGGCGGTTTCGAAGGCGGCATGGCGGAAATCGGGGTCTATTATGGCCGCTCCTATTTCCTGATGCGCAAATTCGCGCAGACGCAGGAAAAGGTGCTGGGCGTCGACCTTTTCGATCTTGATCCGCCCGAGGATGGCAGCCTCGACCAATATGAGCGCCTGATGGAAAACGGCCGCCGGCTGGGTTTCGCCATGGATGGCGACCTGATCATCCGGGGTGACAGCACCCGGCTGGCGCCCGCCGACATCACCTCACGCATCGGCCCGGCGCGCTTCTTCAGCATCGATGGCGGCCACCATCTGCATCACGTGCTGGCCGACGCGAAACTGGCGATGGAGGTAATCGCCCCGCATGGCGTCATCGTTTTCGACGATACCTTCAACCCGGCCTGGCCGGAGGTGACGGTGGGCGTCGCCGATTTCCTGCGCACCCATGGCCACAGCCTGGTCTGCTTCGGCATGACCAAATACAAGACCTATGTCTGCCGCCGGGAATTTCACGCCACCTATGCCGGCGCGATTGCCGACGATCCCGATCTGCAGGCGCTTTCCCATGTCGAGACGCAGTTCCTCGGCTCGAAGGTGGTGCGCCTGCACAATCCCATGCGCCGAAGGCTCATGTATGAGCTGATGGTGCGCTCCGGCCTCGGCGGTTTTTCGGAACGAATCTACCGTTCGAAAGTTAAACAGGTCAGAGAAGGTGTGACCGGAACATAACGCATGTGTGAACGCAGCGTTCGCTTGAAACGCGGCGGACGCGTACATATCTGTCACATGGGTTCGTGCGGGGTCGGTAACGACCCGCAGCTTACGGTGTGCCTCCGGCGGGTAATCGCCAATTCAAAGAGGGTGCCGTTCCAGACCATAGATAAGGGGGTGCTTTATGGCCCGCAATAGTTTGCCTACGATTACGGCCGGCGAAGCCGGTCTCAATAGATATCTCGACGACATCCGCAAATTTCCGATGCTGGAGCCGCAGGAAGAATACATGCTTGGCAAGCGTTACGCCGAGCATGGCGACCGCGACGCCGCACACAAGCTCGTCACCAGCCATCTGCGTCTCGTCGCCAAGATCGCCATGGGTTACCGTGGTTATGGCCTGCCGATCGGCGAAGTCGTGTCCGAAGGCAATGTCGGCCTGATGCAGGCGGTCAAGAAATTCGATCCGGAACGCGGTTTCCGCCTCGCCACCTATGCCATGTGGTGGATCAAGGCCTCGATCCAGGAATATATCCTGCGCTCCTGGTCGCTGGTGAAGATGGGCACGACCGCCAACCAGAAGCGCCTGTTCTTCAACCTGCGCCGGCTGAAAGGCCGCATCCAGGCCATCGATGACGGCGATCTGAAGCCGGAGCACGTCAAGGAAATCGCGACGAAGCTGCAGGTTTCGGAAGAAGAGGTCGTCTCCATGAACCGCCGCCTGCACGGCGACGCCTCGCTGAATGCGCCGATCAAGGCGTCGGAAGGCGAGTCCGGCCAATGGCAGGACTGGCTGGTGGACGACCATGACAGCCAGGAAGACGTGCTGATCGAGCAGGACGAGCTGGAAACCCGCCGCCGCATGCTGGCCAAGGCCATGGGCGTGCTGAACGACCGCGAGCGCCGCATCTTCGAGGCCCGCAGGCTCGCCGAAGAGCCGGTGACGCTGGAGGAACTCTCCTCCGAGTTCGACATCAGCCGCGAACGCGTGCGCCAGATCGAGGTTCGCGCCTTCGAAAAGGTGCAGGAGGCCGTGCAGAAGGAAGCGCTTGAAGCGGCGCGCGCCTTGCGCGTGGTGGACGCGTAAGGCAGCTCGCTCTTGACGCCAATGCGCTGACCATGAATCATCCTCGGCCTTCGGCCGGGGATTTTTTGTTTGTAAAAGGCGGGCGATGGGAAATGGTCTGCCTCTGAGACCCGCGGTTGTGCTGGAGGAAAAGCGGTAGGGAGAATATCCTCGCTTCGGAGTATGCGGCTTACCCCCTTTGCCCTGCCGGGCATCTCCCCACAAGGAGGGAGATTGGCAAGACGCGCCCGCGTTGCGCTATCTCGACTGTCAGGAAAGGCGAAACCTTGCCGCGAGTCGATCTCCCCACCTGTGGGGGAGATGCCCGGCAGGGCAGAGGGGGGTGAGCCACACTCACCAACATCCCCAAAACCCACCACCCGACAAAGCAAAGACACCGCCGCGGCCATTCCATAAGCACGTCGCCCGTTGCCTTATAACAAAAGGGCGGCCTGAGCCGCCCTTAAATCATCACTGACCGCCAGCCGCCGGCGTCGACGCCGCCCATTCGCTGAGCGCCTTGTCGAAGGCGGCGATGCCGTCATTGCCCTTTTGCAGGGTCAGCAGCGCGCGCCGGCCGTTGCGGTACGAAACCGGAATGTCTATCCAGTTGCGGCTCTTCAGAAGTTCCAGATTGGTCTTCATCGCATCCGGGAAGTCGTTGAGCGCAATCATGTGGAAATCGTCGGTGATCTTGGCCGGAACCGCGATCAGGGCGTTGCCGCGATCCTGCTCGGTGCTCTTCATCGCGATGCGTTGGACGCTGTCGATCGCGCCGCCTTCGAAGCCGGGCGAAACCGAGAAGACGATCTCGATCAGATGGCTTGCCGGCAGCGACGGGTCGGTATTGCGCTTGAAGGTAATGAGCGCGCTGAGGCCGCGGCCGGGAACCGTGATCTGGCCCTGAACGGTCGGAGACGGCTTGCCGTCCGCATCATTTTCCTGCTGCAGCGACCAGGAAACGCTGCCCTGGATGGCGGTCGGCACCGTCTGGCCCAGCACTTCCTCATAAAGGAACATGCGGTCGCCGGTGGCGGTAGCGGCAGGCTGCTGCGTCGGCGGCGTTCCGGCCGGCGCACCGGCATTGTTGGCCGGAGCCTCGCCCGCAGGCGTCGGCGCGACATTCTGCTCATAGACCGACTGGCCTTCGGCGGTCACCGGCTGGCCGTTCGCGCCCGGGGCTGGCCCTTCGTCACGCTCGGTGCCGTCGGCCAGAAGCCGCTGGGTGAACTTGGTGCCGGTGACGGAACCGTCATCGCCATGGGTCGGCGTCTGATGGTTGGTCGGATTGGCCGCCTGCTGCTGTCCGGTGGCGGCCGGCTGCTGGGTTGCCGGCGGCGTCGATGTCTGCGCCTCGCCCGTATTGGCCGGAGGCGTTTGGGTCTCGCCGCCTTTCTGGGCCGATTGCACCAGCCCGCCGACCATGTCGTTCAAGGCATCGCGGTTCATCCACAGCGCATAACCGCCGCCCGCCAGAAGCCCGGCGCCGACAAGCGCCAGCACCAGCGACGCATAGTTTCGGCGCGGTTTCTTCTTGACCATATAGGCAGGCGTCGCGGCACCCGCACCCACGGCGGGCGTTTCGTCCGCACCCGCACGGGCGGACGACGACGCACCGTCATAACCGATCAGCTCGTCCAGATCGTCCCAGGGCGTGCGTTCCTTGTTGTCCTTGGCCTGCGCCTGATCGCCGAAGGGATCGTTGTCGGCACGCGGCAGCGCCGGCGCATCCTTTGCAGGAATGGCAATATCCGTATCCTGGAAATAGGACGAGAAATCCTCGACGACGGCCGGTTTTTTCTGGCTCGCATCGTCCGCCCGGCGCGGTTCGGAAAAATCGTCCTGAACACCGAACACCGGATCGTGGCCGACCGCGGCAGCATGACCGAAACGGTCATCCGCATCACCCTTGTCCGGCTCGAAATTCACCGCCGGTTCCTGGTAGTGCTGCGCGGCATAACCGGCAACCAGCGGGCGCTCGTCCGTTTCGGCACGCACGTCGGCATAGTCGTCGGCGGGATGGACATCGTCGGCCTGCGTTTCGTCCAGCTTGCGCCAGTCGTCTTCATCCACCGGCTTTGCCCAATGGGCGGGAACGGACGCATCCTCTTCGCGCGGCGCGGTCTCGAATTCGCGATCGTGCTCATCGGCCGAGCGATAGGCCGGCTCTTCCTCCACGCGGGTGAAATAGGTTCCGTGCGTTTCATCGGCAACGACAGCGATGGGAGCCGCAGGCGCGGGCGCGTCATAAAGCTCTTCCGGCGCGCGCTCTTCCTCATGCCGCTTGTCGCGCTGTTCCTCGTGAACCTCTTCGTCCGGTTCCGGGACAGTGGAAACCGGCGTCGCGTGATGCGGTTCTTCGGCGGCGGGCTCGTCATAAGCGGGCTCGGGCTCTTCAGCCTCAGCCCGCACCGGCTCCTCGTCCACGGGCTCGGCGGCATGGGCCGCGCGGTCCTCGTCGATCTCGTGCTGATGGTAAGGCGCTGCGGCCTCTTCGGCAGCAGGGGAGAATGCCTCGTCCTCCTCCAGTGCCGGCAGCGCCTCGGCATATTCGCTGTCCACCTCGGCAATGGCGGCGTCCAGCTTGGCGATCTGCCGGCGCAACAGTTCTTCCGGCGGACGTGGCTTCATATTCTCGAGTTGGCGCACAACCGCACTGCGCGCCTTGTCGTAAACCTTCGCCCGGTTTTCGGGAGTATTGTTCGCCAAGCCATCCACGGCCTTGCGAATGACTGCTACAAAATCCGCCATAAGCACTTTCTCGTCGTGACCGGCGACGTACCGGCCCGATATGGTTTATGAATCTAGATCGCCGAGGACATTAATCCTCAAACGGATCAGTCACAAGTATCGTGTCGTCACGCTCCGGACTTGTCGACAGAAGCGCAACAGGCGCTCCGATCAATTCCTCGACCTGACGGACATATTTGATTGCCTGAGCAGGCAAATCCGCCCATTTTCGGGCACCGACTGTCGATTCCTTCCAGCCTTCCAGCGTGATGTAGATCGGCTCGACCCGCGCCTGCGCGCCCTGGCTTGCCGGAAGATGGTCGATTTCCTGACCGTCCAGCCTGTAGCCGACGCAGATTTTCAGCTCGTCGAGACCGTCAAGCACGTCGAGCTTGGTGAGCGCGATGCCGGTAATACCGTTGGTGGCGACCGACTGGCGCACCAGCGCGGCATCGAACCAGCCGCAGCGGCGCTTGCGGCCGGTGACGGTGCCGAATTCATGACCCTTTTCGCCGAGGAACTGGCCGATCTCGTCATTCAGCTCGGTCGGGAACGGGCCTTCGCCGACGCGGGTGGTGTAAGCCTTGGTGATGCCGAGAATGTAACCCAGCGAACCCGGACCCATGCCCGAACCGGCGGCGGCCTGGCCGGCAACCGTGTTGGAAGAGGTCACATAGGGATAGGTGCCGTGGTCGATATCGAGCAGCGAACCTTGAGCGCCTTCGAACAGGATGCGCGCGCCGGCGCGGCGCTTCTTGTCGAGCAGCAGCCAGACGGTTTCGCTGAAGGGCAGGATGCGCTCGGCAATCGAGCCAAGCTCTTCCATGATCGTCTCATGCGAGACTTCGGTTGCACCGAAACCGCGGCGAAGCGCGTTGTGATGCGTCAGAATACGGTCGACCTTGGCGGAGAGCGCCTCCATGTCGGCGAGATCCATGACGCGGATGGCGCGGCGGCCGACCTTGTCTTCATAGGCCGGGCCGATGCCGCGGCGGGTGGTGCCGATCTTGGTGCCGCTGTTGGAGGCGGCGTCTTCGCGCATGCCGTCCAGCTCGCGGTGCAGCGAAAGAATGAGGGTGGCATTATCGGCAATGCGCAGGTTTTCCGGGGTCACCTTGACGCCCTGCGCTTCCAGACGGCCGATTTCAGCAATCAGCGCATGCGGATCGACCACGACGCCATTGCCGATGACGGCGAGCTTGCCGGGACGCACGACGCCGGACGGCAGAAGCGAAAGCTTGTAGCTGATGCCATCGATGACAAGCGTATGGCCGGCATTATGGCCGCCCTGATACCGCACGACGACATCTGCCCGCTCGGACAGCCAGTCGACAATCTTGCCTTTGCCTTCGTCGCCCCATTGCGAGCCGACCACCACAACATTCGTCATTTCTTGCTTTCCTGCTCATGGCGCTTGCGCGCCCGATAACCCGATGGGAAACCCAAACCCGCGAATGTATACTGTGTTGTTTTACGGAAAGCGACCCTGTTTCTTATGGAGAATTTTGCTTTTTCCGTGACAAGGCGCGGATTTCCCGCATTATCTCGCCCCGTGGGGGCCAAGCACGGGCGCAAGGCCGCCATTCACCCCTTAGCCGTTTTCCCCTCCCTTGCAGAAGCGAAACATCAGCGTGCCTTCGAAAGCCTATATCGCCCTCATCATCGCCACGCTCTGCTGGGGCGGCAACACTGTCGCCGGCAAGCTTGCCGTCGGCCATATCAGCCCCATGGCCTTCACCTTCCTGCGCTGGGTCCTCGCCGTCGCCATCATCTTCGCCATCTCCGTGCCGCAGCTCATCAAGGACTGGCCGGTGGTGAAACAGCGCCTGCCCTATTTCTTCGTGCTCGGCAGCGTCGGTTACACCGCCTTCAACGTGTTTCTCTACACGGCCCTGCAGCACACCTCGGCCATCAACGCCGCCGTCATCCAGGCCGGCATTCCGATGGTCATCTTCCTCCTGAACTTCATGCTGTTCCGCACCCGTGTACTCTTTGGCCAGATCGCCGGCTTCTGCCTCACCATCGCCGGCGTGGCGCTGCTCGCCTCCCATGGCGATCCGGTCTCGCTGCTGCAGCTGGAAATGAATGTCGGCGACGCCATCATGCTGCTCGCCGTCCTGGTCTATGCCATCTACACCGTCATCCTGCGCTGGAAACCCGCCGTCGACTGGCGCACGCTGATGGCCATTCCCGCCTTTTTCGCCCTTCTCACCTCGGTGCCGCTGGTCTTCTGGGAGATTTCCCGCGACAGCGTCGTCTGGCCGGATCAGAAGGGCTGGGTGCTGGTGGTCTATGCCGCCATTTTTGCGTCACTCGTCGCGCAGATTCTCTACATCAAGGGCGTGGAACAGATCGGCGCCAACCGCGCCGGCCTTTTCATCAACCTCGTACCCGTCTTCGGCACATTGCTGTCGGTTGTCGTCCTCAGCGAGACCCTGCATACCTACCAGATCATCGCCCTCGTCATGGCGCTGGCCGGCATCGCCGTCGCGGAACGAAAAAAATCGCCGGCTTCCTGACCCCGTAAGGTCAGGAAAACCGGCGCAGTCTGGCAGGCATGAAAAAATGGGTTCAGAGCGCGGTTTCGCGCTCCGCCGGAGAGTGGCTGGCGTTGCCAAGGACGATATCGCCCTTGTCGGTGGTGACGATCAGCACTTTTTCGAGCGACCCGTCGTTGTTGAGCGAAAAGGCAAGGCGCAGTGCGCTCGAAGACCAGCCGGCACCGGCAAGGGCCGTGCGCTTGATCGCGGCGCAGTCGGCGCAATCGCCAAGGCTCATGGAAGGCGTTACCGGAACATCGGTGGCGAAGCCGGAGAAATAATCGTCGAGCGCGCCCATGGTGGCGTTCACATCGCGGTTGATGCGCAGCAGTTCCTCGCGGCGCTCGCCGGTCAGCGGCGCGGCGATGGTGGAGACGCATTGGCCGGCGGAAAGGACGCAGCCATCAAAACTGCCGGGTGCGGAAACACCGACCTGTGTCACCGCGCTCTTTTCGACGGCGGCGAAGGCGCGGGCGAAACCGGCGGCACCCGCCGCATCGGCATGGGTGGACAGGGAAGCAACGGCAATTCCGCAAATGGCGGCAGCAATAATCTTCTTCAGCATTTCATACCCCGTTTCGCGATCCGCCGGCTTTTGCCGGTCTCGATTTCGTTGTGTGGAGCGTTTCTTTCAAAGGCCGCTCCTCGTCTGTGATCCCACAATGGCACAGCACTGTTTTCAGGCGCTTTAAGCCGATCGCTACAATTTTATCGGTTTTCATTTTTGTACAACGGGCGCTTTTTCGACCATGCGCCGATATCGCCGCCGCGAATATCGAGGCAACGTCGGGAAGCAGAATGGGGCCGCATCGTTGCGGGGTATGGGAATGGTATTGCAGGGTTTGCAGACGATGCGGCCCCGGCTTCACCACATGACCCGCCCGCCAAACCGGTTCCTGTTTGGAGGATGGGCATGTGCCGGCGACCTCAACCGTGACATTGGGAAACTCCCCGGTTCTGGCCGCCTGCCCCGCCCATCTTGCGCCGCGCGCACGCTTGATGACCGGAATGCGGCAAGTATAGGCGATACGGCCGGGCCGGGGACAAACACATCGCAAAAAAGCGGGAAGAAGAGCAAAACACGCAGTTTCGCCCTATACCGGACACAGGACTTTTCAACGGGTTAACAAAGCCCTGATCGGCGGCATTTGAATTAACCTTGTCTTAAAACCCGGCGTTAATGGTTAGCAATTTAAGAATAGCGGAACGAAAGGGTTCCGTTATGCGTGGCGTGTCTGCCGTTGTTTTCCTGATGCTCGTCCTGGCCGGCTGCGCCACCGCACCGTCGCAGGTGACCAATGCCTGTGCGATTTTCGAGCAGCGGAACGGCATCTTCAACAACTGGCGGCGCGATGCGAAAGCGGCCGAGCGCGAATTCGGCGTGCCCGTACCTGTCATGATGGCGACGATCTATACCGAATCCGCCTTCCGCCCCTATGCACGCCCGCCGCGCACCAAGCTTCTCGGCTTCATTCCCTGGACACGCCAGTCGAGCGCTTACGGCTACGCACAGGCGCTGGACGGCACATGGAGCGTCTACCAGCGTGAAACCGGCCGCTGGTCGGCAAGCCGCACCGATTTCACCGATGCCATCCACTTCGTTGGCTGGTATCACGCCAAGAGCCGGCGCGAAAACGGCATTGCACTGAACGACCCCTATAATCTCTACCTCGCCTATTATTCCGGCCATGCCGGTTATGCGAAGGGTAGCTGGCGCAACAATTCCGCGGTCCAGAAGGCCGCCCGCCGCTCCGCCAACATGGCGCTGCGTTACGAGGCGCAGCTGCAGCAATGCGGATATCGCTGAGGCTAGGGTAGCAGGGTCATTTTGCCTGCGACGTGGAAAGGAACCCTCCGTCACCCCGGACTGGATCCGGGGTCCAGCGCGATCAAGTCCTTGATCGCGGGAGAGTCCTTTCACGGCGCAGACGCGCCGTGGCTGGATGCCGGATCAAGTCCGGCATGACGGTGAAGAATGAGGCCGCGCAACAAACTAGCTCCCATAAGCCGCCAGAAAACCCCTGACCGCATCGATCTCGCCGGAGCGGATTTCATGCCCGCCCGGGTGCCACACGGTTTCAACCGTGCCGCCCTGGGCCTTCAGGCTCTCTCCCAGCGCCTTCGTCAGCGGCACCGGGCAGATCGGATCGCGCTCGCCGGCCGTGATCAGCACCCGGCGCGAGGCCTTGGTGGGGGAAATCTTCGGTTCGAACGGGATGAGCGGATGCATCAGCACCACCGCATCGAAAAGCCCGGGTTCTTTAATCAGCACATTGGCGAGAATATTCGCGCCATTGGAAAAGCCGAGGCCGATGACCGGCCCGGACTGGTAATGCTCGCGGTTCGCCCTGACGAAATCGGCCATCTTCTCGGTTGCCCGCTGAAGGTCGGCCATGTCGTAGACGCCCTCGCCCGTGCGCCGGAAAAACCGCGCCGCACCGTGTTCGGAAACATCGCCGACGGGCGAGAGAATGGTGGCCTCAGGCAGCAGGCGGCAACCGAAATCGAAGAACTGGTTTTCATCGCCGCCGGTGCCGTGCAGCAAAACGAAAAGCGGAGCACCGGCAGCGCCGGCGCGGGATTTGTGGAAATAGGTGTCCTTGTTCATCGGATGATCCTTTCTGGAAGGAAGAGGTTCAACGGCTTCCGCAAGGTTTCTTCGGCCAGGTGGAGCAGTCATATGGAGCGAACGGACGCGGCTTGTTTCTTCGCCCCGCCGGGGAGATGTAGGCGGCAACGGGATGAGGGGGCAAAGGTGCGGTCTATCGTGCGCGTTACCCCCTCATCCGACCCTTCGGACCGCCTTCTCCCCAGACGGGGAGAAGAAATACGCGGCAATGTCCTGCCAAACGCGAGCGACAGGTTAAACCGCCTTCTCATCCCCCAGCGGCTCCAGCTGCTTTTCCAGCAGGGGGCGCAGATGCGCGTGCTGGGTCGGCAGTTTCAGCGCCTCGCCGAGATGGGCGGTGTCCTCGTCACGGTCGAAACCCGGCTCGTTGGTGGCCACCTCAAACAGCACGCCGCCGGGCGTGCGGAAATAGATCGCCCAGAAATAATCGCGGTCGATGACCGGGGTCACCTGATACCCCGTATCCATCAGCGCCTTGCGCACTTCCAGCTGCTTTTCACGATTCTCGACCGCAAAGGCGATGTGGTGCACCGAACCCGCGCCCAGCCGTGCGCCGGAAATATTCGGCAGTGTTTCAATGTCGATGACATCGGCACCGTTGCCGCCGGCAATACCGAGACGCAGCACGCCGTCCTGGCGGTCCACCTCCTCATAGCCCATGAATTTCAACAGTTCGGCCGTGGCGCCTTCATCGCGAAGACGCAGCGACGCCCCCTGAAAGCCATGGATCGCCTGATCCCCGCCGACGCCGTTGCCGGTCCACTGCGCGCGATTATCGTCCCTGACTTCCACCAGCGCAAAACCGTCTCCATCAGGTCCGGCAAAATGCAGGCGCTTGTTGCCGAAGGCCTCATCGGCCTTCAGGCCGTCCACGCCGGCTTTCGAAAGACGCTCCTGCCAATAGCCGAGCGATCCTTCCGGAACGGAAAACAGCGTCGTGCCCACCTCGCCGGTGCCGGGGCGGCCGCGGGCGATATGCGGGAACGGGAAATAGGTCATGACGGAGCCGGGCGTGCCGACCTCATCGCCATAATAGAGATGATAGACGTCCGGCGCGTCGAAATTGACCGTCTTCTTTACCCGGCGCAGGCCGAGCGTATCGGTGAAAAAACCGTTGTTCTGACGCGCGCTTGCCGCCATGGAGGTGACGTGGTGCAGGCCCTTGATCTGGTTCAGCATGGTTAAACCCCTTTTCGCCTGGCAGGCCTCGCAATCGGACCCGCCGTGTTCATGGCGTAAAGATGGGGCAACAGCCGCCTCAGGCATAGAGTGGACGACGGGAACGGATTGTTCCCGATCTGTGAACAATAAATTTTACTGTTCAACCGGCCCGACCGCTCATCTCAGTGATCGTCAGCAACGCCCAGGGTCCAGTAACCGACGGCGCGCAGTGCGGCTTTCGGCAAAGCGATCTCGTCCGTCAGGAAGGATTTCGCCGCCCGCGCCTCGGATTTCTCGCAGGCGACGAAGACATGCAGGCCGTCGTGATCGGCGCTCCAGGCATGGTCGCGCAGCGCCTTCTCAAGCAGGCCGGCGGTGCCGGCGGGCTTGCCGCGGCGATAAAGCCACGTCCACTCGACATCGGCCGCGCAGACGATCTCCTGCCGCTCGGCTTCGTTGTCGATTTCGGCATAAACGCGGAGCTTCTTGCCGGCCGGCATTTCCGCCGCCATGCGCAGCATCACCGGCAGCGCGGTTTCGTCACCGGCAAAGACGTAACGATCCGCCTCCGGGCAGGTACCGCTCGGGCCGATGATGCCGAGAACATCGCCCGGCTTCGCCGTCGCGCCGAAGGTCGCGCCCGGCATGTGGTCGCCCTCATGCATGACGAAATCGATATCCACCTCGCCGCGGCCGACATCCCCGGAACGGATGGTGTAGACGCGCCGTGTCAGAAGATCGTCACCCGCCGGCCAGACGATGGCCCCGGTGGTCGCAAGATAGGGCCAGACGGGTGCGCGCGCCTGATCCGGCACCAAAAGCAGACGCACATGCATGCCGCCGGTCAGCAGCCTTTCGATGCCGCTTTCGACGGCAACCACCAGCCGGCGCATATGCGGCGTGAGGTTATAGGCGCGGGCAACCTTGCCGACGAAAAGATTGGGCAGTTCACGCTGCTGGGCGCCATGGCCGCTCCAGCGGAAATCCAGCCCGGTCTCGCCGGAGAATTCAACGATATGCTCGGCCACCATGGCCTTCACCGACATCAATATATGTTCGGAAATGCAGTTGACCCGGGCGGCGAAGCGGCCGCCCTCGGCGCTGAAGCTGCCATGGCCGTATTCCGTCTTGAAACGTACCGTCGCACCTTCCCGCTCCATCTCCATGTGCTCGGAAAAATGATCCTCGAAAGCATCGACGATCGACAGCGGATCGGGCAGCGAGACGGAGGTTTCGGCAGACAGGAGAGACACGGGCATAATCCTTCACTTTGTAGTCCGGTTATCTTTAATCCCGACAACCGCAAAGCGTAAAGGTATTTTATGAGTATCTAGAGAAGGTTTTTGTCGCTTTCCGCCACATCCGGCAATTGCCAGTCGATCGGCTGGCGGTCATGCGAGACGAGAAAGGCGTTTGCCTTGGAAAAATGGCCGTTGCCGAAAAAGCCGTTATGGGCCGACAGTGGCGAGGGATGCGGCGAGCGCAGCACCAGATGCTTGCGCTGATCCACGAAGGCCGCCTTCTTCTGGGCATAGGACCCCCAGAGCAGGAAAACCACATGGTCGCATTCGTCGTTGACGGCACGGATGACGGCGTCGGTAAACCTTTCCCAGCCCTGCCCCTGATGCGACGCGGCGCGGGCCTCTTCCACCGTCAGCACGCTGTTGAGAAGCAGCACGCCCTGTTTCGCCCAGCTTTCCAGAAAACCGTGGCTGACCGGGCGAATGCCGAGATCAGCCTGCAGTTCCTTGTAGATATTGACGAGCGACGGCGGAATGCGCACGCCGGGCCGCACCGAAAAGCACAGCCCATGCGCCTGGCCAAGCCCGTGATAGGGATCCTGGCCCAGGATGACGACCTTGACCTCATCCAGCGGCGTCAGATCCAGCGCCCGGAAATATTCGGCCCCCTTGGGAAAGATGCGCTTGCCGGCGGTTTTTTCGGCAAGCAGGAAATCCTTGAGCTTGAGCATATAGGGACTGGCGAATTCGCCGGAAAGAACGCGTTTCCAGCTGTCTTCGAGTTTGACGCCTGCCTCTGCCATGCCCGTCTCTCCGCTAATGGTGATTATTTGAACCGGTTGCCGCGTTGCAGCACTTCGATCTTGTAGCCGTCCGGATCGCAGATGAAAAAGTATTTTGCGAAAGGCTGTCCCTTGTAATCGGCGTCGATGATCTTGCCGGGAGAAAGCCCGATCTCGGTGAAGCGCTGATGTTCGCCATCCACATCGGCAACGCTGACGGCAAGGTGACCATAACCGTCGCCCAGCGCATAGGGCACTTCGCGCCCCTTGTTGACGGTCAGTTCCAGCTCGAAATCGCCCTCGGCATTGCTGAGATAGATCAGCGTGAAATTCTCGAACTCGGCGCGTTCCGCAACCTCAAGCCCGAAAGCCTGTTTGTAAAATTCCACCGAACGCTTTTCGTCCAGCACCCGGACCATCGAGTGGATCAGCTTGGCCATGGTGTTTTCCTTCTTCTTCCTGTTGACGGTCCGGTTATGCTCCGGACATCGCGGCCCAAGGGGATAAAGACAGTGCGCCGCGCTTTCAACCCTAAAGGCGCCATGCACCAGAGCGGAGCGGCCCGATCACGCCAAATGTGATGGTGGAAGCGCCCGGTTTTGCCGGTGCGGCGCGACTGCGGCAAGAGGGCTCACGCTTTTCATGACCCTGCTCTATCCTGAGTGGATAAGTCATGATACCGGCATAGTCATGCGCCTTGTTTACCTCTGTCTTGGCTGGCTTATGGTCGCGACCGGCATTGTCGGCGCGTTTCTTCCCGTATTGCCGACCACGCCGTTTCTGCTTCTGGCGCTCTGGTGCTTCTCCCGCTCTTCGCCCAGGCTCGAGGCATGGCTTCTTTCCCATCCCAGGTTCGGTCCTTCGCTGCGGCGATGGCGTGAACGCGGCGCGATTGCCCGCAAGGCGAAGATCGCGGCGCTTTCGGCAATGACGGTGAGTTACGCCGCCTTCTGGTTCTTCAGCGACCCGCCGCTTCTGCGCGCCGCCATCGTTGCCTCCGTCATGCTCGGTTCGGCGCTGTTCATCGCCACCCGCCCGGAAAGCTGAACGCGGATATTTTCAGCGATGCCGCGACTGCGGCAGAACATAGGGAATGTGCTGCGCCGGCAGCCGGCCGACAACGCCGCCAATGCCATAGACCCGCGCAATCGTCTCGTCGCTGATCGTTTCCAGCGATGGCCCGCTCGCCGTCACCCGGCCGCCATGCATGACGATAAGTTGATCGGCAAATTCCGCTGCGAGGTTGAGATCGTGCAGGATGGCAAGCACCAGCCCGCCGCCGCTGGCAAAGTCACGCGCCGTTTCCAGAACGGAAATCTGGTGGCCGATATCGAGACTGGCCGTCGGTTCGTCGAGGAAGAGCGCCCGCGCCTCGCCGTTTTCCACCGGGTTCGGCACCTGCGCCAGCGCGCGGGCAAACTGCACCCGCTGCTGCTCGCCGCCCGACAGCATGTTGTAGGACCGCTGCTCGAAACCGCGCAGGCCGGCCCTGGCAAGCGCCCGGCGGGCCTGTTCTTCCGGCGCGCGCGACCCCTGCGCCACCGCTCCCATGCGCACGATTTCAAGCGCGGTGAAGGGAAACGCAAGCTGGGTATTCTGCGGCAGCACGGCCCGCAGGCGGGCAAGCTGCACCGGGGTGAACTGCGCCAGGGCGATGTCGTTATAGGTCACCGACCCGCCGTCTGCGCGCATCTCGCCCGACAGCAGCTTCATCAACGTCGATTTGCCGGCGCCGTTGGGGCCGATGATGACATTGACCTTGCCCGGTCTCAGATCGACGCTGACGTCGTCCAGAAGACGGCGGCCGGAGCGGATGAGGGTAAGGTTTTCGGCCCGGATCATGACATGTTCCGCATGGAAAAGCCGCCGCGGCCAAGCAGCAGGAACAGGAAGACCGGCGCGCCGATAAGCGCCGTGACCACGCCGATGGGCAACTCCGCCGGCGCAGCGACGGTGCGGGCGAAGCTGTCGGCGAACAGAAGAAGCGCCGCGCCGCCGAGCGCCGAGGCGGGCAGCAGGAAGCGGTGCGACGGGCCGATGGCGAGGCGCAGAAGATGCGGCACGACGATGCCGACAAAACCGATGGAACCGGCCGCCGCCACACTTGCCCCGCAGGCGGCGGCGACGGCCAGAATGACGACCCGCTTCAGCCGCTGCACCGGGATGCCCATGTGAAAGGCCGCCGCATCGCCAAGGATCAGCGCATCCAGCCCGCGGGCGACAAAGGGAATGATGGCAAGCACGACGATGATGAAGGGCAAGGTGGCCAGCACCTTGGCGGGTGTCGCCCCGCCCAGCGAACCGAGCGACCAGAAGGTGATGTCGCGCAACGCCCGGTCATCGGCCACGAAGATCATCAGCCCGGTCAGCGCGCCGCTGATTGCCGCCACCGCGATGCCGGCCAGAATGAGCGTGGTTGTGGACGTCGCGCCGTCCTTCGTGGCGATCAGGTAAAGCACCCAGGTATTCAGCAGGCCGCCGAAAAACGCCATCAGTGGTAGGAAATGCGGTCCGAAAAACACGGCGACCGTGGCAAGCGCGCCCTCCCCGAGAGAAATCGCCGCGACCGCAAACAGCGCCGCGCCGGAGGTGACGCCGACAATGCCGGGATCGGCCAGCGGATTGCGGAACAGCCCCTGCATCATCGCGCCCGAAACGGCGAGCCCCGCACCGATCAGCATGCCGAGCGCCGTGCGCGGCAGGCGCACGGCTTCGAGAATGACCCTGTCGCGCGCATCGAGTTGATCCGCACCGCCGGTCAGATAAGCCCAGAGTTCGGATAAGCCGACGCCCGTGGGTCCGCTGACCAGCGAAACGCCACAGGCAAACAGCAGGATGCCGACAAGTACGGCGAGGGTGACAACCCCCTGGCGGGACCTGTCGCCCGCAACCCTGCCTTCAGCGGAACTCAAGGTGGCAAGGCTCACGGCTTCACCACCTCGGGATAAAGCTTGTTCGCCAACTCACGACCCGCGGCCGGCGTGCGTGGACCGAAACCGATGAGATAAAGGCCATCCATGCTGATCAGCGCCTTTTCAGCGGCGGCCGGCGTGGACTGGAAGGCGGGAAGCGCGAAAAGCTCGGCAGCCTTGGTGGCATGGTCGCCGCGCGCCATGGTCAGCACCACATCAGGCGCTGCGGCAATGACAGCCTCGTCCGTCAGCGGCTTGTAACCGCTGATCTCCTGAGCCGCATTGATGCCGCCGGCCATTTCGATGATCGCCGCCGCTTCCGTATCCTTGCCCGCCGCCATGATACGCCCGCCGGCGCTGGAGAGCACGAAGAGAACACGCTTCCGGCCCTTTTCCGGCACGGCCGAAACATCCCTGGCCAGCGCATCGAGCCCGGCCTCGGTGTCCGCAGCCAGCGCCTTCGCCTTGTCGGGAAGACCGACGGCCGCGCCGATATCCTCGATCTTCTTCGGGATGGCATCGCCGCTCGGCGGCGTATCGACGGTGACGAAAGGCACCGCGCTCGCCTTCAGGATGGCGATGACATCGGCCGGGCCGGAGCCGTCCTCGGAAAGAATGAGATCGGGCTTCTGCGACAGGATGCCCTCCGACGACAGCGCCCGCATGTAGCCGATATCCGGCTTGGCCAGGGCCTCGGCCGGATAGCTGCTGGTGCTGTCGCGCGCCACGACGCGGTCTTCGGCGCCCAGCGCATAAAGGATTTCCGTCACCGTGCCGCCCACCGCGACGATGCGTTTCGCTTCCGGATTGCCCTTGTCCGAAGCCATGGCGGCGGGCGCTGCAAAGGCGATTGCAGCAGGCAGGAGGGTGGCGAAAACGAGCGGGCGAAGGCGGAAATTCAACATGGCGCGATCCTGAAACACAAAAGCACACGGGCGGGCACGGGTCTGCCCGCGCCATTTAACTTGAGTTATTTGCACATGTTTATAAGCCGCGCAATCGATAAGTGGAGTAAATTTGTTCGCTTTGTCGTGAGCCTCTTCCCAACCCGGTTCGGGCTGGATATCCTGACTGAAACTGGAAACTTAAAGGGAGAATTTCATGTTTATCGCAATGAACCGCTTTCGTGTCGTGCCGGGTTATGAGGAAACCTTCGAATCCATCTGGCGCGAGCGCAAATCGCACTTGAGCGAATTGCCGGGCTATATCGAATTCCACATGCTGAAAGGCCCGAAGGCGGACGACCACACGCTTTATGCCTCGCACACCGTCTGGGCCACCAAGGACGATTTCCTTGCCTGGACGAAATCCGAACAGTTCCGCGCCGCCCATGCCAAGGCCGGCGAAAACCGCGGCAAGGTGGAATATCTCTCCGGCCCGCATTTCGAAGGCTTCGACGTCATCATCCACGAAGACAAGAATGGCGAACGCCGTTCGATTGCCGCCTGAGGCACAGCCATGAGCATTGCAGCCCAAAAGACCGACGACGACAGGCAGGCCCGCGCCGCCGCGGCCCTTGCCGAAAAGCCCGACGGCATCGTGGAGGCCATTGCCGCCAAGGCCGAGGTGACGCCGGCCGAAATTCTGGCGATCCTGCCGGAAGGTGCGGCCGTTTCCGCCGCAGCCGACCGCTTCGACGCGATCTGGAACGAGATGCGCGGATGGGGCGAAGTCCTGATGATCGTGCAGACCGGCGATATCGTGCTGGAGGTGCCGGGCCACCTGCCGGAAGGCACGGAGAGCCACGGCTGGTTCAACATCCACGGCGACAGCCCGATCGGCGGTCACATCAAGAAGGACAATTGCGCCACGATCACCTTCGTCGATCGCGGCTTCCACGGCCGCCGTTCCTGTTCCGTCTGGTTCATGAATGCCGCCGGCGCCGCCATGTTCAAGATTTTCGTCCGCCGCGACGAGAACAAGGAATTGCGCGCCGAGCAACTGGCGAAGTTCGAAGCGCTGCGGGACGGTTTCCGCAGCTGAGGTGAGCCGGAGGCTGCAGCCCGAGGAATTGCTTTCCGTGGCTGCGGCGACCTCTCCTGGACCTCATTCCTGTGCTTGTCACAGGAATCTAGCCAGCCCAAGTCCTTGGGCAGAAAGGACCCCTCTGCCGCGCAGACGCGCGGCGGCTGGATTCCTGTGACAAGCACAGGAATGAGGGTGGGGATGCATCGGCTCTCGCAATCGCACGCGCCACCACCCACCCCGGACCTCTCCTCCAGCATTCGGGGGAACATCCATCGGTTCATCGCCCGTTCAGTGCCGTTTTTTATCATCCCCTGAAATTTAAACGGAACCAGCACGGAGCAAGCACCATGACCGACCGACAGCCTCTTCTTTCGCGCCGCAGTTTCGCCGGTCTCCTCGCGCTCGCCCCGCTTTTTGCGGCGGGCGGCGCGGTGGCCGCGCCGACAAGCCTGCGCGGCAGCGTCTCCTATCGCGAACGCATCGCCCTGCCGCCGGGCGCGACCGTCACCGTGCGCCTGATCGATGTTTCGCTGGCGGATGCGCCGTCGCAGACGATTGCCGAAACCACCATCCGCCCGCGCGGACAGGTGCCGGTGCCCTTCGTGCTGCGTTATGACGACCGCGACATCCGTGGCCGCCGCTCCTATGCGCTGAGCGCCGAAATCCGCGACCGCGACCGGCTGCTCTTCACCACCACCCGCCGTTATTCGGTGCTGGCCGGCGGACGCGACGAGACCGACCTCGTGCTGGAACGTGTGGGCGCGGCCCCGGGCCGGCCGGAGCCGGAAGCCGGCATTGACGGGCGCTGGCTGGTGCAGGACATCAGAGGCGAGCGGGTTCGCGGCCGCCGCCAGGCAACGCTGGAAATTTCCCGCGAGGGCCGCGTGTCCGCCAATGCCGGCTGCAACGGTATCGGCGGCGAGGTGAAGATCAACCGCAACCGCATCGATTTCGGCCGGATGATTTCCACGCAGATGGCCTGCACCCCCGACATCATGCGCCAGGAACGGCAATTCATCGAGGCGCTGGAGGGCTCCCGCTCCTTCCGGCTGGAGCCGCGCCGCGGCACGCTGGAACTGATCGACGGCCGCGGCCGCACGGCCATGCGCCTGCGCCGCGCCTGAAGCCGGCAACGGCCCTGGCAAAACACCCCGCGCCGCCGTGCGGGCCGTGGAACATTCCATGTCGCTTCCGGCACGGCGCGGGTGCCTTTCCCGTTTTATGACTTTGGCTGCGTTCGTCTTGCCGCTTTGCTCCGCCGCCAAGCTGCGCTATGGAACGCGCCGAACTGCGCCGGCTCATCCCGGCGCGAAGCCTCTGAGGGAAAACGCGATGACATCCTATGTTCTGACAGTAGCCTGCAAATCGACCCGCGGCATCGTCGCCGCGATTTCCGGTTATCTTTCGGAAAAAGGCTGC